>JAUSBQ010000173.1 GCA_030651965.1 Pseudolabrys sp. | reverse complement strand
TATTCCTAGCTGAACTATGAAACCGCCGCATGGTGCGACGCCAACCGCGGCTAGCTTTTCTTGGCGCCATTCGGGCCGGGGCTGGCGGTGGAAATTTCCTGGAGGACCTCGATCATCCAGCGATTGGCGGCGCCATTGCCGAGATGGGGGTGCCAGATGACGCGGGTCGGTTGCAGCGGCAGATCGAGCGGCAGTTCGACCACGCGCAATTTGTGCTGGGTCCTGCACATTTCACCGAGCCGGCGCGGAATGCTCATGATGTAGTCGGTATTGAAGATGATCGGCGGCGCCAGCGCGAACTGGCTCACCGTCAGCACATGGCGGCGCACCAGGCCTTTAAGTTCCAGGGCGCGGTCGATGCGGCCGGTGTGCGTCGGAATGATGCCGTCGACCGGAATATAGACGTGCTTGCCGGCGGCATAATCTTCCAGCGTCAGCGGCTGCTTGCCGAGCAGGTTTTTCGGCGACATCACCACGACGACGCTGTCCTCGTACAAGAGCTCGGTGGCGAAGCGATCCGGTGGGTTATCGATCATGCCGACGACGAGATCGGCCTCCTGCTTGTCGAGCATGCTCCAGGCATGCTGCATGACGTTGAGCTTGATGCGCAGATCGACATGCGGCGCGCGCATGCGCACGACTTCGACCAGATTGTTGAGGTGCAAGGTCGCGACATAATCGGTCATCGCCAGTTGGAACGTATGCACCGCCTTGACCGGGTTGAAATCGGTCGGCGCCAGCGCGGCGCGGATATGCGCCAGCGTCGGGATGACGGCGGTCGACAGCGCGATGGCGCGCGGCGTCGGCCGCATCTCGCCCGAGCCGCGGATGAACAATTCATCCTTGAGCACGACGCGCAGCCGGTTGAGCGCATGACTGATCGTCGATTGCGACACGTTGAGCCGCTGCGCCGCGCGGGTGACGCTGCGCTCCTGCATCACCGCCTCGAACACGAACAGCAGGTTCAGATCCATGCGGGAGAGATCGTCAGCGCGCATAAGAAGTCCCGTCGGCCATAACGCATTCTCCGCAGCATTCGATTGCCGCGTTGACGTTCCCCGATTTTCCGGGCCGCGGCAACTCTATTGTGGCCGATGCCGCTTGACCGCTTCCGGATTGGTCGAATCGGCGCCCATATAGACGCCGCGCTCCCATTTCCGCTTCAGCGGGTCGGACACTTTTAGCGACATCTTGCCGATATTCTGGATTTCGATATCGACGGTTTCGCCGTCCTGGAGCGCGCCGAGGCCCTCGTGGTTGGTGCCGCAGGCGATGAGGTCGCCGGAGTTCATCGTCATCACCGTGGTGGCGAATTCGACCAGTTGCGGCACGCGATGCTCCATATCGTCGGTATTGTAGTTGTGGCGCAACTGCCCTTCGTTCCAGAAACGCACCACCAGATCGTTCGGGTCCTCAATCTCGTCGGCGGTGGCGATGCAGGGGCCGATCGGGCCGAAGGTGTCGAATGATTTGCCGAGCCAGCTCGTATTCGGAAATGACGGCCAGGTCTTGCGGCCCTCTTCGCGCGCCGAGACGTCGATCATCGAGGTGTAGCCAAACACGGCGCCTTGCCAGTCCTTGGCCTTGACCATTTTCGACGGCCCGCGCAGCACCAGAGCGAGTTCAGCCTCGTGCATGAATATCCACGGCACGGTGTATTCCGGCAGCACGATGGTATCGCCGGGACCGACGACGGCGTCAGGGTTCTTCATGAACATGTTGAGCGGGCGCGCTTCGCGCTGGGCGTGCTCCCAGTAATTGGCGATGCAGGCGAGAATCTTGCCGGGGCGTGGCAATGGCGGCCGCAACCGCACTTGCGGCAGCGGCGTCGCGGTTTCATCCCGCGCAAATTTTTCGAGCGTCGGCCGCAGCCGGTCGAAATCGTCGATGATGCCCTGCATGGTCAGTTGCGGCGTGTAGCTCTTCTTCACCGCGGCGGAGAGGTCGACGACGCCGCGATCTGTCAACGCGCCTGGCAGGATTTCGGCGCTGGGCGACGTCTGGAACAGAACAAGCTTCACGAAGGCCTCCCCGAGATTTTATTGCAATACAGCACAGAAGCGCCATGCCAGCCAGCCGCGTCGCATGAAGCTTCGGCATAGTGCGCGTGCGCGCAATTCATCACGCGGCGCGCGTCGTCTTCGAGGCCTTCTAACGCCGCGCCGGGGGTGGTAGAAAATCAGCGCCATGCCGGATCGAGCCGCCGCCCTTCCCCAGCCGTCGCGTGCACCGCCGCGCATCGATACCAACGCGGTGTCGAAGCCGTTGCAGGATCTGTTCGCCGGCTGGCACGTCGCGCTGGCGCGGCGCTTCACGGGACTGACCGCCAATGGCGCGGTGGAGCCCGGCCTGTTTCCGCTGAAGAAGACCGGCGTAAACGCGAAGCAGATTTCCGATGCCGTTGCCGCTTTCGCGGCGTCGCTTGATAGCGAACAGCGCCAGGCGGCCGCCTTCCCGATCGACAGCGAGATCTGGCGGACCTGGAGCAACATCCACCGCAACCTGATGCGGCACGGCCTCTGCCTCGTCGACCTGAGCGAGACGCAGCGCGAACTCGCCTATGGCATGATGCGCGCCTGCCTCGGAGCGCAGACCTATCGGACCGCGCGCGACGCCATGCGGCTGAACACGACGCTCGCCGAACTGACCGGGCTGCCGCTGGAGTTCGGCGAGCATTACTACTGGATCAGCCTGTTCGGCGAACCGTCGGCGACTGCACCGTGGGGCTTTCAGATCGACGGCCACCACTGCAACATCAACTGCTTCGTGCTCGGCGATCAGGTCGTGCTGTCGCCGATCCTGCTCGGCGCCGAGCCGATCAAGGCCGACGCCGGCCAATATGCCGGGGTGACGGTGCTGCGCGAGGAAGAAGCGCGCGGCTGGCAATTCATGGCGGCGCTGACAGCCGAGCAACGTGCGCAGGCGATCATCGGCAAGGACCTGCCGTTCGATGGCTTTGCCGCCGGTTTCCAGGATAATGCGGTGCTGCCTTATGCCGGCCTGGCATCAACCGCGATGACGGCGGCGCAGCGTGCGCAGTTCGCCGATTTGATCAAGCTCTACACCGACCGTCTCGCGCCGGAGCATGCCAAGGTCTGGCACGAGCAGGCGTTAGCGCACCTCGACCGCACTTTTTTCGGCTGGATCGGCGACTTCAACGACACCGCGCCGTTCTATTACCGGGTGCACAGCCCGGTGATCTATATCGAATTCTATCATCAGCCCGGCGTGGCGCTGCCGAACGCCGGCTATAACCGGCAGCACGCGCACGCGATGGTACGCACGCCGAACGGCAACGATTACGGCCGCGAATTGCTGCGGCAGTATCGCGGCGGCTTGATATTGGCGAAACGCGGCAACAACGCTTTGGCGTTGCCGGCCATGACCTTGGCGCGCAGCGCGTCGTCATAGCCGTCGAACGCGGTCACGTTGGCGATGTTGTCGGCCATCACCTTCTCGACAAAGCGCGCCGACGGATAGTCGGTGCCGAACAGGATGCGCGACGGATCGGCGATGTCCATCAGCGCGCGCAACTCCAGCGGCGACGGCGACTGCGCGACGTCGTAATAGAGCCGGTTGAGATAGGTCTTCACGCCGGCCGGCACCTTGTCCTTCAGCTTCGGATCGTCGTCGAGCCCGCTCAAGCGAAACAGCAGGAACGGCGTGACGCCGCCCATATGTGGCATGATGAAACGGATGTTGGGGAATTTCTCCAGCATGCCGGTGTAAAGCATATTGGTGATGGCGCGGGTGGTGTCGAAGGTGAGTTCGGTATAGCCGGCCTGATACGAATATTCCGGCATGCCGCTGACCGGCGGCCGCTGCGGATGCACGAACACCACCGCCTTGCGGCGGTCGAGTTCGGCATAAAGCTCGAATTCTTCCGGGTGGCCGAGATAGCGGTGGCCGGTGTGGCTTTGCAGGTTGACGCCGTCGAGCTTGAGCGTGTCGAGCGCGTATTCGACGCTGCGGCAGGCGGCCTCGACATCCGGCAATGCGACGAAGGCCATCGCGCCAAAGCCCTTGGCGCCGAACTTCGCGGGATGGTCGGCGACGGCTTGCGCCATGTACTCGTTGCAAAGTCTCACCAGCCGCTTGGTAAATTCGATGTCACCGAACCAGGCGCCGGGTGAGGCGATCGACAGCAGCACGGCGTCGATGCCGAATTTGTCCATCAGTTCGAGCTGGCGCGGCAGGCTCCAGGCCGGCCACGGATTTTCGCCGCTGCCGAGCACGCCGACGCTGGCGAGTTCGTTTTTATAGATGTCGGGAATGACGTGCTGGTGAACGTCGATCAGAGGCATGGATCGTTGAACTCCGGCTTGCGCGGCATTGCTAAGTCCGATGGGTCGGATGGACATTTACGTAAGGCCGACGCAATCGGTCTATAGCCGACCGCTTGTACCGTATTGCGGGCGTCATATGCCGTCTTGTGAAATAGCCGTGAGAGGCTCAAAATGCGCGCAACAGAGAAAAATTCACGGGAGGTTGAAATGCTCCGGACATTTATCGTCGCCTTGGGCGTCGCTGTTCTGACCCAGACGAACCCGGCGGCAGCTCAGGACTGGCCGCAACGGCCGGTCATGCTGGTCGTCTCGCAGCCCGCGGGCGCAAGTCCCGATGTCATGGCGCGCATGATCGCCGAGCGCATGGGCAGGACACTCGGACAGAATGTCATCGTCGAGAACAAGCCCGGCGCCGGTAATGTTGTTGGTGCCGCCGCCGCCGCCCGCGCCGCCGCGGACGGCTACACGCTGTTCTTCGCCACGTCGGCCGCGCTCGTCACCAATCCCTTCATGATGAAGAGCCTGCCCTATGACCCGGTGAAGGACTTCGCGCCGATCGCGTTGGTGGCGCGCAGCAACCAGCTCATCGTCGTACACCCGGACGTCGCGGCCAAGACCCTGCCCGAATTGATCGCGCTGGAGAAAAGGACGCCCGGCAAGTTTTCAATGTCGGTCGACGGACCGCGCAATCTGGCGGGCGTGACCGCGCAGGCGCTGAACAAACATGCCGGCACGCAATTCGTCCTGATCCCGTCGACCAACCCGAACGCCGGCGTCCAGGACGTGATGACGGGCCGGACGCAGGCCGGTGTGTTTTCGATCTCGATCGTCGAACAGCTGGTGCGCGCCGACAAACTGCGCGCCATCGCGGTGGCGTCGGCCGGCCGCGCGACCAGCATGCCGGAAATCCAGTCCGCGGCGGAAACGCTGCCGGGCTTCGACTTCCAGGGCTGGTTCATGCTCATGGCGCCGGCCGGCACGCCGCCCGCGATCATTGCCAGACTGAACGCGGCAGCGGATGCGGCCGCCAAGGACCCGCAGGTCAAGGAGCTTTCGGTCAAACTTGGTTTCGATCTTGCACCGGGCGGCGTCGGCACCCCGCAAGCGGCCGGCGCCTTCCTCAAGGGCCAACTGGCCGTGTGGGAAAAGACCACCAAGGAATTGGGCATCGAAAAGCAATAAGAGACGCTGCGCGGCGGCGGGAAGATTTCCGACCGCGGCAATGCCTTTGAAAAATGCCGCAGCGGTCGTTCTAGAGATCGCTACAACCCGTAGCGTCGTCTGAACATCAGTTTTGGCCCAAGCACCGAACCGCACCCGACACCCGGCCGACACATGCTGTTTATGTTGCCGGGTAAGCTAGCGGCGGTGCGCGGATAATTGATTTGTCTCAATAGCCCGACCCCCAACTCGGTTAGCTATAATATTTGCCGAAGATCACATTTTGAAGGCATCCGTTGGCGATACGATCAAACAAATCGAAAGGTGGAGCATGTACCGGCATATTCTCATCCCGACCGACGGCTCGGAGCTAGCGGACCATGCTGTGACGCATGGATTGTCGCTGGCGAAATCCGTAGCCGCAAGGGTATCTGTGATCGTGGTCGAGGCCCCATTCGACTTCGGCGGTATTACCGAATCGAAAGTGAGGCAGATGCCAGAGGCAATTAGCAAGCACGATGAAGAGATTAAGCGACATGCCACAAGCGTGTTGAAACGCGCTGCGGAGGCGGCCAAGCTGGCCAGCGTGTCCTGCGACACGATTCAGGTGGAGGACGCGCAGCCCTATGAAGCCATAATCAAGGCTGCCCATGATAAGGGCTGCGATCTCATCGTCATGGCATCTCACGGGCGGAGCGGACTATCTGCTGTCTTGCTCGGCAGTGTGACAAACAAGGTGCTGACGCACACGAAAACTCCGGTACTGGTTTGTCACTGAACGCGGCGGGTAGCGGACAAGATTTTGCAACGCAGCGAATGCAGCGATGGGTCATTAGTAGACATTGTGAGCTTCAGCCGGATGTCCGCTTCCTCCAAAGCAGATACTCGTTCAGCGGAGCGACATCCTCGCCGAAGAGACCTGACCGCGATCGGCGCCCATTTAGCCAAGGGGAGAGCTTTTGAGAGGCAGTACCGTCGTGGCGGCGTTGTAGAATTGTTGTACAGGTCATTTCTCTTCGGGATTCTACCCGGCAGAAGACCATGATAACCTCATGAATTAGCCAATTTTTTGGAGTTGGAGCGGGCGAAGGGAATCGAACCCTCGTATGCAGCTTGGGAAGCTGCCGTTCTACCATTGAACTACGCCCGCATAACGCACTTTTCAGATTTTTGGCTCCGATTTGGCTCCGCTCTCAAACCAATGCGGACCCGATAGCAGTTAGAGCAAACCACATCGCATTTTGCAATTTCCTCATAGAACGCTTGGGTCATGACTGCGCACTTACTTGCTGCCTGCTGGGTGGCACGCTGAACGCCAATCGTACCTGCCGCGATCCGCACCGGGGACACTTCAGACGGCTCTCTAGCCGCGCCAGCGGGAAGTCCCTGCCGCGCGTCCAGACGAGCGTCGACAAGTCCAGTTCCCCACCACACACGCACTCACGCACGCGCTTCATGCCGTCGCGCGGACCCCAGGCGCAGCGGACGGTGACGCGCCACGAGTGGTCCATTGCCTCGCCCAAGGTCTCAACTGCCATGGAATAGAAAGGAGAACGAAAACAGAACAGTAGTCAAGACGGAACTTCGGCGAGTAATGTCCAAGGGAACAACCGATTCGCGAGGCGGCGATGAAATATCCTTTTCGATCTGAAGAAGAGTTCGCCGGGATATTGAAGCAATATATCCGGCCCGCGCAGCCCATCGACACGCCGGATCTTTTACAGGGACGCGATCAGCTTCTTCGCGAACTCGGCCGGACACTTCATTCTCCAGGCATGCACATATTCGTTTACGGAGAACGCGGCGTCGGAAAAACATCCATTGCTCTTACTGCGGCGAAGACGTTCGGGAAGGCCGACCCTCCCTACGTTGGCTGTGATGAGAAATCCACGTTTACTGGCATCGTGACTGACATTTGCAACGAGTTGATGGGTCAGAAGCATCTAAAGAATACAAGAGACTTGAAAGGCACGGCAGGCTTTAACATCGGCGTCTTAAAAGCCGAGGGCAGCTTGTCCGGAAACAGTGTGTTTCAAGTCCCTGAGCATATTACGAGCGTTAACCTCGCGGCAAACGTCATCATCGAGAGCGTGCAAAAGCGCGGCCCGGGCGAACATGCGGTCGTAATTGACGAAATAGATCGAATTGAATCAGACGACGTGAAGTCTCAGTTTGCCGAGTTGATAAAGCTTCTGCACGACAAAAGACCGCCGCTCCGTTTCGTAATGTGCGGGATTGGAAAAACTCTCGACGAAATCATTGGAAGCCATCTATCGGCCAGCCGGCCGATAACCGCGTTCGAGCTTCCGCATATTTCGTTCGATGCGCGATGGAAAATTATCACTAACGCGGCGGATCGACTTTCGATGGTCGTCCCCAAAGAATTCCTCGTCCGCGTCAGTCAAATAAGCGATGGGTTTCCGTACTATGTTCATCTCATCGGTGAAAATCTGTTCTGGCAAATTTACGATCATCACACGGAAAGCAATGCTGCGTCGTCAAACGACTTCCATGAGGCGATAAGCAGAGCCATTGCTCGCGCGGAAGCCCCCCTACGAGAAGCATACACCTTCGCCATTCAAAAAACGAAAAACTCAGCCGATTACGAAGAAGCGCTCTGGTCAACGGCACACTTGACGCATTTCGAGCGACAACTGAAAGATATTTATGAACGCTCGTATCTACCAGTGATGGAATATCGGAAGGATCGGACACCACTTCCTATCGAAAAGTTCCGAACTCGTCTGTACAGCTTGTGCAGTCCGACGCACGGCAGCATTCTCATTCGCAAACGCAATTCGTGGTATGCATTCAAAGAAAATGTACTGCGAGGTTATGTCAGGTTAATCGCGGAGCGCAACAAAGTGCCACTCGGCTCCGATCATTTTTGAAGGGCCAGGCAGGCCGACCGCGCCGTCAGGTAATCGTCGGTATGTTTTGGGGAGTGACGTGAATACAGCAAGAGAGAAGCTATTGAAGGCACTGAGGACAACGGCCGCAGCGAGCTTCAACGCGTCAAAACGACTAGAAATGCATGACAAGAAGCTCACACGCCTAACCGCGTTTGCGTCCGCTTATGTCATCATACTTACTATCCTGCCATATTTTGTGAAGTCTTCTACGGAGGTAACGGACCTTTATAATTTCACGACCGTCGTTTTCTCAATAGTTATTTTAATCTCCTCGTTACTGCAATATTCCAGCAATAACATTGTAAATTCAGAGCAACACCATAGAAGCGGTCTGGAAATGAATGAGTTATACCGGCTGTTGTTGCTCGAAGGAGAAGCTATTGACCGGGCAGCATTGTCAGATTTCACAACCAGATACAGCGCCATTTTGCAAAAATACAGCATCAATCACGACCAAATTGACTACCGTAAAGTTCTATTGGAGCGCCCCGAAGACAATCCGTGGATGAGTCGTGCCATGAGAGCCGGCATTCGTTTCCAGATAGCGAGGAATAACGCGACGCCCGATCTTTTCTTAATCTGCATTACAATTTTAATCGTAGTGATGATCTGGCACAGTATCGCGCCGCAAATCTCCAGTTGGATTTGGTGGCACTCTAAATAAGTTTATTTTGATGAAGGTTTGTTGCAAAAATCCGGTCGACGAGAGCCACAGTCACGCGTTTTGTTTTATTGCTCGTCGATCCGAAACGCCTCATACCCGACCCTCTGCCACGCATCGGTGAGTATATGCGCCGTCGGCTCGGGAGCCTTCTCGAAGTTGCCTAGACTGCTCATCGTCTTAAATAGAAACAGCTTGCTCTTTCCCTCGTGCGCCAGATCCCTCACGAGCGACATGATGTGCGCCATGTGAGGCTCGTTCGTCGTGACGGTCAGGACGAGGAGATTGGGGAGGCCAAGGTGCGATTTGTAAATGCCCTGGGCGGAGAGTTGCCGGTAGGCCAGGATTTTTCTCAGGTAGCTCGTTTGTTGCAGGTCCGAACGGGTGACGGGCTGCGTGTTCCGGTCGGCTTCCAGCGCGAAAAAGCGATACGCCTTCGACCCTTCGCGCGTGTATTCCAAGCCAAACAGGCCGTCCGGCACAATCTTGATATCCGCGCATTGCGTCGCCCCCGTACGCGGGAACGTGTGCGAGATTGAGACAGGGATCGCGAATGGGTTATCGAGCTTGCGTGTGCTCTCCGGCACCTTCGCGACAATCTCCTGCCATGAGATAAATCGCAGGCTCGGGTCCTGTCGTACGCCAAGCTCTATCGATGCCATGCAGTCGCAAATCATGAGTTGATGAGCGAACTGCCGATACGCGCCCATGCGGCCCTTCTTGAGAAGCGGGCTGTCGCTGTGAATTAGACCGCGCTCGCGAAGCACCTGCTCACCCCGGTCGTCCAGTTCATAGATGACGGGCATGTAGCGGCAGTTTGCAAACTGCCACTGCTGCTCCGGCCGGTTGATGTACCGGCCGTCGTGATACAGATGCCCGAGCCTCTCTTTGAAGCGGGTCTCTGAATTGCCTCCCAGGAACGCGTGGAGGAAGTTTGACCGAAGGAAGTGATAGCGATTGAGAAGCTTGAACAGCTCGATATCGCGCTCGGTCAATTCGATGCGCTTACCCGAGCTGATCCGGCGCATGCGGGAGCGGCGTTTGGTCGTTTGCATCGTCCGGCTAGGCCGCTAACGAAATGTCGCTCTGGACCTCGTTGCCCCAAACGTCCCATCCCTCGGCTTCGCCGCGCGCGAATAGCTCCAGGCGGTGGGCGTGGCTAACCCGCTCGATCATGGTCCGCATCTCGCCCGGCTTCGCCGAGTGCCTCGTGCGAGGAGCGTGGATGGCCGTGATGCCCTGCGCGCGCTTACCGTCTTCCCTGGTTCGATAGGGGAGCCGGCCGCGCACTCCAAAGAGGCAGTGCTCGGTTTGGCCTCTGTAATACTGTCCCAAGCCGAAGCGATCCTTGAACCAGGTGATCGTCGTTTTGTATCGAAAGCCCCACCTGTCCATGACGAGAAAACCATTACCCAGGTGCGTGTTCGTCACCCACAGGTACAAGTGACATCCATCATCGTCGATGTACGGCCGCACGGCGTCGCCGAGCCGAATGATCGCCGCGATCGACATAAGCGGATAGTGCCGGTCGGCCCCTCGCTTGATTTTGCCGCCGCCGTATTCCGGCCACGGCGGGTCTGCGTAGATGACTCGATACTTGGAATGTTTGCGGAGCTTCATTCGCTGCGTCCTCGTTAAAGAGGACACGGGAAGTAGAAGCAAAAACGTTTGCCGTAACCGTTCGGCATGCTCTGCCGCTTGCACGGGTGAGCGCGAATGAATTGCTATGTGGCGCGGATCAATTTTTGTTGCGCGAGAAAGCCGCAGAGCATCGGCCGTTACGGCGCGCTTCAACGGCGTGGCAGTCGCGTCCGCTGTCCCCACCCTGCCGATTTGTGACACGTCGCGCGTGCAATAATGCAGCAATGAAGGAGTTGTTAGTGGGCATTATTGCTACGGTACTTTCTGTATTTGGCGGGCATCAGGCGGTTACCCATTCCGCATCAAATGCTGCTGCGGCGGCAAGTGTCGCACCGTCCGCAATAGTCGCCACGTCATCCGCACAGAATCCGGCTTCTGTCTCCGCTCTGCCGACAATCATCAATCAGCCTGTCATCGAAAGGATCATTGAGCGCACCGTGCAAGTCGCCGCACCAAGCGGCGGCTACGTGACGCAGGAGGCGTTTACGACGGCAATCAATGAACTCTCCGACAGGTTCGGGAGAATAATCTCCGGCAGCACCTATCCCGCGCCAGCCTCCAACTTTGGTAGCGGCGGTGTATGGAACGCTGTCGCGTTGACCAACAGGATCGATCACCTCTCCGGCACGGACCTGTCGGACATTACCGTCGATGGTGTTTCGGGGCTCACCGACGCGGACATTCCCGACGGCATCACCGCGAGCAACTACCTTCCTCTTTCGGGCGGGTCGCTCACATTCGCGTCCTCAACACTCTTGTCAGTCTTCGACGGCGCGTATTTCGGAGCGAGCGCGACATCCTCGTTTGATTCCGCAGGCGCGCTCACGCTCGCCACTCCTTTGCTTGTTTCAAGCGGCGGCACGGGAGCAAACACGTTCGGCCAGGGCTGGGTGTATTCGAGTGGTGGCACGGGCGCGCTCGCTGCATCGACAAGCCCAACGGTCAATTACATTACGGCGACCTCGACTGTTGCCACTTCAAGTTTTGCAGCCCCCATCACAATCACTGGAGCAAACGCCGCCGCAGGAAATATCCAGGTTGGCCGACTTGAGAGTCGCGATTATGGCTCTAGCAATTCAAACAACAACATCGTGCTCGGCGCTGGTTCGACAGGGGCACCAAATATCCGCCTCCAGGTGGACAATACTGCTGCCCACATCGGGCTCAACATCGGTGGCACACCGGCCTCGGCGTTCACTGTTCAGTACGACGGGTCGAATACATATGCGGGAATTAGAGGTAGAAATTATCAGACTGGTTCCGATTCGACGGAATTGGCGCGCTTACAAATGGGGTCGAGCGGATTGAGTGTGACTACGGACAAGGGGTTTATCGGCCTCGCACCTTCGTCGGGAGTGTTCAGCTTGCGTGGAGCGACTGTCAATACCTTTCCGGGTTCTGGTGCTGGCCTTGAATTCATGTTTGATACCGATGATGCAGTACAGGAAGCCACCGGAAGGGGCACGATTCTCTCTTACGACCGAACCGGATCGGCATTCAAGTCACTTCGATTGAACGCGTACGATACGCGCATCCAGTCTTCCAGTGTTGATGTTCTGACGATTACCAATGGTGGGAGAGTCGGCATTAATACTGTGACTCCGGCTTTCGGTCTGGATGTGAACGGCATCTCGATTTTCAGAGAGGTCCTCAACGTAACCAGCGCCGGGCTCAGCTCGACCGCCAGCCAGGATCTAAAGCTTTATTCTAACAACAGCGCTAACCTCGGCATCACGGTCAAATCTGGTACAGCCAACGTAGGACTTTCAACTACTACTCCCTGGCGCACACTTTCTGTCACTGGCACTGTCGGTTTCGATGGCCTCACCGGCTCGACCGGCGCGGGCTCGCTGTGTCTCTCAGCCAATCGCGAAGTCGTCTACAACAGCGGCTCGGATAGCTGCCTCTCATCCACACGCGCAACCAAGCACGACATACTGCCGCTCGACCTCTCCGCGCTCGACATGGTGACGTCGCTCCAGCCGGTCTCCTTTATCTACAACAACGATGCTTCAAGCACCGTCCGCTACGGATTTATCGCCGAAGACGCCGCCGCTGTGGACGCGCACCTTGCCACGTACGACGCGCAAGGCGCGATTTCCGGCATCGACGACCGCTCAGTCATCGCCCTCACCGTGCGAGCCGTCCAAAGTCTCATCAGCACCATCAGCGACTTTGCGGATCGCTTCACGACGCGGGAGCTTACCTTCACGCGAGCGACCGGCGACGAGATCACTGTTCGCAAGGCAAATATCCAGCAAGCGAATGTGCAGGAGTTATGCGTCGGCTCTACGTGCCTCACTGAGAGCCAAGTACAGGCGCTATTGAACCAAGCTGGTCAGCAGCCCAGCGCGCCGTCTGAGACACCACAGGCATCCGAACCCGAGGAGCCGCAAGCGGACGAACCGATTCTCCCCGCTACCGCCGAGGAGCCCGAGGAAACGGACAGTTCTATTCCCGAAGCATCCGACGCGCCGCCGACCGTTCCGGCCGACACGCCAGAGGACATCCCCGTTACCGAGCCGGTCGACCCAGCCGCGCAATAAGCCAGACGATCATATTCGACGGGAAAGTATATTATATCCGCGCAAGATGCGGCTCGTGACTCTCTCGTCGGCTCGTTCAATTCTGATTCGTCGATCGCGAAGCGTTTCACCTGAGGAGCAAAATGGGCCGATGACAAGTAAGGCCCCTCTGGCCATATGTAAAAACTAGTTTAAGTTGATACAACCCTGGATTACACTGAGACAGCCATTGGCAACCAGGCGGCAGCGATGAGCAAGAGCCGATCTTTTTCCATTTATCTTCTCAAAAAAGATTTCGACGCGACCAACGCGTTGAAAGATGATCACCGCTTGGATGACCAGGTAGAGGCTGAAGGTCTTCCGGAAGGCGCTTCGCTTTTTGTCCTCGACAGTCCACCGCGTCCGCCATGGTGGAAGGACTATTTCCGTATCGATAAAATACTGAACCAAGCATCCAAAGGCGCTCTGATATTTTTGCCAGTCGATGAACGTTGTTTTGCGCTTTCATTTGGACACGTCAGCCACAATTTGAAAGATGCAAGCTATGAATATGACTTTGGTCTAAGGGTCACGCTTAATTGCGTTGATCCAAACGAGTTGAAAAGCACTGATTCTCTGGAACCAGGCGTCGGACGACGCCAGAGAACGCAACTTCCCGTAGGCTCGGACCTAACACTTTTCGACTTTGATCGCGACAGCTCAATCCTCCGGCGACTCACTGGAAAAGTGAAGACGGAGCATAAGGAGCTATTCAAACATGCGACCGGTGCAAGCAATCTTCGAGTAAGCTCGGATGTAGAATCTGCCAAGCTCGGCGCTCTCTGTGAGGCGCTCTTCAAGCTGTATGAGAGCGAAGACTACAAGAAAACATTTCCGGAAATTCAAAACATCGCGCCCGTTCGGGACCCGTCTTTAATCAAGGGATTGGACGATAAGCTTATCGCAGCTCTGCGAACTAGAGACGATGGCCTCAACCTCACTGTTCCCGACCTGATCAATTATGAGGACAACGTCTATGCGACCTTCGCCGGAGCGGGGGCGAGCCTGAATTATGACGATGTTTTTATGGCTCGATACTACGAGTATCTTGATGAGCACGGCGTAGATGTGAATGCGCTCGGTGTTAACGAACTGCGGCACCATTCTCTTGTGCTAACTGATGAGGATCGCTCGCCGCGCGAGCGGCACACTGTATACAAGAGCTTGATTTTTGATACTGCGATAGACGGAACCTCTTTTCATCTTTGCGACGGAAACTGGTACAAGGTCGAGAAGGATTACGTCTCGAAAATTGAGAAGTACTTGGACCCGTATTGCGTCGAGATCGCATTGCCAGCATACCATCACGACAGCGAGGGCGCGTACAATCAAGCAGTGGCTGTCGCGGATAACTCGATTGTCTGTCTGGACGAAAAAAACATAAGCCCGACAGGACAGCACATGATTGAACCGTGTGACCTTTATTCGGTGTTGGATGGGCACGCCGTCTTCCAGCACGTAAAAGTCTCGACACTCTCCGCCAAATTAAGTCATCTGTTCAATCAGGGCACTAATGCAATCGAGGTGATTAGGTTGGAAGAGGAAGCGCTCGGCAAGCTCCAGAAGCTAATCAAGGAAAATGTCGACGATGCTGCATACGCCACAATGATTGCCCCACTTGCTGACCAAAAGCATCACGTGATGTTCGTCATTGTGACCCACAAAGATAAGGGACAAAAATCAAAGAACCTCCCGCTATTCTCCAGGATAAGCCTCATGCGCAACATGAAGGCGCTTCAAGTTAGAGGCGTGCGGGCTGGCTTTGGCTTCGTCGATGACCAAAATCCGAAAATGGAAGGGACAAAAAAGAAGCCTAAGAAAAAGGGCTAAGACGACGCTTCAACACGACCGGGATGCTGCCGAACATGGGTCGGTCACACCACACCCCGTGGCGGCGGACAACGCAGGAAACGTCGCGACCTCTACGCGCGCGGTCATTGTCGAGGCCATTTAGGAAAGTGCCGGCTCTCCGGCCGCTCCATTCACACAACAATAATACCACGCTGGGCGGCGGGCGTTGTTGAGAAAGGTGGCGCACGCGGCTTGGGGCTGGGGGGCGTTGCGCCGCGTGCGCCGGGCCGAAGGAGGCAATCGGCCTTTGGGAAATTAGCTAGGTATCGAGCATGCGCAGTTCAATGGTCGGATGACGCGGCAGTGCGGCAACCATTTTTCCGCCCGAATCGATTCCGACCTTGTCGCACGCATGGAGCGGCGACTATGAGCAGGAAAAAAGGCGATCTACCAGGACGGGTCGTTCCCCCGCATTTGCGCAAAAGGCCTAATAATCCAGACGAATATGTCGATGTATCCGGTTGGCAAGAACACGTGGAGCCGATCCCATCGCCCTTGGAGGCTGTCCCTCCGGAGGGAGAACTTGATCTAGCGATGCCAAACGCCGAGCATGATAATTCGGACGAGCCCGGTTCATAGCCGTGCCTTCATTTGTCGCCTGATTTACAACTGAAAGCGGCCTAGGCTTTCTTGTCAGTCCGCAACCCGCACAGACTCGCCTGCGGCTAACAGACCAGTTACAATTTTTCCATGGCCGAGACACCCACGGGCAAGTACTACGTCTATGTTTACATAGACCCTCGGAATTTCGAGGAGTTTTACTACGGGAAAGGCCTCGGGCACAGAAAGAATGCTCACCTCGCCGACGCTGCTGCCACCGAAAAGGCCGGCCGAGTTCGCGAGATCAAAGCGGCCGGACTCGAACCCATCATTAAAGTCATCGCGCGGAATCTCACAGAGAGCGACGCCTTCCTCATTGAAAAGACATTGATCTGGAAGCTAGGTCGCTCATTGACGAATATTTCGACCGGTCATTTCGCGGATAAATTTCGACCGCACAACACGATCCACCTTGATCTACAGGGCTTCGACTATGAGCACGGGCTGTACTACGTGAACGTCGGACAAGGCCCGCACAGAACCTGGGACGATTGCCGAAGGTTTGGGTTTTTGTCCGCTGGCCAAGGCAGGAAGTGGAGCGATCAAATCCGCACGTTGAACGTGAATGACATAGTGGTCCCGTACCTTCGAACGAAGGGATATGTCGGGATTGGACGTGTTGTTGAAAGGGCTAGGAGGGCGCATGAGTTTAAGGTTGCCGGAGAAAGTCGACTGAAGCGCGGCGATCTTAAGGAGCCTGGGCTGTTCGAGAATTACGACAACGAGAAAGCAGAATATTTGGTACGCGTTGAGTGGATAAAGCAGGTCGCCGCAGTTGACGCAAAATGGAAGAAGAGAAGCAAACTATTTACGACACAGCTCGTGAAGGCCTCCCTAGAAAGACAACCAAAGACCATTGAGTTTCTTGAAAGATCGTTTGGCGTTCTATTCAAAGAATTAATGGTGTAGTCGCATAAATGGTTCTCATTCATACAGCCGAAGGGATGCAAGTGAGACTAGGAGCCGCGGCCATAGCAATTTTCTTGATTTGATCCTCGCGCACCATGCCTCAACCTGCCATGATTCAGAGTTTCCATAATAAATAAGCATCAAAGGCTGAGGAGCACGGGCTGTTTGGCTCCTGGCTATCTTTCGAAGCACGTTCTTATCATGCCAACTTAGCCGTCCGGTAATTCCGCCCGGGTGTGTATGCCAATCACCAAGGTAAGTTTCGCGACGGCCCGAGGCTGCGTAATGATCTTCAATGGCCTGTTGCTGCCATTTGTAGTCTGGTTCGAAAGAATATCTCTCATGGATAGCATTTGGGCCCGCCGAGATGGAAGCGGTGACAACAACCTCGTTGTTGCCGTTCCAGTAGCCCATAAAAGCGCCGCCTGTTTCGAGAGGGAATAGGCAGCTCGCCTCCTCACAGCTTAGGGCAGAGACGTTCGCAGGTAACCAAATTACGATGTCGTTTGACACGAGCAGCTATCCATTTTCGGCAGCTGGTCCGTCCGCCACTCAGGAGGATGGGCATGCGCGCCTAAGCTTAGCGTATACACGTCCGAACGCCGCTCGGTTTCTTCCTCGCGCAATGTGTCAATCACAACGCGCACGGCCTGTAGTGAGAGTTCCTGGAGATCATACGAGGCACCGGTAAAGGTCAGTTCAGCGCATCCGGGGGGTTGCTGCATCCCTTCCTCAGAATGGAAGCCTGGGGCCCGGTTTAACACTTCAGTATCGTAAGCGATCTCCAAACAGGTAGGACATCCGGATTTCGGCCAAAATCGCGCGACAGCTCCACCTGTGAGAGGCGGTGACGCATAAAACGAGATGAGGGGAAGATTTGCTCTGCGGCAGTAATCGCCAAGTAGAGTCGAAACGCCGTATGAAGCGGTGGCGTCTACCACCAAGTCTGTGTCCGGCAAAATCGCCAAAAAAAGAGATTCGTCACCCTTGTCGAAACTCGCGGACTGGGTACCAATATTATGGAGGTGTTCCTTTACATCGGTCCAAGGATATTCTTGACGGATGAAATTCGCCAAAATTTCAGCCTTGGGTTTACCCCATCCAGTCGCGCCAAGACTCCAGCGGACGGAATTTCCGGGCTCAAGCAGATCGTGATCAACGATATCCAGCTGCCGGCAGCCATTACGGGCAAGCTCAATTGCTGTAGGAGCGCCGATTGCGCCAGCACCAACCACAACGATTTTTTTGTTCCGGAGCACTTTCGTGGCCGGGACTCGCGCGCCCAGATCAGCCGAGCCAGCCCTGTAGGTCGGAATTGTAGACAATCTGGGAAAGGTGGGCTGCTTCCCATGCTTCGGCGGTTGAAAGCATTTTTTTTCGCCGTGAATAAAAATAAAAGCCCAACCCAAGCCTTCCAGTCCGGGCCCCAGCTCGGATTTATGCAGAACCGCGAACCATTTTGCCGAGATAGAGGAGTCGAAGCTCTCCAGCCAGGGCTTTTGAGGAAGAAGTCGCTCAACGAAGTTGTCTATCTGTTTTGACGTTCCGTTTGGAAGGATAAAGTCGTCGATGTAAACCCAAGGTATTACGACTGCTTTGCGCGACACAATCATGTTCGGTATCGGACTAGTCCAAGTGTGCAGAACGGCGCCGTGCTGATCGCGGATTTCTGATACGAGCGCTCTAATTTCCGGACCACTAGCTTTCCGTTCAAAGCTGTAATTGATCTTTAAAGTGCCACGGGTGGGCGCATTCAAATCCCATCCTGAATCGATAAGGCAGTAAGACCCATTCAAACGAAGTAGATTCCACCAATACTCGGTGGGTTCGCCCTGGGGATCTTGTACCCCTGTGTCCTGCAACGAATCTTTGAGCTGCCTCTGAAGCAGCTTTGTAAGCGTCCATTTATGTCGCCACTGCCGGGTCTCGCGGCCGAGGAGGCACAAATTTCCATCCAGAGGGCTGCAGTGACGTTTTCGAAATGTCGCTGGATCGCGAAGACTAACGCTGGGCCTGAACCGCGGAAAACTATCCGGGTAGACCGCTCTTAAAGAAACCGGAGTTCCATCCAGAGGCCAATCAAATTCAACGACCAGAACACCCTTGGCGAGCGCCGACGAGTTTATGCGCAGTGACTCGCCGACGACAGCGGCGAGCTTTTCCATTTCATACGCATAACGTCCGGGAGCACGTTGCTCCCAGACTGGCCGCAGGTCCGCCGGAATATCGGCTAAGCGCCTAATCTTAGCCCACCTTGCGCGGAGGAGGCTTGGGCGGGTCTACGGGCCCGGGTGGTCCCTTGTCAGGGGGAGGACCAGGGTGGTCGGGTGGCACCCCATCTGGACGTTGCGGGTTGCCTTGTTCTCCCGGATTTTCGGGGCGTCCGCCGCCCGGATTCTCTGGAGGTTTCGCCATCTGATTTTATCCTCAAATGCCATCAGTACGCGGCGTTTGCCACTTCACTGATCAGCAGGGTTTTTTGATGCGAGAGCGCTTAACCACGCGCCTGATCCTCGAATCGAATTACCAAAAGCATACCAATTTCCGCAGCAGGAGTCCCTGTAGCGCGCCCTGAGAGTTCCGACGGAGAAAGAAACCGAATGTGGGTCTTCTCGTTTTAGGACATCTAGAGGCCTTATGCGCCTCTAACGGCTGGCGCTGCGGGAGCCATCTAACTTCAGCCTCGCTATAATACCTGCCCGACACGGTTGAGAAAGAATTCCGCATGTCCAGCTCGACGCCACGGCACGTTTAGTAAATCTGCCGGCGATGCAGATCGATTCGTTGATTGAAACAAAAAGAGTTTACTACCTCGTCCTGAATTCAGCCCCTGCACCAGCGCCATGATGTTGGCCATGTGAATCTCATTTGTCGTGACCGTTAAAACGAAGAGATTGGGAATGCCCAGGCACGATTTGTAACTACGTCGTTCTATGATCTGCTGATAGCCGAGAATCTTCCTTAGATAACTTGTCTGATCGAGCCCCGATCGCCTAATCGGCATCGTGTTGCGATCCACCTCCAATGCGAAGAACCGATACGATTTGTCTTCGCCATTTTCATACTCAAGGCCGAAGAGCCCATCAGGCACAAGTTTGATGTCCGCAGACAGTACGCGCCCCGTGAGCCGGCATGCACGTGAGATCGATGCTGAGAACTCAAACGGATTGCCGGCGATGCCAGTTGTCTGCGGCCCTCTTGCAATGATCTCCTGCCAAGAGATGAAGCGTAGACCTGATTGCTGCGCCACCCCAAGCTCGATCGAAGCCAAGCATTCGCAGATCATCAATTGATGGGCAAATTGGCGATAGGCGCCTGTCCGGCCCTTACTCAATAGTGGGCTCTGATTTCGGATGAGCCCGTTATCCCGGCGCACCCGCTCGCCAGCGTCGTCGAGTTCATACACGACGGGCATGTAGCGACAGTTCGCAAACTGCCACTGCTGCTCGGGCCGATTGATGTACCGACCGTCGTGGTAGAGATGGCCGAGCCGCTCCTTGAACCGGGTCTCTGAATTGCCGCCGAGGAAGGCATACAGGAAATTGGATCGCAGATAGCGATAGCGGTGGAGTAGCTTGAAAAGGGCAATGTCGCGGTCAGTCAGATCGACACGCTTGCCCGTGCTGGTACGGCGCATTCGCGAACGGCGTTTGGAGGTCTCCATGAGCGAATGGAATACATTTCGCCGATGCTACTTAAAACGTTCAGTATGCGCAGCGACGACGCAGCACGGGCGCGCATAGGCCGCTATGAAGAGTTCTATTTTTTTCAGTCATCCTCCGTTATGCGCGATGTCCACGCTCATTCAGGTCAGAGGCACCAGAGTTTTCGCGCTGAACGGCTGTGATGGCATTCCGTCGATCATGAGCTTCAAATAGATGTGGTAATTGGGCAGCTGCATTAGGTCGATCTGCTCAAACCGCTCCACAAACTCGCGCTCCAAATATGGTGCGTCCTCGGCGCCGATACGAAACGAGATAACTGTGGCGGCATTTCCCAAGACCGCATGCCTGATTTCCGGCTCCAACTGGTGCATATACTGATGGGCGACCGTGAAGCCGACGCGATACTTTCGCAATTCTGAAAACATGTTGACGAGCGCGAGCGTGGTAAAGCTCTGGAACTCGTCGACGTAGACGAAGAAGTCGCGCCGCTTCTCCGCCGGTATGTCCGCGCGACTGAACGCCGCAAGGCCAATCGTTGTCACCAAGAGCCCGCCGAGCAGCGACGAGCTATCCTCGCCCAAACGTCCCTTGGCGAGATTCACCAAAAGCACCCCGCCCTCGTCCATGATTTTGCGGACGTGCAAGTCCTTCTCGGGTTTGGTGAGGATGCGGTTGAGCAGCGGGTCGGCCAGGAATGCGCCGATCTTGTTCTGTATCGGCGCGATACCGTCTGCGCGATAGCCGAAGGTGAAGCGCTCGAACTCCTTTTCTAGGAAATTCCGCACTGTCTCGTTCCGGAGCGACCTGACGACCTCTTTCCGGTATTTCTGATCCGTCATCAGCCTCAGAACATCGTGCAGCGTGGCGTCCGGTTGCTCTAGAAGGGCGAGCAAAACGTTGCGCAGGATGTGCTCCATGCGTACGCCCCACGAACCGGCCCACATCTTCTTGAGGACTTCCATAAGCCCGGAGGCGGCGAGTGAGATGAACTCTCCGCGCACTTGCCGCAGGGGATTGTATCCGTACGGCTGCGCGGGGTCGGAAGCGTTGAGATAGATGGCATCCTCTCGGCCGGAGGCAGGGATGCGCGCCGCAACGCGCTCGACTAGGTCCCCGTGCGGGTCGATGAGCGCAAAGCCGTGCCCCCGCTCAAGGTCTTGCAGCGCCATGCTCTGAATGAGCGTCGACTTGCCCGCGCCGGTCTTGCCGATGATGTAGATGTGCGAAAAGCGATCCTCGTCTTTGATTCCGAATACGCGATGATCATTTCGAAAATCAACGCGCGCAAAATGCGTAACTCCGTTTGCGGACATATGGCTCGCACATCATCTCGCACGCACGGCAGCCCGCTAGGAGGACAAACGTGCCAAAGACGAGCAATCAGCCGTCTTGATGTTTCCGAGCGATTTTGTTCGCATTTTTCTTTGGAATTCAGATTTCAAAAAATGAGACAGAAAAATTGCCGCGATCTTCTTTTCTTCAATAAAAGCTGCGGCAAATCAAGCGCTGCCTGGTCCAGAAAATTGCCTCTCGTGGACCTAATAGCTACCTACATAATTGAGCTCCTCCTCTATGAAGAGATGGTCCCTACGACAAGGACGAACGTCCTGCGTAGGTGAATCTCGAACTGAGGTGGAACGATGAACATGGGCTTCTCGGCCGCCCTATAAGGCCGACAGAATTGGAGGAAGTCGGGCTTGCAATCCCTACCGGGGGTGACCGAGAAGCTATTGAAGAGACATCCGAATTTAATCTTGCCAGACGGATACCGGATGGGGATACAGTATCGTTTAGCGAATCCCCACTGAACGCGCCGTTTCCGCCGCCCGTCAGTGCGGAAAGCGGGTCAGATGCTATAGTTTTGAACACAGCCATTGAGATAGCAATTTTCCTATGTCCACAGGTCAAAACGAAGCATTTTCCCGCATCCTCATCGACAAGGCGCTCGAATTCAGCGGGTGGGACCTGCTCGATCCGAGGCAGGTCGTTTTTGAGCTTCATAGCGGCGCCGGCCGCGCCGACTATCTCCTGAAGGACAAGCTCGGGCGCGTGCTCTGCGTCTTGGAAGCCAAGCGCGAGGGTCTAGACCCCTACGACGCGAAGGAGCAGGCACGCGGGTACGCCGAAAACCTCAAAGCGCCGTTCGTGATCCTCTCAAACGGGCGCGAGCATTGGTTTTGGAATTTCGAGCGCGCCGACCAGCGCGACGCGTACCGCATTGAGCGGCTACCGTCGCGCGACGATCTCGAACGGGTGCAGCTCAAAAACATGCAGCCGCCCCGGCCGCTGCAAAGCGAAATTCTCCGGCCGGACTACCTCCGCCATCTCAAGCACGACCTGACCCTGCGGCGCTATCAAATCGCCGCCATCGACGAAGTGGCCCGCTTGTTCGATGGCGAAGGCCGCCGCAAGTTTCTATTGGAGATGGCAACCGGCACCGGGAAAACTCTTCTGTGCGCCGCAATGATCCGACGCTTTCTCACGACGCGCAATGCCGAGCGCGTCCTGTTCATCGTTGATCGCATTGAACTGGCAAAGCAGACGATGGAGGATTTCGCCGTCGTCCTGCCGGAGTTTAAGCCGGTGATCTTCAAGAGTGCACGCCGCACCGGTGAATTACTCGGAGCTTCCGTCGTCGTCGCTACCATCCAATCGCTGATGGTCGACCGCCGGTATCGTGAGGAATTCACGCCGTTCTACTTCGACCTTGTCATCAACGATGAGGCGCATCGCTCAATTTATGGCGATGCCCGTGAGGTCGTTCAGTTCTTCCAGGCGACCAGGGTTGGCCTTACGGCAACGCCCAAGGCGTACCTTAAAAATATCAACATCGAGCAGCTGCAATCGGAAAACCCCAAAGCGCTGGAAGCTCGGCAGCTTCGAGACACCTATAATTATTTCGGGTGTGAGCCAGGCTTGCCGACCTATCGCTATGACATCATTGACGCCGTGAAGGACCCGGAAGGGCCATTTCTGTGCCTGCCCAAGATTTTCGACCTACGTTCCGACATTACGACGCAGGCGCTCGCCGAGGGCGGGTGGGCCGTTGTTGTCAACGAGCAGGATGAAAGTTTCAAGATTCAAGACTTGGAGCGAAAGGTCTTCACTCCTGCACGCAATCGAGTTATGTGCGAAGCCTTTCTCAAAGAAGCGCAGAAAGACCCGACAGGGACAATCGGCAAGTCCATCGTTTTCGCGGTGAACCAGAAACACGCGACCAATCTCACAAAGATTTTTAACGACATTCAGCCGGAACTTGCTGTCACCATCACGTCACGCATCCCCGACGCCTCGTCCATCGCCAAGGAATTCCGCGATGGCAAACGCCGCGAGCGGATTGCCGTTTCCGTGGACATGCTGTCCACTGGTTACAACTGCCGCGACGCACTCAATATAGGATTGATGCGCCCAATTTTTTCTCCGACCGAATACATCCAGATCAAAGGACGCGGCACTCGCCTCTACACGTTCAAGATCGGCAACACGGAATATGAGAAAAAGAATTAC
>JAUSBQ010000149.1 GCA_030651965.1 Pseudolabrys sp. | reverse complement strand
CGCGGCTTCGATGCTGTCAGCCGATTTGGCCCATATTTCTTGAACCGCTCCGCCGCCTCGGCTTCGGTGAGACCGACAGGCCGCGTTTGCAGGCGTTCAATCGCCGCGTGAAAGTCGACGCCATGCCAAGGCGCGTTCGTCTCCGCACCGATGACGGTTTCGTCAGCTCGACCGTGTCCTTCAGATACCGCTCTTGTCATAATCCCCCGACATTCTAAGAACAATCACCCTGCTGATTCACGATTTTTGCTCACGGCCGCTAAGGGCGCGAATTTGCGAACCCATCCCAGCCGCATCTTCAATCGCAAGCTGAAAGGCAATACCGCTGCCCGGGCGCGTTTCGAATTCACCAGCGCGAGCCACTGCTGTCAGAATACCGCGGCTCAAGTGGTCCTCAACAACCAACAGAATTACGTCGCACTGTCCCGTCAAGTCGAGGCCTAGGAACGTCTTCTGCGGCACCAATCCTTCCCCGCGTGCGCTCGTGATAACGGTCGCACCCGTCGCGCCGGCCTCGCGCGCAGCCTGCAGGACGGCGTCCACTCGGCTGTCTTCCGTCATCGCCAGGAGCAGCTTGAACTGCATTTCTGCCTCCTTTTTCCTCAATGTCGCTGTCTTGCTCGCAATGTCGTGAGTCTTGCGAAGATCAGCACTGTTACGATCGGCATCAGAAACACGAGCATGACCAAGCCAAAGCCATCGACGAGCGGATCCCGGCCCGGAACCGACTTGGCCACGTTCAGTGAAAACGCAGTAATCAGCGGTACAATGACGACAGAAGTCGCAACACCCCCACTGTCGAAGGCGAGCGGCCGAAGCGGCTTCGGCGCCACAATCGCTACGAGTGTAACGGTCATCACAAGTCCTGCAAAAACATATGACAAAGGCAGCCCAAGGACGATCCGGAGCGTTCCGATGAGCATGCCGAGCGCAACGCCAATGGCGACAGCTAGGCGGAACCCCCATGGGCGTAGCACCCCGCCACTCAAGTCGCGTGCGCGTTCCGCAATCGCGATCAACGTGGGTTCAATCAGCGTCGCAGACAGACCAACCGCAAGGGCGAAGGCATAGAGCCAACCATAAGAGAACCAAGCGGGATTGTTGCCCACAAAATCGGGCCCGGAGAGCTGTGCAGCCATCAAAGAACCGATCGGGAGCAAGGACTCGGTGATGCCGAACCGGAATAGAATCAAGCCGAGCACCAGAAAAACTGTCCCGACAAGGATACGTCTGAAATGTGCGGGACGCTGGCGAAGAACAAAAGCTTGAAATGCGCCGATCACCAGCGCGACCGGCACAACGTCTCGCATCGTATGCGCTGCAGCCGAGACGAGAAGGTCAAACATGCGCTCTCAACCAATCGCGAGGCCAGCCAGGAGGATCAGCAGCACCGGCATGAGGCTCGCGAGCACCACCATGCCAAATCCATCCGTCAATGGACTTCGACCTCGGACCACGGTCGCAAGTCCCACTCCCAGGGCTGTGATCAATGGAATATTGATCGCGGACGTTGCTGCCGCGCCGGCATCAAGCGCCACGCCTGCCAACGGGGAGTTTCCACCGAGCACTATCAATGCTGCCAAAGTATAGCCGCCGAGCACAAACCAGATCAATGGCCAGCCCATCACGATGCGCAGGCAGCCAATCACAAGGCTGCAACCGACCGCTGCTGCCGTCGAATATTGCAGCAGTAAAGCGAAACGCTCAGTCGCTGCCGCGTCTCTCGCGAGAATGCCAGCGGTCGCCGCTGCGTCAGTCGCCTTGGCGACAACGGAAAACAACGCCGGTTCCGCAATGGTCGAGCCGAATCCAAGCGCAAATGCAAACAGGAGAAGCATTGCCAGGTTGCCGCGTCGCGCGATGGCGTCCGCCAAGTCCTGACCGAGCACGAACAGGCTCATGCCCAGACCGCGCACGAAGAGTGTGAGACCGACCAGCACGAATACCAATCCCACCAACACTTCAGCGAGTTGCGGCAGCGGCGCTGCAACAACGGCACTCTGGAAAAACGCGATTACGGCCACCACCGGCAGGATGTCGCGCGCGTTCACCAGCATCAGCCGCCCAAGCGCGACAATGTGTGGCATGCCATCCCTCGTATTCGAGCGCTAACTAGAATACTATTGCCTTCCAATACCACGCCTTTGATCCAGATCATGGGGGTTGGCTTACATCGTGCGAAGTATTCAAGTATGGACGGTGCTTGAAGAGGCTAGCTGTGCGACAGATTGTTGCTGCAACCGACTTTTCGACCCGCTCGCAACGCGCATTGCGGCGAGCTGGCCTTTTGGCGCGGCAGACCACCGCCGAACTCACGTTAGTTCACGTCGTCGACGATGACCAACCGGAGGCGCTGGTCGATGTCGAACAGCGCGAGGCGAACAAATTCCTGAACGAGCAAATCGGTTCTCTTGCCGAACTGCGCGACGTGCGTTGTCGCGCGGTGGTTACGACTGGCGAGGCCTTCGATGCGATCTTACGAACTGCCAAGAGTGCGTCTGCTGATCTAATTGTGATGGGGTCGCACCGCAAGCAGATTCTGCGCGACATCTTCATCGGGACGACGATCGAGCGCGTCATCCGCACGGGGCCTTATCCGGTCCTGATGGTGAATACGGACACTGAGCATCCCTATCGGCACGTCATTGCCGGCGTCGATCTGTCGGAGCCATCCACTCATGCAATCAAGACAGCTAAAGTATTGGATCTGGTCAATGATTCCAATCTAACCGTTGTCCATGCCTTCATCGCTGTCGCAAAAGGAAAATTGTACGCCGCAAACGCTCCGCAGGATCAGATTGAAGGTTATGTCGCCCGCGAGCGCATGCAGGCCAGCGAGGAATTGTTTTCCTTTCTGAAAGCGCAAGGTCTTGGTGGCGCGCGATGGTCATACCGTATTGTAGAGGGTGGCGCGTTCGAAGTGATTTCGCGAGTGGCGAAGGAAACCGTGGCCGACCTTGTCGTCATCGGCACCCACGGCCGCTCCGGTATCGTAAAAATGCTGGTTGGTAGCGTCGCCGAGGAGGTGCTGCGCGGCCTCGATATCGATATCCTCGCCGTGCCGCCCATCCGGTAGCCCACTGCGTACAAAGAGTTGCCAGTGCCTTTTCCTTCAGAACCAACCAGAAAGCGGTGGTGCCGAATGCGAACCGAACGTGGACATAGCCCTATTATCAGCGTTGTCGCCGCGGCTGCATTGATGGCCGGCTTCTTCTCGATGACGGTGGCCGGTCATGCCAAGGAGACTGAAGCCGCTTTCAAGGCCCGCTGCGGCGAGTGCCACGGACCGCGCGACATTCAGTATTGGGGCCGCCAGCGCGCCGACCCCGCCGCGCGGCAAGCCTGGCTGGATCAGTTTCTCCGCAAACACTATCCGCCGTCGGAAATCGAACGCGGCCTCATCATTACCTACATTCAATCGACGATCGCCGGAGCCGCACCGAAATAGATGACGGTATTCGCTCGGGGCGACCGCCCGGTCTTTCCGCTTGCCCGCCGTCTACTTCGGATGGCCGACCGGCTGCGTAAACGTCAGGATCTGACTGCCGCGAAGATTCATTTTCTTGGCAAGTTCCGCTTTCTCGACGTTACCGAGAACGACGGTCCCCAATCCCTGCGCTGCGGCAAACAGATAGACATTCTGAGAGATGAATGCACTGTCGACGTGCGCGTACATCGTTTGGTCCTGCTCCGGTGCTTCTGCCATTTTTGTACGATCCGCCACATAGATCAGAACGACGGGCGCGGTCGCGGCGTAAGGCTGGCGGCCGGTATCAGCCCGGATATCGCCATCCATGACATGCCGCAGCGTATGCGTCGCCGGTTCGTAGATCCGCACTCCTTCCGCGGTGGCCACATAAATATCGGTCTCTTTCGAGCCGCGCCAGGATGGCGCGGTGCGCTCGCTGCTCTCCGGGCGGTTGATGCCGAATGCCGCCCACAGCAGATTGGACAGCGTTTCGTTCGACAACGTCTTGTCGGCGTAGGCGCGCGTCGACTGGCGCTTGGCAATTGCCTCCATCAGCGGCATTCCGCCATCCATCTTCGGCGTTGGCAACTTTATCGTCTGCTGCGCAACCGCGGAGCCGGCGAAGATGCTGGCGGCAAGCACGGCTGCGGAAAACAGGCGCACGACGTTGAATGCTGGTACCATCTCGATTCTCCTTCACTTCCCGCCAATTGCTGCGACAATTCGCGCTTCAGGCTAGCGAAAGCGTCGGCCAATTCGTTGACCTAACTCAATCCCGTGCGCGAGGTTTTTGGTTGATTGACGATCTATCGACGCCAATGGGCTAGATTCGCCATTCGATGGGGCACTAGGACGATTGGTCGCAGACCCGGTGTACAAGGAGAAGCGAAATGCGTGATCGAGCCTCAGCCGAGACAAACGCGACGAACGCCGGCGCGACGAGGCTTCCGGCCGGCCTTCCGCCGCTGATTCTGTTTACCTTCTATGGCCTGCTCTGCCTGCTGCCGGTCGCTCTCGCCGCGCTGCAGGGGCACCCCGCGCGCAACATCTTCCGTGAGCTTTCCTCCGGCCTGGTCATGGTCGGCTATGTGATGACCTTGCTGCAGTTTGTGCTGTCCGGCCGGTTCGAATGGATTTCCGGCCGGATCGGCATCGACCGCACCATGCGCTTCCACCAGGTGACTTCATGGGCGATCCTCTCGTTCATCCTCGTGCACCCACTGCTCTATGCTGTTCCTCGGCTATTTCCCGACCCGATGGACGCCGTGAACGCGCTCCACCGGATGTTCTCGTCGCCAAACCTGCGCAGCGGTGTCATCGCCTGGTATCTGATGATTCTGCTCGTGCTTCTGGCGGTGTTCAGGGATCGGCTGCCGGTTCGGTACGAGTATTGGCGGCTGAGCCACGGACTGTTCGCAGTTGCCATTGCGGTGTCCGGCACCGCGCACACGCTGGCGGTTGGCACGTACAGCGCCGACCGCTGGCTGGCTGGCTTTTGGATTGTCGCGACCATCGTCGCAGTGCTGGCGATGCTCCATATCTATGTGTTGAAACCACTGTCGCAGCGAAACGAGCCGTATCGCGTGGTATCAAACAGCAAGGTGGCGGATCGCATGTGGGAGGTGGCGGTCGAGCCAGTCCGCGGCCCAGGCATGGGGTTCGCAGCTGGCCAGTTCGCATGGCTCAACCTTGGCCATTCGACATTCAGCTTGACCGAGCATCCCTTCTCGATCAGTTCGGCGCCGGTCGAACGGCCACGCATCGCCTTCACGATAAAGGAAAGCGGCGACTTCACCAATCGTATCGGCGCCATTGAGATCGGGACTCCGGCCTATCTCGACGGCCCGCACGGTAATTTCATTCTGTCCGGCAGAGAGGCTACAGGAGCTGTGTTCATAGCCGGCGGCGTCGGCTTCGCTCCGATCATGAGCATCCTGCGTCAGCTCAAAGCCGAGCGTTACCCGCACCCGCTGCGGCTGATCTATGGCAACCGCGTCGCGACGCAGATCCTGTATTTGGAGGAAATTGAAGCCCTCAAACAGGCGCTCGATCTCAAAGTGTATTATGTGCTGTCCGAACCGCCTTCCGGCTGGACCGGATCGGTCGGAGAACTATCGCCGGGACTTCTCAATGATTGCCTCGATTCAATTGGCGCCGACGACTGGCTCTACTTCGTCTGCGGTCCGGCCCCCATGATTAACAGTGTCGAGCGAACACTCATGGACCGCGGTGTGCAGCGAAGCAGGATAGTGTCGGAGCGTTTCAAGTACGATTAGGCTAGATTGATTACGCGAGTGTCGATCGTTTTCATCGGATCACATCCCAATGTCGCAACCTTCGAGGTGGCGCATGACCTCGAATACAGAGGCCGCCGCAATGCCTCCCCCAACGGCCGGCCGAAGGGCTGGCTCAACCGGACCGTAGCCGGTGCGGGGCTCACCAGCGCGCTTGGGGATTTCTGCAACGAAACGCGACGTCGGTCACATTCTGCCGGGCTTTCTCGCCGTTCTGGGCATGCCGGCGGCCGTGCTCGGCATCATTGAGGGCATTGCCGACGCCGTGGCAAGCAACACCAAGATGATCGCCGGCTACATCGCCGACAAGTTCGATCATCACAAGCTGCTGGTGCTGGTCGGTTATGGCCTGACCCCGCTCGGCCAGGCGATGATCGCGCTTGCCGTCGGCTGGCCGCTGATCCTGCTTGGGTGCACCGTGTCCTGGTTCGGCAAGGGCCTGCGCGGTCCGTTGCGCGACGCCATCGTCATCCAGTCGATTTCGCCGGATACGCGCGGGCGGGTCTTCGGCTTCCATCGCGCGATGGACACCATCGGCGCGGTCGCAGGACCGCTGCTCGGCGTCGCCTTGCTCGGCTGGGCGCAGCATCTTCAATGGGAGACGCCGGAAGATCCCTTCCGGCTAGTGTTCTGGCTGACGCTCATTCCCGGCATCCTCGCGGTGCTGGCGTTCCTGATTCTCGTTCGTGATCCCGAGCAATCGCCGAACCCGGGGCTGAAGTTGTTCTCGACGCTGCGAGGCTTGCCGGTACGCTTCAAGCGCTACCTCGCCGCCGTCGGCATTTTCGGATGGGCGATTTCTCGCATAGCCTCCTCATTCTGGCCGCGTCCCAGATGCTGACACTAATCCAAAGGGCGCGTCAGGAAATTTTGCTGGACACGCTCTTCTTAAAGGATCAACTTCGCCGTGACCGAGATGTTAGCGCAAGACGTTCGGCTTCCTCAGAACCTTTCAATCGGGGCCCTTTTGAGCGCCCTCCGTTTCTTCGCTCCGAAGCATGTCGGACGAAAGGAAAGCGGATGCGTACCCTAGGGCCAAAACCCAATAAAATTATTGCTGGTTGAATCGGTTGCTGATTCCCTTCGGTTTTGATTCGGAGTAGGGACGATGCGACGCAACCTATATTGGCTGAGCGACGAACAATGGCGGCAGATCGAGCCGCATTTGCCCCA
>JAUSBQ010000143.1 GCA_030651965.1 Pseudolabrys sp. | reverse complement strand
AGAGCTAAGCACCGGTATCCGGCAGGAATCCAGCATGTGCTGACGGGCATGTCGGACGACCGGCTTTTTCATCTTGCCCTTGGCGTCCAGACGCGCCCCATCACGGCAAGCCAAGAGCAGCGCGACGCGGCGGTGGCGGCTGCCATGAGGGCTGACACATGAACTCGCTCGAACGTCGCATGGCGGCCTTGGTAGGAGGGCGCTCTAAAACCCGCAGGAGAGTCGCCACCGTGCCCGCCATGCTCGCAAGCGGCGCCCTAGGCGCGTCTGACAGCCTGTTGTGCATCACGGGTCGGCCACAGCCGTCGGCGATGCTTCAATGAGCCGGTCAATCGAAACAAGGCTTGCCCGTCTGGAAGAGGCGCGCGGTGTGCGTGAGGCACCGCACCTCGTATTCGGGTCTGAACCACTGCCAGACGAGCCGTTGACCGACGAGACGGTAGAGCGCTGGATCAAGAACGGAATGGCTCACATCGCTTCCGGCGTGATCTTTTACGACGGGGGCGAGCCGGGACCATTGACGATGGACGAATGGGAGGCTCGGTACGCACCGGGATGGCCGGCGGCCTTACCGGTTGTCAATCTTTCGACCTGATACTAAAGAAGACCGTGGAGCACGTGGAATGGCTAAGCTTTATACCGTCGGCTACGAAGGCAGCAAACCAGCGGACCTTTTTGCCAGTCTACTGGAAAGCGGCGTCAAGCTCGTCATCGACGTTCGTGATGTGCCCATTTCGCGAAAGCCGGGTTTTTCGAAAACCTCGCTCTCGTTAGGCCTCGCTGGCGTGGGGATTGGGTATCTCCACCTCAAAGGCCTTGGCGATCCCAAGCCCGGCCGCATCGCTGCCCGCGAGGGTCGGTTCTCTGACTTCCGGGAGATATTTTCCAAGCACATGGCATCTACTGCAGCGCAACACGCTCTGACAGAGGCAGTATCAGTCGCGTCTAAGACTGTTGCCTGTTTGCTTTGCTTTGAACATGATCATTCGAACTGCCACCGTTGCATAGTTGCTGATTCGATGAAGCGCCGAGGCCGGTTCGGTCTAGTGCACCTGGCGCCGGGACCGATCGTGCGCAACATTTTCAGGGGCCGGGCTACCTCGAATGACAGGGCAACCACTCACGTCGGGTAATGCTGAGGCGGTCGTTATTGTAAAGGCGGCGCCGCAAGTTGGCCGGCGCCATGGCGAGACGGTCTGCTGTGCCGGTATAGACATTTACGGCAATTGGCTTCGACTTTATCCCGTATCGTTTCGGACACTGGAACATTCCAAGAAGTTCGGCCGTTGGGATCGCATCAAGTTTAAATGGCGACTGCCAAACGACGACCAACGTATCGAAAGCCGGCGTGTAGATCAGCAATCCTTGGAGATTGTTGGCGAACTTAAATCGTCGGAGCGCGAGCGGTTCCTAGCGAATACCATCGTCACCAGCCTTACGCGTGAGCGCGCTGCCGGAAAGAGCTTTGCGCTCCTTAAGGCTGAGATTTTAGGCTTCAAAATAGAAAAGAAAAAAGACGATGAGGTGAAAGCGGAGAAGCAGGTGTTTGAGTCCATCCGCTCGCAGGCTGATCTTTTCGCGCAGCAGGTGACCAACAACTACAATCCCTGTCCTTACGTATTCAAATACAAATACCGAACCGACGATGGTCAGCGCGAAGGCACGTGTCAGGACTGGGAGATTGAGGCGACCTATCACAAGTGGTCCGGACTGTATGGTGAAGACAAAGCCCTTGCTGAGATGGACCGTGTCTTTGGCAAGGACTACCCGGCGAAAGGAATGCTGCTCGCCATGGGGACGCACTCGTTGCACCAAGATACTTGGCTCATCAACGGCGTCGTGCGTCAGAACGATATTCAGCAAGGTGCTTTAATCTGACGCCTTGCCTGGGCAATCAGCACGCTTTAGTTACGAAGGTCCCCCATTAAACGCTGAGACAAAGTCCCCCCGACTGTAGATTCAAACTGTGAGCGAACTTGCCACCGTAAGTAAAAACGCAAGTAAGGATCGCTAATATCGACTTTTCGCTCTTCGCTATCCCAATCTATGCCTGCATCATCACCAATATCTCGTGAGATAGCAGCGAGAAGTTTCAGCGCATTGGTCACCTCTTGTTTTCGAGGAATAGTGTCGATCAAAACATCTGAAAGCTTGGCGCGTAACTCGTCATAGGTGATTGTTGCTGCGGGACCGGTTGCCGCAATGGCCATCAATACCGCTTTATAAATATCGGCGGTCCCTCCGAAGCGTAGCTTTTTCTGAATCCGTGTTTTTCGACTCTGCGGCCCAATCTCTAATTTTTGATATGTTGGGTGGCCGAAGTCTTTAGATAGACGCTGAAAGATTGGTACTAAGTCATAGCTGTTCGCAATAGGAACGGGCTTTTCCGAGCGCGTATCTACACCGATGCCAGCAGATATTTCCCAACATAATTTCTGCATCAAGAAAGGACTTTGCTGACATTCCTGCGTAAGCCTGTGCGCAACTCCACTTGGGCACTGAACATTGAGTGCGTGGAAGCCCCTTTGCGGTATTTTTGTCAAGTCGACTGGATTCCACTCGGGGACTACGACCGAATAGACCCGTCCCTGAAGTTCGAGTTCTGCTTTCACTGCATCAAGCCCTCGATGCGTGACCGAGAGAAGAACCAATTTTAGGCCGTCAAAAACAGGTCCTTTGATATTTCGCAGGAACGATTTTCGAACTGTCTCCGGCAAATAATGGAAATCATCAATAATAAGAACAATGTTTTCTTCTCGCAAATGACGAATGGCCTGCGCCATCGTATCAATTTTATAGGTTCTAGCCGATTCACTTCCATTCAGTAGCGAGCCTTCGAATTTCAGAAATTCCGCTACACCAACAGAAATACCTGCTTTGCCTTCGTCCTTCGACTTTTTCTGAACTTCGACCGGATAGTTCAAGACATAACAAATTTTGTCCCAAATATCGGTCCCTCTCTCAATCTGCCCCCCTTCGATCCAGATATGCGGAGCGTCTTGCATCACCTTTCGGCATAAAACGGTTTTACCGCTCTTCGAGGGACCAGCAAGTGAAACGATTTGATTTGGAACATTCAATGCTTGTTGAAGGCTGTATTCCACATTGAGATGCTGGCGGTCTATGTACGTAATGGATGGTTGGCCACCAGCGACAAACACCGTTCCGCGTGTCACCGGTATTACCGGTGCCGGCTCGCGTCTAACTATCGGCATGTGGTCATCCCCCCTTAGTTTGAGGAAGACTAGCAGACGGCGCGCGCGCGATCACAAAAAACGCGCCCCGCGCGCGCCGCTTTATAAGTCACTGTGATACGCGGATTCCATTGTCTCTGAGAGCTTTCGGCCGCTCCCGCTGTGTACGTCGGTGGGCTGACGCGAGTTCGGACCTTCTACGCTCGGGACAGAGCAGCCCCGACCTGCACATGAGTCCACCGACCGCCCCTTGCCGTCTTTACCCCGCGCTCGTTCAGTCTGCCGGCGATTGCGTTGGCGCTGGTGATGCCGGAAGCCTGAATTTCCCGGATCAACGGCAGGACGTTGGCGGCAAACCTATCGGCGCCGGCCTTGAGAGCGTCTACGCCGCGCACTGAAGCCTCTAGGAGGCGAGGATTGCCCAATACCTTACCCCGGGCCTTGGCGGCCTGTAGCGCCGCCCGGGTCCGGTCGGAGATCATCTCGCGCTCGTGCTGGGCGACGGCGGCGAGGATGTGCACGGTCAGCTTGTTGGCATGGGGGTTGTCGACGGCGACGAACTCGACCCCGGATTCCATCAGGGCGGCGATGAAGGCCAGGTTTCTGGACAGCCGGTCCAGCTTGGCAATTACCAGCTTGGCCTTGTGCTTTCGGCAGGCCTCCAAGGCGGCGGCCAACTGCTTCCGGTCGCTGTTCTTGCCGCTCTCGACCTCGACGAACTCGGCAACCAGTTCCCAGGCGCCGCCGTTCAAGTAGTCGAGGATCGCTTTACGCTGGGCGTCCAGCCCGAGACCGCTCTTGCCTTGGCGGTCGGTAGAGACGCGGTGGTAGGCGACGAAACGGCCTCTATGCGTTGGCGACATGGCTAAACTCCGATTATGAAATACTCTAAACCAACGTTTAGATTGTTTCAATATCTTACATTCAGTCCTATCTGGCGGGTACTGGCTGAAGTAGGCCACCCGGGAAAGCAAACTAGCACTACTTTGGCAGATTTGGTTGAAGGCGGCCTGCGAGCAGCATCTCACAGTGCGTGCATCGTAGTGGTGGAGGCCGCACGAAGAGGTC
>JAUSBQ010000141.1 GCA_030651965.1 Pseudolabrys sp. | reverse complement strand
GACCTGAAACCAGCCTGACAACAGATCCGGTAGCAAAGGCGGGTGCCGTCAATCTCGCGGCGCGATCTACTTCGATTTACAGCCCGACTTTTTCAACAAAATCTGCCACAAGCGGATATCGCTCATACTAACTACGAACTCAAAAGGCACGGGCCTATTCGACGGCCTTGTCTTGGCGGACGCTCGCCGCCAGCAGGCGAAGATTATTTTGGACGTATTTGTTCTCGGGGGCCTTGCGCTGAGCGGCGATGAGATTGGCACGAGCGCGTTTGGCATCGCCTCGCAGCATGTAGGAGTAGCCCTGGTTGTTGATGATCTCGACCGTCGGCCCGGCAATGAGCGTAGCTTGCGTGTAGGCGCGGTCAGCGAGGTCGAAACGGCGCAGCCGGTCATAAGATGCGGCTAGGCCGAGCCACACTTCAGCGTCACGTGGATGCAGTTCAGCCGCCCGACGGAAATAACGCTCGGCCATGCCGTAATTGCCAGCGCGATAGTATTTCTTGCCGGTGTTCAGATCATCGGCAAGATCGCTGCCGAGCAGGCCCGGCTCCGTCGCCGCCGACACGCCAAGCGGCGGCGGGACCTCTGTCCGGCTTTCGGCCGACGGTGGCATAGCGGCAAAGGAATCGGTGCCTTCGCTCTCGAGGCCAAGTGGATTGGACGATTTGTTATTGGCTGCGTTGCAACCCGCCAGCCATAAGCAGGCAGCCGCGATACCCAGCGCTCGGGCCATTCCAATACGCATTACAAAGCCTTCAAAACGGCGACAAAAGACCCTCTAAGATTAAGCGGCGTTGCTTAATAAATGTACCAGGAGCCACGCGTTTACGGCGATTTCATGGGAAAATACACGTTAGAAATAATTCCCAACGTGTAGGCGTACGAAGACCGGCAGCAGGATCACCACGAACAATACCGGGAAGATGCAGACCATCATCGGTATCGATAGCTTGGCCGGCAGGGCATAGGCCTTTTCCTCGGCTATCGAGAGCCGTTTGTGACGCATGTCGTCGGAGTATACCCGTAATGCATCGGTGATGCTGGAGCCGAGATCGATCGATTGATTGATAAGGGTCGCAAACGAGCGCGCCTCGTCCAAAGCCAGCCGGTCGGCGAAGCGTTCAAGCGCATCCTTCAGTGAACGGCCGGCGCGAATTTCGAGATTTGTCACGTGGATATTGGCGCTGAGCGAGGGATAGCTGTCGCCCAACTCGCGGCCGACCCGCTCCAGCGAAGCCTCCATCGACAGGCCTGAATCCGCGCAAATCACCAGCAGATCCATGAAATCCGGAAATCCCGAGCGATGCTCGGCCCGGCGCTTGGAAATGCGCTTGTCGATATACATGCTGGGACCAACGTAGCCGGCGATGCCGCCGACAATCACCATCAGCCAGAAGAACGAGCCGCTGCTCTTGATCATCAGCGGCAGAAACACGAACAGGATGAGGCCCAGACCAATCGCCAACGCGGTGCGTGCGATAAAGAAGTACGCGATACCCCGCGGATTATAGATGCCCGCTTGAATCAGGCGTCGGCGCAGAACCTTCGTACTTCCATCGTTCGTCGCGGCATAGTGCTTGGTGGTATATTCGAGCAGGCGGGTCATCGCCTTCCCGCTAGTATAGCGCAACGACCGCGTCAGGCTTCCCTGGTGTTCGCCATCGTCAGCAAGCCGCGCGGTCCGCCGCTTGACCGCGCCGCGCACGCGTAGATACGCCATCACCGAAAACGCCATGGTGCCGGCAGCAAGAAAGACCAGCAGCCCAAGCAAAATACTCCCGTCGTCGCTGAAAACACTCGAGAGGATGGAGGCGATCATGTCCATCAGACCTTGAAATTGACCAGCCGGTACATGATGAAGTTGCCAACGGCCATCCAACACGCCGCCAGCGCGAGCGCAATCTTGGTGATGTTGTACTGCCATACACTGGCGTAGAAATCTGGCACCAGGAACCAGATGACGAGAAACATGCCGATCGGCAGTGACGACAGGATCATCGCCGAGGCACGGCCCTCTGCCGCCAGCCCCCTTATTTTGCGACGCATTTTGAAGCGCATGCGGATCACCGTCGACAGGTTTTCAAGAATTTCGCCGAGATTGCCGCCGGTCGAACCCTGAATTGCCACTGCGGTGACAAACAGCGGCAGATCGTCGGAGCCGACCCGGAAATATAGATTGCGCATGGCGGTCTCGAGGGCGGCGCCATAGGTGATTTCATCGATGGCGATACCAAATTCGGTGCCGACCGGGTCCGGCATTTCCTTGGCCACCATGGTGATGGCGACCGGCACCGGATGACCGGCGCGCAACGAGCGCACGATAATGTCGATGGCGTCGGGAAACTGGGCGCCGAATTTCTTTTGCCGCCGCCCCCGCAGGAATCTCAACACCATCACTGGCAGCACCAGTCCACAGAACAACGCGGCCAGGACGGCATGCGATAATTTGCCGCTGAACATCATGATGCCGGCGAACGAGCCGGCCACGCCGATCGCGATGAACATCAGCAGCCGTCCGAAGCCGATCGAGAGACCCGACTGCAACAGCAACTGATTGAGATTGATCAGCGGCAAACGATAGTCGCCGCCCGAGGTCAAGCCGCGTTCGCGCCGCAGCTGCACCAGCACGCTCTCCCGATCCGGCTTGTCCTCCATCACCCTGAGACGGCGGTTGATGTTCTTCCGGTAGGACGACGTGTTGAAGAACAACAGATAGGCGCCCTCCGCGAACATCGCCGCCGAGATACCGATCAGAATATAGAACAGATAGATGATGTCGAAATCGAACATGAACGGTCAGAGCGGCTGCGAGGGGTCGAAATAACTGCCGGGAATCTTGATACCCTGGCTGACGAGATGCGCGAGGAAGCGCGGCCGCACGCCGGTTGCGATGAAATGGCCCTGCACCGCTCCATCGGCCGCGGTGCCGGTTCGCACGTATTTGAAGATTTCCTGCATCTGGATGATGTCGCCTTCGAGTCCGGTGACTTCCGCGATCGACGTGACCTTGCGCTTGCCGTCTGATTGACGGGAAAGCTGTACGACCAGCTGGATAGCGCCGGCGATCTGGCCGCGGATCGACGCCACGGTCATGGGCAGCCCGGCCATGCCGATCATCTGCTCCAGGCGCGTGATAGCGTCTCGCGGTGTATTGGCATGGACAGTGGCCATCGAGCCTTCGTGCCCGGTATTCATCGCCTGCAACATATCGAAGGCTTCTTCGCCGCGGCACTCGCCGAGGATGATGCGGTCCGGACGCATACGCAGCGCGTTCTTGACCAGTTCGCGCTGGCGGATTTCGCCCTTACCTTCGACATTCGGCGGCCGCGTCTCCATGCGTCCGACATGCGGCTGCTGCAGCTGAAGTTCGGCGGCGTCCTCGATCGTGATCAGGCGCTCCTTCTCCGAGATGAAGCCGGACAGCGCGTTGAGCATGGTGGTTTTTCCGGAACCGGTTCCGCCGGAGATGATGGTCGTGATACGCGCCTTCACCGCAGCCGCCAGCACCTCGGCCATGGGCGGGCGCAGCGCGCCGATCTCGACCAGCTTGGAGAGGTTGAGCGGTTTCTTCGAGAACTTTCGGATCGAGACCAGTGGACCGTCGACGCCGATCGGCCGCACCGCCACGTTGACGCGCGAACCGTCCTGCAGGCGCGCATCGCACAGCGGATGCGACTCATCGACACGGCGGCCGACCGCCGAGACAATCTTGTTGATGATGCGCAGAAGGTGCTGCTCGTCCTTGAAGCGCACCGCCAGCGGTTCGAGAATGCCACCGCGCTCGACGTATACGCATTCGTGCCCGTTGATCAGGATGTCGCTGATGGTGGGATCCTTGAGCAGCGGCTCGAGCGGGCCAAGACCCGTCATCTCGTCGAGGATTTCCGAAACGAAATCGGCCAGTTCCTGCGTGTTGAGGGCCAGCCGCTCGACCAACACGTATTGCGCGACAAGCTGCTGGACGTGACGCCGCATTTCGTCTTCTGGCAGCTTTTCCAGAGCCGAAAGATTGATCTCCTCGATCAGCTTGCGATGCAGCCGTATCTTGGCGTCGAGCAACTTGTCTCGGAGCAATGGCGTTCCGCTCGGTTGCACCGGCGGCGATTCAGTAAATACGGACCTCCCACCCGCGTCCGGCGCGACCGGCGGCGGCGCCTCGACCGCCGGTGGATCGGGAACGACAATACGTCGAACGGTGAAACGGCCGGACATGAATACTCCTTAGCGCGCAGCGGAGAGCTTGAGCTTCTTCAACAACGGCACCGGCTTGCCGTGGCCCGCCTTGGCATTTGCAGCGGGCAGAACCAGCTTCTTGAGCTCGGTGGTAATCCTGTTGCCGGGCTTCACTTCGTCCAGCGGCACGCCGCGATCGATCGCCTCGCGCACCAGCGCGTAGTCATTGGGGATCGCGCTCACGAAGGATTCACCCAGCGCCTGCCGCACATCGTTGAGCCGCAGCCCCGATGAAAACATTCGCTGCTCGAAGCGGTTGACGATGACCTGGGGATTGGGGCCCTCGCCCAGCCTTTCCTTGATGGCCGACACCAATTGCTTGGCGTGGCGCAGGCCCGGGACTGTGCTCTCGCTGACGATGTAAAGCTTGTTCGAACCGAGCAGCACCCTGTCGGTCCACGAGAACCAGGTGCGCGGCATGTCGAACACGACATACTCGAAATTGGCGGAGACCAGATCGAGCAAACGCGTCACTACATCGAGATCAAACGTGCGCATCTCGGCCGGCCGGTTGGGCGCGGCAACGACGGCCAGACCCGACGCGTGATAGGACAGCATGACTTCGAGCAACTGCCGGTCGAGACGATCGGGGCGCGGCTCGATCTCCGCTAGATTCAGACGCGGTTCGAGATCGAGATAATCGGCGACCGCGCCATGCTGGAATTCCAGATCCAACAGGCAGGTCGATGGATTCGCCCGCGGACCGCCACTGTTGAGCAGAAGCATGGCCGTCTGGATCGCCAGCGTGGTGACGCCGGCGCCGCCGACTGCGGGCAAAAAGGTATAAATCTGTGCCTCGGTCAGATCGTTGCCGCGGCCCGTCCCTTTGCCGACGCTGGCGCAGGCGCGCACCAGATCGATGCCCGCGATCGGCTTCACCAGGAAGTCGGCGACCCGCATCTGCATCAGCGTCCGGGCGACGGTCTCATCGAAGACCTGAGTAATCGCAATCACCGGCGGCCACTGGCCGATGCGCGCCGTCAGGCGGGCGAGCGCAGCCATTTCTTCCGCGCGGCCGGCGTCCAGATCAACGACCACGACGGTCGCCGCGCTGACGTTAAGCGTATCGCCCACGTCGGCCAGACGGCCCGGCACCACGACGAGTTCGATCGCGCTCGACGCGCCGAAAATGGCGCGCGCAGAGCTTTCGAATTCGGCGTCGGCGGTCAAGACCACCACGCAGGTATTGTTGGAACTGGAATTGAGGCCTATTCGCATGGCTGACGATCAAACATCCTTATTTCACCGGGGCCGTCGGCTGATTTACCGTCGGCCCAAGCGGCGCCGCGTTGCTCGGTGGCGCGGCCTGATAGCTGGAGGACGTCCCGGTGCTGTTCGGCTGAATGACGCGACCGGTGCGGTAGCGCTCGACCGCGGATTGCATCACTACGCCGTTGCTGGCGATGTTGCGGTCGGCGCTGGCGCGCGGCCACGGATCGACCATCTGCGTGACCTTGTTGGTTTGCACCGCGTTGCCGCTCTGCAGCGAGTTGGTGTCGCGGCGGTCGAGATACTCGGAACAGCCGCCGAGCGTGGTAAGCACGGCGGCGAGGGCGAGCACCCGCGCCATACTACTGGATCTTCGCATCGGAGATTCTCCTCGGCATGTCGAGCATGTGGCCGGTGAACGGTTGATTCCCGGCGATGGCGGCGCGCGAATCGTTGGGCGACATCGCATTGGCTTCACGCCGCTTGATTTCGCTCTTGCCCATCAGGAAGAAATCGGGATCGTTCGGCGGCAGCGTGTCGTCGGTCGGCGCCTTGATCAGATCGCCCGGTCGCGCCGGCCGCACCAGATGCGGCGTGACGATGATGGCCAAATCTGTCTCGTTCTTCTGGTAGGACTTGCTGGAAAACAGCGCCCCCAGCACCGGCACGCTGCCGAGCCATGGCAGTTGCTCGATCTGATTGTGGACGTTGTTCTGCAGCAGGCCGCCGATCACGAAGCTCTGACCATCGCGCAGTTCGACCGTCGTCGAAGCGCGGCGCACCGTCAGGGCGGGCACGGAAATTCCGTTTGCCACCGACACCGTGTGTGTCAGGTCGATCGCGCTGACTTCCGGCTCGATCTTCAGGTTGATGAGGCCGCGGCTGAGGACCGTCGGCGTGAAAGCCAGGCCGACGCCGTACTTCTTGTAGGCGACCGTGATCTGTCCCAACGAGCCAGCCACCGGAATTGGGTATTCGCCGCCGGCGAGGAAGCTCGCGGTATCGCCGGAGAGCGCGACCAGGTTCGGCTCAGCCAGGCTGCGGGCGATGCCCTTCTCCTCCAGCGCGTTGATCATGACGTCGGTGGTCACGCCGCTGGCGACGATCCGGCCGATCATGAACCCGAATGGCGATCCCCCGGAGATCACGCCCGCGGCCGCTTCCGTGGCTGCCGTGACCGGCAGATTCGCAGCGGACGTGCGGTTGCCGATGTTGGTGATGCTGTTGCCGCCAAAGCGGTTCCATTGCACGCCGAGCTCGCGGCCGGCGGAGCGCGAGATTTCGATAAAGCGTACTTCCAGCATCACCTGCTGCGGCGACATCACCGACACCGCATTGATGATCTCGGGTCCGAATTGGCGCGCGATGGTCACGGCGCTGTCAAGGGTGGCGGCGTCGGCGACCTGGCCGGCCAGCATGATGCGGCCGTTGACACTCGAGGCGCGCAACGACGAACCCGGGAAGCGGCGCTTGAGTTCGTTCATCAGGCGGGTGACGTCGTACGACACTTCGACGTCGAAGATGCCGATCAGCTTCTTGCCCTCGGAGTAGACCGAGACGCGGGTCGTGCCGATTTTCTTACCGAGGATTGACAGGGTGCGGTCGGTGAGCGGATTGACGTCGGCGATTTCCGGATCGCCCACCGCCACGTCGACAAAACTACCGCCGGTGCGCACATCCTGGGATTTTCCGATCGTCACCGTCACCATGACCGTGCGGTCGTTGCCGCTGATCTTGATGGTGCGCGGCTGCGCAATTGCGTCACCCGTCATCAACAGCAATGGCGCGAGGAGCGCGACCAGCAAGGCCACCGCGATGTCGCGCAAGCAGTTTACGCCGATCGTGGGTCTGTCCAACTTCTGCCAGCGAAAATCTGCAATGCGTTCTGCATTGTTACTCACGACGAACTCCCTCACCGTCTTCTGACGATTTGCGACGTATTACCGAGACAGCCGGCCCTGATCAGTCGCAGTCGCGATCCCGTTGCTTTCGGCAATCTGGCTGGCTTCGATCGGAACGGTGTATTCCTGTTTCACCGACGCACGCGTCACCATCACGGTGGTGGTCACGGTCTTGCCGCCAGCCGGCTCGCCATCGCCGAGATCCTTGAGCGTTATCTTGCGTGTCTTCACCTGCGCCGTTTCGCCGGCTTTGCGCAGCAGCAGCGACAGGCTGCCCACCGACGAGGCCAGCCAGATCTTCTGGGCATCGGTCGTATCGACCTCCAGCGTCACCGACTTCGCCAACGTTGCCTTGGCGGCGCGGTCATCCGCGACCTGATCGACCGCAAGCACGCGGGTGTTCTGCAGGAGCATTTCCGTGGTGGCTGAACCCTTGTCGATCTGGCGCGTGAGCGCGACATCGACGTGATCGCCTGGCAGCACGAAACCGCCGACGCCTTCCACGTCGTTAACGCGGATTGTCACGGCCTTCATGCCCGGCTTGACCAGCGCCGAGAGGGTGGCGCGCTGGCCAGCTCCGGTGATCTTGAGCGCAAGCACAGGCTCGTTGGCCTCGATGGAGGCCAGCACCACGCGATGGCCGCCCTTGAGCACGTCATTGACAGCTGTGAAGGCGCCTTCCGGCAAAGCCGCGGACGGCCACGGCACCTCTAGCAACATCGCCGCCTTGATCTCGGTGCCGAAACGCAACGGCTGCTTGGCGACGACAACGGTCTGAGTCGTCACCGGCTTGGCGCTCGACTCCATGTTCTTTGCCTGCTGACTGGCCTGGTTGTTGAGCCATGCCTGGGCGATAAAGACAGCGAGCAGCCCAAATACGACTGCAAAACCGATCATTACGAAAGTACTGGCGCGCACTTTTGTTTATCCCGTTTGATGCGACCCACGCTTGGTCGGGGCTATTGGTCACGAGACTAGGCGACGGAACGCATTCAATCACTAATGGCGCGGCCCCATCTCGGGCTACGATGAAGAGATTATGAAGATATTACGTGCGATACATTGTCGGAAATGAAAACGATTGAGCAACCTTAAGCTGGATAGGGGCGCCGTCTTTCTGCACGGCGGACCAAGATTCATTCAATCATTCGGCGTGACTCCATAAACCAGCATCCCGCTCCAGGATAAACGAATCATAAGCACCTGACTTTGAATTGAGCCGGCGCTGAATTCAGACAATGCACGATGAATTGTCCTTAAATTCACGCAGCGGTCATCACGCTAAGTCAACGCCCGCACTGGCATCACTCAATGCGGGGAACTGTTGCCCCTTGAGCAATGATTTTAGGGTGGGGCATTTCTCATGCTGCTGGCACGTTTCTGGAAAAGTGATCGCGGGGGCGTCGCCCCCATCATGGCGCTGACGATTGTTCCGCTCATCGGTGTGGCCGGCATGGCCGTCGACTACACGCGGGCCAGCGCCGCGCGCACCGCAATGCAGGTTTCGCTCGACGCGACTGCATTGATGATGTCGCGATCGGCGGCCACTCAAAGCAGCGCCGAACTTCAGGCAGCGGCAACCGACACATTCAATGCCTTGTTCAACCGGCCCTCCGTTCAGAATGTCGCGGTGACCACAACATACTCTTCGACCGGCGGATCAACGGTGGAGATGACAGCGAGCGGCACTGTTCGAGTCGATTTCCTCAATGTCCTCGGCTTCAACGCGATCAATATTTCGGCCTCGACCACCGCGACCTGGGGCAACACACGGCTGCGGGTCGCGCTCGTCCTGGACAATACCGGTTCGATGTCGCAGAGCGGCAAGATGGATGCGCTCCGGACCGCGTCGCAGAACTTCCTGACTCAGATCAAGGACGCGGCCACGGCGCCGGACGACGCCTATGTTTCGATTATTCCGTTCAACAAGGACGTCAACGTCAACTCCAGCAATATCGGCGAATCCTGGCTGCGCTGGGACTTGTGGGAGGCGGCAAACGGGCTGTGCAGCAAATCCAGCTACAAGACCCAAGGTTCCTGCACCGCGAGGAGCGGGGTATGGACGCCTGCCAACCGCAGCAGCTGGAACGGCTGTGTAACCGACCGCGACCAGAATTTCGACACGACCAATGACGCGCCCATTGCCGGCAGCACGCTGTATCCAGCCGAGCAATACTCCTCCTGCCCCGTACCCGTCATGGGACTGAGCAACGACTGGACCGCCCTTTCCGACAAGATCGCGGCCATGCAGCCGAACGGAACGACCAACCAGGCGATCGGCCTGCAGATGGGCTGGCAGTCTCTGACCGCGGCGCCGTTTTCCGTCCCCAGCCTCGATCCCAATTTCAAATACAATCAGGTCATCATTCTGCTGACCGACGGCCTTAACACCGAAGATCGCTGGTACGACAATGCCTCGTCAATCAACGCGCGCCAGCAAAAGACCTGCGACAATATCAAGGCCGCCGGCATTACCATTTATGCCGTACAGGTCAACACCGGCAGCGATCCCACCTCCACGCTGTTGCAGAATTGCGCGAGCGACGCCAGCAAGTTTTTCCTGCTGACTTCATCCGAACAACTCGTCACCACATTCAATCAGATCGGCACAGCCCTCTCGAACCTACGGCTCGCAAGATGATCCCAGACGAGATAGAAATGCCGCCGCTTCCGTTCGATGCGCCGAACAGCGACCGCAGCGGGCGGTTATGGATTAGCGTCGGCACCGGGCCAACTGCATGAATTTCCCTCCCTTGATTGATGAACTCGAAGATGCCATCGCACACGGCACGCCGCAGCGGCGCGCTGAGATTCTCCAGAACATCACCGATATCTTTGTGGTCGGGTCGGCCGATTATTCCAATACGCAGATCGATCTGTTCGACAACGTCTTCATCAGGCTCGCGAACGCGATCGAAACTTCCGCCCGCGCCGTTCTGGCGACACGGCTGGCGACGAATTCGCACGCACCGTCCATGATCAGCCGCAATCTGGCAACGGATGACACATTTTCCGTCGCTGGGCCGATGCTGCAACACTCGCAGAAACTCGACGACAAGACACTCGTCGCCGTCGCCAGGACACAGACGCAGCGGCATTTGCTTGCGATATCGTTGCGCAATTCGATCTGCGAAGAAGTCACGGATATCCTGCTCGAGCGGGGCGAGAAGCCGGTGGTCTTGAGCGCCGCCAACAATCCTAAAGCGCGCTTTTCCGAGGCCGGCTACAGGACATTGGTTGAGCGGTCGAAAGGTGACGAGGAACTTGCCACAAGTGTCGGGCTGCGGCGCGATATTCCGCGCCTGCATTTCATGAGGCTTCTGGTCAGAGCCTCTCACGCAGTCCGGAACAAACTCGAGGCCGCAAGTCCGGCGATGTCCAGCGCCATCGAGGATGTGGTCTCGGAAGTTGCCAACATGATCCTGGATCAGACCGGCAGCGCGCGGAGCTACAGCGCAGCACGCGCACATGTCGAAGCGCTGCGGGCCGCCCGCCAGCTCTGCGAGAGTGATTTGGCCACGTTCGCAACGACTGAACAAGCCGAAGAGGCTACTGTCACTTTCGCAGTTCTCTGCAATCTTCCGATCGAGACAGTTGAGCGTGCGATGGGCCAAGACAGGGCGGAGACCATTCTAGTCCTGGCAAAGGCTTCCGGGATATCCTGGCCAACGGTCAAGGCGATCTTGCGGATGCGCGCCGGCGTACGGGGCATCTCCCCCGGAGAGATTGAACAGGCTCACGAGGCTTTTTCCCGCCTGAAACCGGCAATTGCCCGGCAAGTTATAGAATTCCAGAGCAAGCGCTCGCGGGGCGCCCGGCTTCATCAACACATAGCCAGGCCTGGTTCGAAGGTCCCGGAGGTGAGCGGGCGTGTTGCCTCATGCTTGAGACCGTAGTCACTGCGCCCTTATCTCAAATCGTCGGCCAAGACTTTCGCGATGTAGAACTCTCTGACTGATATCTCCGCAAGTACCGTTAATGGGGGCTACCTTGTCCAAGGTCACATAGGGGCACCGGCGAACGTTAAACGAATTGCGCAATCTCAAAGCTTGCCGGAGTTGAAAGAAAAAAGCCCGGCATCACTGCCGAGCTTGCTTTCATATGTCACCAGCAGCGACGAACGCGGCGGTAGTGATCCCCCACCCAAACCCGCTTCACGCGGCAGGTTCGATTATCCGAAGCATACGAGTTATAGTGCCGCCGCGGCCCCGCGTACCCGTCGTGCGAGCGATAGCCGCTGCCATAATACGACCGGTCATAGCGCGGACTGTCGCCAAAGCCAAAGTATACGCTTTGTGCGCTCGCAGGCAGCGAAAGAACAGTGAACGCCAATAGTGAAGCACCGAAAATAATCTTCTTCATAGCACCGCTCCTTCTGTTGTTTAGCTGCAAATCAACGTCCATTAGAGATGGGCGTTCCTGACAATTTTCTGAACAGACATTCATCGTTTTGTAATAGAAACCCGGCCCAGTCAGGTCACGCGCAGTGCTCAATAAAAAAGGCCGCCTCGTGAAGGCGGCCTTTAATGAAGATCCGGGAGCGCTTAGCGAATGGCCGCGCCCGACGTAGTGGCGCGAGTTCGGGTCTGGACCACGCGCTTGTTATAGCCCGGCGCATACTTCGCGGCGCTGGTTCTTTTTTTCTTCAGATGGCCCGGAGCATAACCCGAGGCACCTGGGCTGCCGGTGACGGAGCCGTTCTTCTGCATCATCTGGCCAGGCGCGCTTGATTTAGCGTTCTTGGCAAGAGCGAGGGGCGTTGACGCGATAAGGGCAGCGGCAGCAATGGCAAGAATTGATTTCTTCATCGGGACTCCTTGGGGAAGTGGGACTTTGTAAACAACGGTTGGGCATAAGGACCGTTCCATGAATGAGGCTAATTGGTCGTCTTCATTCCCTGTTCATCCTCGAAATCGCTTTACGGGCTACCCTACTGGCGCTGAGCCTGGAATATTGAGCCCACGCCCTAGAAGGCGCTTCATTGAACCCTAGCCTCTGCCTTTGGCGCGTCTGCTAAGTGCCGATTTTGTTGAAAAAGTCGGGCTGTAAATCGAAGTAGATCGCGCCGCGAGATTGACGGCACCCGCCTTTGCTACCGGATCTGTTGTCAGGCTGGTTTCAGGTCCGGCACCGGGATCAGCTTTGCCAGTTTC
>JAUSBQ010000126.1 GCA_030651965.1 Pseudolabrys sp. | reverse complement strand
AGCGGCAGTGGCGGTCGGCTTATGCGGGACCGTCTTTGGCTATCTACTCTGCCGCCTTTGGTTTTGGTTCAGGGCCGCTTAGCTTGCCTTGCCGGCGTCAGACGGGGGAGCGGCTGGTGTCTTTCCGCCGTGATTGTGAGCGCCGCCGGGGCCACCGCCGCGATCGGGCCAGAGCGGGGAAGCGTGGCCGCCCATGGTGCCGCACTTCTTGCAAACCAATTGGCTCGCAAACTCGACGATCGTCAGCCGCAAGTCGATTTCTTCAACCGGGATGATCTCGGTGAAGAAACAAGCGTGCGGCCATTGTCCACACCACACGCCGACATGCGTGATGCCGTGCTTCGGCATGTCTTCCATCGTTGGAATTGGCGGCAGCGGGTTGGCACGCTGGGTGGCCGGTTGATGTTCTACCTGCTCGAACTCGGGACGCGGCTCGGGCGAATGCGGGTCGCCAAGCTCGATCAAAGTAGCGAGTGGCGGATTTGGGCAACAGCGCTCGCATGACAGTTTCGGTATCAAGGCGGAGATCGGTGCGCGGGGATGATGCGCGTCGGCGTATTGCCGCAGGTCTGCGGAACCCATCTGACGGCATCCAGGACAGCAATAGGTAACGCGCCAGCAATGGGCGGCGAGAGCCGTCGCGAATGTCGGGAAGTATTCAGCTGGCTTCCCGCGCCGTGCCCGATCATTCCAGACGGCGATGATCCGCTGCGCGCGCGCATTAGGCGGCGCTACGCTCTTGGCGTGTCTTTCTGCGACTTCCGCCATCCGCCTTTCGGCTCGGAATCGATTTGGACCGTGCGACATAGCCCGACCCTAGAAGCACGCCGCCCGAAGATGAAGCCGCTGCCAGTTGAGGCAGTAATCGGGTGCCAATACGAGACCTAGAATGGAACCTGCCTCAGAAGGTGCAGGGAAGAAACCCCGCGCAAGGCGGGGCTCTCCCTCCGCCTATTGCGCCGGCGCCGCCAACACATCGTGGAATGACCGACCATTGCGCATAGGTTGGTCAATGCTTACCGCGTATCCGCTTCCCTCAAAATTATTACGCATGTGCGAGCGTAAGAAAGCGGTGATGTCCTTTCGGTTGATTCTCAGTGTCTCGACCGTCGTTTTACCTTCCCCCAGAGCAACGAAAATATCTTGGATCACATCGTCTCTCCCCGGCATTCCACGCGGGACTAAGGCGCTGACGGCCTCCACGATCGACCGTTCGGCGCGCGATTTCCCGTTATAGGGATAAGAAAGGCTGGGGCCAGGAGCATGCCGCCTCGCTTCCTTGGCGCGCTTCGTGGGCGCGTTCGGTACAGCCTCGGTACTGAAGTTAACAATGCAACTGATCAGGTGACGGCTCTCGTTCCCAACCGGTTGAAAAGCCTTATCGACCCGGAGCCTAAAGCCAAGAATTTTAATCGCCCGAGCGACCGCGTTCAGATTCAAAGGGTTCTTGCGCCATGCCTCACTAAAGTAACGGCCCGTGTTGCAAATCCGGTCGAGCCACTGGGCGGTGATGCCCAAATCCTTGCAACTGGTCAGAATGTCGCGAACGACTTCCTTGAAGCCGTCAAGTGATGCCACGGGGTCTGACTGCTTCCGAAGCTTCAATCTTCTGGCTTTGCCCATGATGTCGTCGATATTCCGACCCGAGAAGAGGACCAACAATTCCTTGTTTGGCAGCACCGGATATTTCTCACGCATTAGCGCCATGTCTTCTTTCGACCAACGCTTTCGCCTTTGCTTGTTGGGGATCACGACGTGGTTTTTCAGCCAGCATCTTTTTGCCGAGATTGTTGTAGGCTTTCGGGTCTGCATAAGCGCGCAGGCCTCCCTGTGCGGACGGGTCCTGATAATCTCCAACTCGGCCGCTGTGAATCTTACCCCCATCTTCCGCTCCTGTTCGGTTGATCTGTGGAGCCTCATGTTCGTAGAGATTGGAAAAGCGCGGCACCGCGCTTGCAATGTAAGTCCCGCAATCCCCGTTAATTGCGCCCGCTATTCACCGAGGGCTACTCTCCGCACCATGACGATCGTCGCGGGCAGCGGTCCCGCTCGCACACATAAGGCCGCGCTCCCGGTACGATCCGATCCCGCGTCGGGTGTCTGCCCCGGCGCGTCATGGTAACGCCGCAGTAGGGGCGGGGTGCGCCAACGGCGGCTTACAGATCGGCGCGGTTGATGGCCCCCGTGCTAGAAGCGCCGGCCTAGGGCGCATATCGCAGCGGCGACCGCGTCGGCGTCCGGTGCGCCGACAGAATGCCAATGCTGGATTATCTCGCGCTCTTTATCGGCTGGCGCGCCGTCCTCTAGGAGCCAAGTCAAAAGGAACCCGCGAAGCGCAACGGTCGGATGATTGACGAACGCCATAAAGCGGGCCGTTCGCATTTCGGTGCAGCCTCTTTCGTAATGAGTAAACGAAAGGGGTTTAATGCCTGCGGCGCTCGCTGCGGCTTCAACCGACAGCCCCAGGATGGTGCGGACAACGTGAAGTCGTTTCCCAAAACGCTCGCGGGCGTCCCGCTTCGCAAAGCGCGCGGCGCTATTGGCTCGGCACTTGGCTTTTTCTTCTTCGGTAAGCCAATCGAGGCCGTCCCATTTGTCGCGCGGCGCGGGCTTCGCTTTGATCGTAAATTGAAAAATGGTGGCGGTGGTGACTTGGGGCGGCGCGGCTTGCGCTGTTGCGCGCGTGCGGCTCGCTAGTTGAATGATGTTCATGGCCTCGACCCTCGATTTAATCCGGTGGGGAAAAGCACCGCCCGGCGCGCAACGGCCGGGCGGCAAGTCGGGCGGGTTAGGCTTTGGTCGGAAAGCCAGCGGCGTGGGCGGTGGCGTCGATGGTTGCCAGCAGGCGGTCAAACTGGTCGGTTTCAAAATCGTAATTAGCCAAGCGAAGCGCGCGGACCTTCAATGCGATGGCTTCGATCCCGGTGGCGGCAATTTTCATTGCCTTGGCTCCGGCGCGCATCAATGCCCTATTGGCGCGATTAACGGCGGTGCTGGCGGCGACAAGGCCGCATTCAACGCGACAGTTGGCGCAGGCGGTCTGATATTCCGCCATCGCGGCCTTGTCGGTAGCGCCGCTTTCGCGTTGCCAGACGGCATAGGGATGGTCACTCGGCAGAACGCGAAATTGTGCAACGGTGATATTGTCGAAAGCCGCGCGCAGGTCGGCTGGCATTTCGGGGCTTTTCGGTTGGGCGGGCCGGACCTTGAAAAAGGCTAGGTCGGCTTCGGCATAGCGAATATGGGCAGCGTTGGCAGCGGCGCGAAGCTTGACCATTTCCGCAACGATAGTGCGGAGCGCAGCAATGCCGGTTGATGGCTTGGAAGCCTTTTTAGCGGTATTCTTACGGGCCTTGGACATTGGGTGATGCCTTTGTCTCGGGTGGGCCCATCGAAGTGTTTCAGCATTTCGGTGGGCCGCCTGTTTCCCCGGCGTCCGGCCGGGTCGGTGATGCCTTCCAACGTTTGTTATTTTTTAATACCTCAGGTATTATCACCCTTGTTCGGGATAATCAATACCTCAGGTATTAAATTGGTTGGGGACAGGTAAATGGACAACGCTGATTTATCTTCGGAGCACGTCAGAGCTGCACGCGCCCTTTTGCGATGGGAGCAGGCCGACTTGGCAACAAAGTCAGGCGTGTCACTTCCATCGATCAAGCGGCTGGAGGCTCAACCCGGAAAGCTCGGGGCGCATGACAGTACGTTGGCTGCAATCCGCCAGGCCTTCGAGAAACAAGGGATCGAATTTCAAAACGGCGGGTCGCCGGGAGTTAGGCTGACTGTAGGTCGGAAGCGCCGTTAGCACGGTCCACCTTCCAGCCCTCGCTCAACACCTTCGCGCGGTAACGGGATTTATGCGCGCGTCATCGTCGTGGGATCAATTCTACAGAATGATGAATCGTGCTTTCCCCAAAGGGCAGACAATAGAACTCGCTCTAGAGGACCAATGAAAGAGGCCGCCAACTGAGGCGGCAGCGGAGGCGCAATGAGCCAGTTTTATGTACCCGATGAGGAATCGGCTAAGCGGTGCCATATTTCGCGTAGTCGCCAGACGCCCGACACGTTCTCGGGCGTCGACTCCCTTGATGGCAAGCTAAAAACCTACACTGGTGTTGTTCAATCGGTGGAAGACCTTGGCGCGACCGCACGGCAGGCGCGGTGGCGCGTTACGATGCCCGGCGCGTCGGTAAAGTAGAGGCCGCCAACTGAGGCGGCCTAAGTCGTTAGTCGGGGAGGAAACGTCAGTTCGTCAGCGACGTGGTAGTCTATCCCTGAGCGTATCGAGAACGACTGCTTTGGCCATGAACTCATTGCCCATTGCCGTCAGTTCAGCCACGACCTCGGAAGGGAGGCCGTTGACTCGACTCAGACGCAAACACTGATCGGCCTTTTCCAAATAGAATGCGATGTCCGTCATCCATCAAATGTCGGATGTGCTACTTTATTAGGCAACTCACGTTTTGGAATACCGGCTTCCCGGCACGGGATACTAACCATACGAACAAACCGGGCCCTTTTCATAATGAGCCAGTCGCCTTTTCAAATCAGGCCACTAGGGGCCAAAACTGGCCAGTACCCCTCATTTTGGCCAAACGAACCCAAAGCGGTATTCCGAACAAATAAAATTCCCCAAGCCTTCCAATGGGGGAACGGAGGATGAAAATTCGGAGGGGTTGCTGGTTTTATTGACTAAATCAGCGGATTTTGATTCCGCCATTCGGAGGTTCGATCCCTCCCGCCCCAGCCAGTCCGCGCCCGGTGTCGGCGCGGACTATTGGTTGGACCATCGAGAGCCGGCGCTATGCGCTCCCGTTCGGTTCAGCCGGCGCTGCGTTCGTTGCGGCCCCACAGACCGAGACCGATCAGCAGCACCGTCACCACGCCGATGGCGGCGAGCGTGTACATCGGTACATAGAAGGTTGTGTAAACCTCCCAGCCGGCCAGGCGCAGCGCGGCGGAGACTTCGGTATAAATGCCGACCAGATGGCCGCCGAGCGTACCGGTGATGCCGAGCAGAACGCTACCAAGGATCGCCAGTCCGGCCATCACCCAGCGCATCACGCCCTCCCACACGGCTTCGCCCTGGAGCCACCGCGTCGCCAGCAGCAGCGCCCAATACGCGACGGTCCACGACGCCAGCAGCATGTGATTGCGGCCCAGCGGGGTCGACGAGATCGTTTCCCACGGCCACACCATGAGACCGACCGCGAAAGCGGCAATGCCAGAGAGCAGGCCGATGGTCAGCAACGGGACAAGCGCCCGGTCGATGGCCTTGGCGAGCGGACCGTCCGAGACGACCCGCCACAGGATGGCCAAGGTGGCCGTCATCCACAGCGCGATCGGGAAGTGAACAAGGACTACATGATAGGCGGCCATGGTCAGACTCCTTGCTTGCGGCTGAGCAGCAGGTTGAGGGCGATGCCGAATCCGGCAATGAGAAGAACGCCGGCCAGCATTGTGAACAGCCATTGGCGGCGGATGGCGTCGGCGAACTCCGCCTCGACGCCGTAATGCGCGAGCTGTGCCTCGGTATGACGATATTTCACCGGCACGCCCTTCTTGATGCTGTCGGCGCCAGCATGTTTGGCGCTGTTGAGTGATCCCCAACTCACTTGGCCGGGATAGAATAGCGTGACCGCGTGCCACGCTTGATTCCACGCCGGCTCGGTGCCGTCGAAGCGATCTGCGACCAGATTGGCTTCGCGACCCAAGCCCAAAGTGACCGGCAACGACACATTATGCCAGCGGCTGCCGAGCGCGTTGCGATGGACGGAGAAAGCGACGTTGTAGACTCGCTTGTCGACCATGATCTTGTCGTCGGCGGGCTTGCCGGTATCCATGGCGCGTTTGAGCGTCACTTCCCAGTAGCCGTCCTTCCAGCGCCCCTGTCCGACGACCGTAATGTCGGCATGCGATCCGTCGGGCTTCCGTAACAGACGGCGCGGAATGGTATCGCCTTCCTTCCAGGCGTAAGCAGCATCGAACGGGACCGCGGTGTCCTCGGTGAGGAAGTAGACATCGTCAAAGCCGAGCTTACGCTGGATCAGATCGTCCCATTTCAACGCTCTTTGATCTTTGTTCTTTTGCGGGTCGAACATGACTTTCGGCTGCTTCTTCTCGGCATCCCAGTTGTCGGTGAAGGCGCCTTTGCCTGCGTCGCCGGAGCGGGCATCGAACACGAACTGGTCGTCGGAGACGCCGATCGGGCCGCCGCGATGCGCCCGCCAATGCCAAAGGTCGAGGAAATAGCCGCCCTTACGCAGGGCAGCCAACTCGTCCTCGGGCACCACGGACGCCCAGTTGTTTATGTCTTTGCGTGTCGCGGGCAGGTGCTTGCCGACTTCGGTCTGGCCGCGTTTCTGGCCGAGATAAGGATGAGCTTTGACTTCCGCGGCTGTCGCTTCGTTGGTGAAGAAACGCATGCGGTCGCCGACGGTGATGTAGCCGCCGTATCGGGCGAATTCAGGCACGCTGCCGTCATCGACCAGCATGGTGACGCGGTCCTCGTAGATACCGTCGGGTTGCGGTCCCACGACACTGGCGCCGTGGCGCACCCATTTGCCACCCTCGAATTTCACCATGTCGTGATAGATCGAAGGCTGCTTCGCCGGCCAGCGATAGCGGAAGAAAATATCGCGGCCGTTATAGGCGGCCTTGACCTGCAACGGCATGGTCAATTCGTTCGGGATATAGATGTTTCGGCTTATGTCGTTCTTGACGACTCCCGTGCCGTGGGTCAGCCAAGACAGGCCAAGGACCCCGAGAAAAAGTGCGAGCGCGATAGAAATATAAGAGCCGGCTTGGCGCATGAGCGTCCCCCATTCGTTCGAAGTGAGACTCGAATTGGAGAATTTCTAATGCGGCCTTCGGGACGCAGCATTGACCTAAGTCACATCGCCCCACGAATTTGTGCTGACGTCTGAAGCATCATATTGGAAATCCCTCGGAGCAGACCTATGCCCCGCACTGACGATTTGCAGAGGGTGAAAATTATGCAGGCATTTTACCCATACCGGCGGGTCGCGCTTAGCGGAGGGCCGAATGCCACGTTGGCTTCAATTTTGCATATAGTCTGAGCACGTCCGGCTAACGAGGACCTCCATGGCCAGCCCCCCACTTGACGATTTCATCGCGGCCGCCGCCGCCGCGCTAGATCTGCCGATCGAGCCGGCCTGGCAGCCGTCGATCAAGGCCAATCTTGAAGTGACGCTCCGCCTTGCCAATCTGGTCGCGGAATTTCCGTTGCAGGATGAGGCCGAACCTGCGCCGGTCTTCAAGGCTTGACCATGAGCAACAATTTCACATGGTCAACCGGCTCGGAGATTGCGCAGGCGGTTGCCTCCGGCAAGACGACGGCACTTGCGGTCACCGACGCCGCGCTGTCCGTCATCGCCGCGCGTAATCCGACGCTGAATGCTTTCACCACCGTCACCGCCGAACGGGCGCGGGCGAAAGCCAAGGCGGTCGATGCGTCGGCCGACAAAGCCAAACTACCGCTCGCCGGCGTGCCCTTCGCGGTCAAGAACCTGTTCGACGTCGAAGGCCTCGTCACCGTCGCCGGCTCGAAGATCAACCGCGCGCACCCGCCGGCCAAACGCGACGCCGAACTGATCGTGCGGCTGGAGAAGGCCGGCGCGGTGCTGGTCGGCGCGCTCAACATGGGCGAATACGCCTACGACTTCACCGGCGAGAACGTGCATGACGGTCCGTCGCGCAATCCGCACGACATCACGCGCATGACCGGCGGTTCGTCCGGCGGTTCGGGCGGGGCGGTCGGTGGCGGTATGGTGCCGATCGCGCTGGGCTCGGACACCAACGGCTCGATCCGCGTGCCGTCGTCGCTGTGCGGCATCTTCGGTCTCAAGCCGACCTACGGACGCCTGACGCGGGCGCGGTCGTTTCCTTTCGTCGCCAGCCTCGATCATCTCGGGCCGTTCGCGCGCTCGGTGCGCGATCTGGCGATCAGCTACGATGTCATGCAGGGCACCGATCCCGACGATGCCGGATGCGCCGACCGGCCGAAGGAATCGGCGACGCCTTTTCTGGAAGGCGGCCTCTACGGCCTGCGCGTCGCCGTCGCTGGCGGCTATTTCCGGCAAGGCGCTTCGGCGGAAGCGCTCGCCGCGCTCGATGGCGTTGCCAAGACGCTCAACGCGCGCACCGTCGAGATCCCGGAGGCGCATCGCGCCCGCGCCGCCGCGTACGTCATCAGCTGCACGGAAGGCGCCGCGCTGCATCTCGATCGCCTTCGCAGGCAGGCCGCCGATTTCGATCCGGC
>JAUSBQ010000124.1 GCA_030651965.1 Pseudolabrys sp. | reverse complement strand
AACCGCCCGATAGCCTGAAGCAATTTCAGAACAACATTCGGGGTGACTTTACGCATTGATCCTGATCAAACGGCCCATGCTCTCGCCGATCTGGTTCTGGCTGTGCGTTATTACACAGAAACAGATTGTGTCTGCCAGCAGGTCGCGGGTCTGGCCGAAAAAAGACGGTAAAAAAGCGGTGCTCGGTTCGATGAGCCTTGCCGGAGGCGGTGACCGGGCCGAAGAATTGCTGTCAACATTGGAGATCGCATGACCAAATCCATCACCCTCTACGGCATCAAGAACTGCGACACGATGAAGAAGGCGCGCGCTTGGCTCGACATAGCCGGCGTCGACTATGCCTTTCACGATTACAAGAGCGCGGGCATCGAGCGCGACAAGCTTGAGAAATGGGCGAAGAAGGCCTCATGGGAAACGCTGCTCAACCGCGCCGGCACGACCTTCAAGAAACTGCCCGACAAGGACAGAGAAGGTCTCACCGAAGCCAAAGCCATCAGACTGATGCTGGCGCAGCCATCGATGATCAAGCGCCCGGTGCTGGAGCTTCCCGGCGGCAAATTGCTGGTCGGCTTCAAGCCGAAGCAGTATCAAGAGGCGCTTGCCAAGTAGCGGACGCGCGGAGGCCGGGATGAAAATCTACGAGAAATACGATTTTCCGGTTTCCGACATCCGCCGCTTTCTCGAACCCGGCCCGGTGGTGCTGGTGAGCTCGGCGCACGGCGACCAGCGCAACATCATGACCATGGGCTGGCACATGGTGATGGAGTTCACGCCGTCGCTGGTCGGCTGCCTGATTTCGAGCGGCAACCACAGCTACGAGATGATCGCCCGGTCGAAGAACTGCGTCATCAACGTGCCGACCGTTGAACTGGCCAGGACGGTGGTGAAGATCGGCAATTGTTCCGGCGCCGACACCGACAAGTTCAAGGCCTCCAAACTGACCGCGCTGGAGCCGGAGGTGGTCACCGCGCCACTGATCGCCGAATGCTACGCCAATCTCGAATGCAGACTGGTCGACGGCCGCCTGCGCGACAAATACAACTTCTTCATCTTCGAAGTGATGAAGGCGCACGCGGCGCGCACGCCGAAATATCCCAAGACGATCCACTATCGCGGCGACGGCCAGTTCATGGTGGCCGGGCCTTCGCTCAATCTGCGCACGCTGTTCCGGCCGGGGATGCTGTAACTCTCCTTTGCTAGGCGACTGGCACCGCCAGCACCGGGCAGGGCGCCTGGCGCACGACGCGCTCGGTGGTCGAGCCGCGCAAGGCATCGAGAAAGCCGTGGTGGCCGGCGGTCGCCATGCCGATCAGGTCGGGCGGCCACTCGGCGGCGGCATCGAGGATCGACTGCACCACGTCGCCCTTGCGGGTCGCAATCGCCGCCGTCTTGTGCGGCTTGAGATGGTGCTTGAGTTCGGGCGGATTACTGCCGATGTGCAGCAGGCGTTCCTCGACTTCGATGCCTGCCATCATATGCGCGAAGCCCATGATGGCGTTGACCGCGGTGGCGGGCGCCGGCTCGCGATCGACCGGGATCAGCACGCGCTTCAGATGCACTTCGCCGCGCCGCTGATCGACGAAGGCGCGCGCCCCCTCCGGCACGAACAAGGTCGGCGCCTTGGATTGGCGCGCCAGTTTCTCGGCGACCGAGCCGTGCAGCCAGCGCGCCACGCCTTCGCGGCCTTGCGTGGCCAGCACGATCAGGTCGGCCGGGTTGTCGTCGAGGTATTTCAGGATGCCGGCGACGGTCGACGGCGCCTCCAGTTCCACCTCGGCGATTTTGACGCCGAGCTTTTGTGCGATTGTCCCGGGCGTGTCGTGCTCGCTCGCCAGGCCCCAGCCGGACAGCGCCGTGCGCACATGCGGGAATGTGGTCCATTCGGCGCGGTCCGGCGTCTTGGCGACGTGGATCAAGGTCAGCGCGCATTTGGCCGTCAGCGCGATGCGCAGCGCGTGGACGAAGGCCTCGGCGCTGGCGTTTGAAAAATCGGTCGGATGAATGATGGAACGTAGCGTCAGCATGGCGCGAAAGCCCCCAAGTCAATCGTGAAACCCTAGCAAACCCCACTGCCAGGGCCTTTGCGTCAAATCAACCCGGGGTGGCCCGGCCGGACCGCCGGACCCCTTGATCCGACGTGCTTTCCCTGCCACATGCGGCCCATGGACACGCCGACGACACTCGCAGATTCGAGCCCGAAACTACTCAATTCCTCGCCGCTGGCCGCCGAGGTCGAGCGCCGGCGCACCTTTGCGATCATTTCGCATCCCGACGCCGGCAAGACGACTTTGACCGAAAAGCTGCTGCTGTTCGGCGGCGCCATCAATCTCGCCGGCCAGGTCAAGGCCAAGCGCGACCGGCGCTCGACCCGCTCGGACTGGATGTCGATCGAAAAGGAACGCGGCATCTCGGTCGTCACCTCGGTGATGACCTTCGATTACAACGGCCGCGTCTTCAACCTGCTCGACACGCCGGGCCACGAGGACTTCTCGGAGGACACCTATCGCACGCTCACCGCCGTCGACTCGGCGGTGATGGTGATCGACGGCGCCAAGGGCATCGAAGCGCGCACGCGCAAATTGTTCGAGGTCTGCCGGCTGCGCGACATTCCGATCATCACCTTCATCAATAAAATGGATCGCGAGAGCCGCGACCCGTTCGAGATTCTCGACGAGATCGAAAAGACCCTGGCGCTCGACACCACGCCGATGACCTGGCCGATCGGGCAGGGCCGCGACTTTGCCGGTACCTACGACATCAAGCGCGGCGACATGCGACTGATGACCGAGGACTCGAAGGACGCGGCGTCGCAGCCGCTCGATCTGCCGGCGCTGGCGGCGAAGAATTCGATGCTGGATGCCACGGCCATCGCCGAGGAACTGTCGATCGTCAAGGAAGCCTGCCGGCCGTTCGACTTCGCGGCGTTCCGCGAAGGCCATCTGACGCCGGTCTATTTCGGTTCGGCCTTGAAGAATTTTGGCGTCAAGGATTTGCTCGACGCGCTCGCCGACTTCGCGCCGCCGCCGCGGCCGCAGCAGGCCGCGACGCGCATCGTCGAGCCGGAAGAAAGCAACATGTCGGCCTTTGTCTTTAAAATTCAGGCCAACATGGACCCCAATCACCGCGACCGCATCGCCTTCGCGCGCCTGGTGTCCGGCAAATTGCGCCGCGGCATGCGTGCGAAACTGGTGCGCACAGGCAAGCCGATGACATTGTCGGCGCCGCAGTTCTTCTTCGCGCAGGACCGCTCGATCGCCGATGAGGCCTATGCCGGCGACGTGGTCGGTATCCCGAACCACGGCACCCTGCGCATCGGCGATACTTTGACTGAAGGCGAGGAGATCAAGTTTCTCGGCGTGCCGATGTTCGCGCCGGAAATTCTGCGCCGCGTCAAGCTCGGCGATCCGATGAAGGCCAAGAAGCTGAAAGAGGCGTTGCAGCAGATGGCGGAAGAGGGCGTCGTGCAGGCGTTCCGGCCGCTCGACGGTGCGCCGGCGATGGTCGGCGTCGTCGGCTCGTTGCAGCTCGACGTCTTGAAGGTTCGCCTGCGCGACGAATACGGCCTCGAGATCGATTTTGAGACGCCGGAGTTTCAATTGGCGCGCTGGATTTCCTGCGACGACGACAAAAAGCTCAACGATTTCGTGCAGGCCAATTATTCGAGCGTTGCCGAGGACCTCGACGGCGACAGGGTGTTCATGGCGCGCAACCAGTTCATCCTCGATTACACCGGCGAACGCGCGCCGGGCATCGTGTTCAACGACATCAAGGATGTGAAGAACAAGGTGGGGTAGCTTTCTTTACCTCCCCCTGAAAGGGGGAGGTCGCTCGCGTAAGCGAGCGGGTGGGGGTCTAGTCCGTGCGCTGAATGACCCCCCTCCCTGACCCTCCCCCTTTCAAGGGGAGGGGACGCAAGCGCGCGCGACGCTTCTCAATTCACCTTCACGTCCGCCGCCTTGATCACTGGTCCCCAGCGATCGATTTCACTGTCGATGCGGGCGCGGAATTCCTCCGGCGAATTGCCGACCGGCACCATCAGTTGAGCGGCGAGCTTCGCGCGCACGTCCGGGGTCTTGATGATCGCGGCGACGTCCTTGTTGATGGCGGCGATCATCGGCTTCGGCGTTCCGCCCGGCGCGATCAGCCCCATCCAGGCATCGGCATCGACGTCGATGCCGGATTCCTTCAGCGTCGGCACGTCAGGCAGGAATGGCGACCGTGTCGCGGTCGACACCGCGAGAATTTTCATCTTGCCGGCGTCCGCTTGCACCTTCACCGAAATGGCGGGCAGGCAGCCCATCTGCGCGTCGTTGCGCATGATGGCGGTAATCGCCTGCGGTGAACTGGTGAACGGCAAGTGGACGATCTTGGTGCCGGATTTGAGCGCGACCGCTTCCATCGCCAGATGCGCCAGCGAGCCGTTACCGATGGAGGCGAAATTGTACTTGCCGGGATCGGCTTTGAGCTTGGCGATCAATTCGGCGACCGTGTTGACGCCAAACTCGGGCGCGACGGCGAGCGCGCTCGGCTGGGTGATAAGCTGGGTAACGGCGGCGATGTCCTTTTTCGGATCGTAAGGCAGCTTGGAGAACAACAGCGTGTTGATGGCCAGCGGGCCGCCGATGCTGATGCCGATCGTCGCGCCGTCCGGCGCCGCCTTGGCGACGTAGTCGGTGCCGGTATTGCCGCTGGCGCCGGCCTTGTTCTCCACCACGAACGTGCTGTTCGGGTACTGCTTGCCGAGGCCCTCCGCGATCATCCGGGCGACGATGTCTGGCGTTGAGCCGGGCCCGAAGGGGGCTATGATATGCACGGTTTTCGGCGGCCATTCTTGCGCCCCGGCGGGCAGCGCGAGCGCCAGCATCAGGACTGTCAGTGCGATCCGCTTGAGCATCGAGGTCCCCCGTAACCGCTTGTTTTAACGCCGCTTAAGCCCGGCGGCGTTGGCCGCCCGCGCCGCCGCCGGCGGCTTGCATTGGCGGCCGTCATCGCCTCTACTGCGCCCGCCGATTGTGGCGTCAATGTTTCACTGAAGCGAGCCTAGCATGGGACTGATTGCCCTCGTTTTGGGACTAGCGATATTTCTCGCGACCCATGTTTTCGTGTCGATGCGCGGCGCGCGGCTGACTGCGATCGCGCGGCTTGGCAAGATCGGCTATCAAACCGTCTTCTCGATCGTCTCGATCGCCGGCCTCGTGCTGATCGTCTGGGGCTTTGCACAGTATCGCAGCGGCGGCGAGTGGGTCGACATCTGGCAGCCGCCAGCCTTTACCCGCCACATCGCCGTTCTGCTGATGCTGTTTTCGGTGGTCTTCATGACCGCCGTGTTTTTCCCGAGTCACATCAAGGCGAAGCTCAAACATCCGATGCTGGCGAGCGTGAAGACCTGGGCGCTGGCGCATTTGATCTCGAACGGCGATCTCGGTTCCATCCTGATGTTCGGGACGTTCCTCGGCTGGGCCGTGTTCGCGCGGATAGCGGCCAAGCGCCGTGTCGACGATGTGGTCGCCGTCGCGCCTTCGGGCTATACGAATGACCTGATCGTGGTCCTGCTCGGGATCGTCATTTATCTCGCGCTCGGCTTTGCGTTCCATCCGGTGTTCATCGGTGTTCCGGTTTTCGGCAGATAGCGCAGCCAGATAACGCAGCCAAGTAACCAGGCAGAGTAGCAAACGTGTCCATTCAAAAAGACGTCAAGCGGCTGACCGCTCCCGACATTCGCGCCCGCAAGGGCGGCGAGCCCATCGTCATGCTGACCTCGTACCACGCACACACAGCGAGCCTGGTCGACAAGTATTGCGACGTCATACTGGTCGGCGACTCGCTTGGCATGGTGATGCACGGGCTGGAGACGACCGTGCCGGTCACGCTCGACATGATGATCCTGCAAGGCCACGCGGTGATGCGCGGCTCGGAGCGCGCGCTGGTCGTCGTCGATATGCCGTTCGGTTCCTATGAAGCCTCGCGCGAGCAGGCTTTCATGAATGCCGCACGCGTGCTGAAGGAAACCGGCTGCGGCGCCATCAAGCTCGAAGGCGGCGCGCGCATGGCCGAGACCATCCGCTTCCTGGTCGAGCGCGGCGTGCCGGTGATGGCGCATGTCGGCCTGACGCCGCAGTCGATCAACACCATCGGCTCGTTCCGCGCGCAGGGCCGCGAGGAGGGCGATTGGGCCCCGATCGAGCAGGACGCTATCGCTGTCGCCGAGGCCGGCGCGTTCTCGGTGGTGATCGAGGCAGTGGCCGAGCCGCTGGCGCGCAAGCTGAGCGCATCGGTGGCGATTCCGACCATCGGCATTGGCGCTAGCGTCGCCTGCGACGGCCAGGTCCTGGTGCTGGAGGACATGCTTGGCCTGTCGCCGCGCGTGCCGAAATTCGTCAAGCGCTATGGCGATCTCGGGCCGGGCATCGAGAAGGCGGTGGCCGATTATGCCGCCGAGGTGCGCTCGCGGGCCTTTCCGGGTTCGGAGCACGTCTACCCGATGCGGGCGAAAAAGCCCTGACAAGCGGGGTTCCCCTGGCTTGGAACATAGGCTAAAGCGTTGAAATCTAGACCTTTGTCGGCGTGACCTTTGCCTTGAGCGCGCCACATCGCTAGGTTACGCGCACATTTAGCCCCAAGTGGCCGTTTTTGGGGTGTCTTACGGGGCCGGGAGCCAATTCGTGTCCGATATTTTCAGTGAAGTCGATGAAGAAGTCCGGCGCGAGCGGTTCAAGCAGATATGGGACAAATACAGCCTCCTTATCATCGCTGTGGCTGTGCTGATCGTCGCCGGCATTGGCGGCTGGCGCGGCTATGAATACTGGGTGGCGCAAAAGGCATTCGTGGCCGGCGCCGCTTTCGAGAACGCCGCGACCCTGAGCGAGCAAGGCAAGCATGCCGAGGCGCAGGCGGCCTTTGACAAGGTCGCGGGCGAAGCGCCGAAGGGCTATGCCGTGCTGGCGCGTTTCCGCGCCGCTGGCGAGCTCGCGCAGGTCAAGCCGGAAGAAGCGGTGAAGGCCTATGACGCGCTGGCCGCCGACGGCTCGCTCGGCGCGACCTGGCAGGACCTGGCTGCGTTGCGCGCCGGCCTGCTCATGGTCGACACGGCGTCTTTCGCCGACGTGCGCAAACGGCTCGAGCCGTTGACCGAACCGACGCGCACATTCCGCCACACCGCGCGCGAACTGCTGGCTTTATCGGCGTGGCGCGAACGCGATCTTGCCGGCGCGCGACGCTATGTCGACATGCTCGCCGCCGACTCTGAGACGCCGCCGGGCGCACGCACGCGCATGGATGCGCTGTCGGCGTTGCTGGCGGCCGATGGCAAAAGCTGAGGGTTGAAGTGAGAACCGAGGGTTTAACGTCCATGCGCCGCATGCAACGCATCGTTCTGCTGGCCACCGTCCTGGCGGTGATGCCGGCGCTTGCCGGCTGCTCGAGTTTCGATCCGGAAAGTCTCGACATCTTTGGCCTGAGCGAAAAGAAAAAGCTGCCGGGCGACCGCAGGCCGGTGTTTCCGGAAGGCGTGCCGGGCGTGACGCAGGGCGTGCCGCCGCAATACATCAAGGGCAACCAGCCGCCGGCCGATGCCGCATTGATAGCGCCCGTGCAGGCCGCGCCGCCGCCGGCCGCCGCGGCCGCGGAGCCCAAACCGAAGCCTAAACCGAGACGCAGTGTGGCCGCCGCCAAGCCCAAGCCGGCCCCGGCAGCGCAGCCTGCGCAACAGCCGCAGCAAGCGCAGCCTCAGCAGGCGCAGCCTCAGCAGGGCTGGCCGCAAGGCTCGACACCGGCACCGACATCCGGCGGCACCGCCAACTGGCCGGCGCCGCCGCCGGCGGGCACTTTCTCGCGCTGATTTCTCTTAGCCCCCTCCCATTCCGAGGGTGGAAAGAAAGCCAATGAGCTTCACCGTCGCTATTGTCGGCCGGCCGAATGTCGGCAAGTCGACGCTTTTCAACCGGCTGGTCGGACGGCGCGTCGCGCTGGTCGACGACCGGCCGGGCGTGACCCGCGACCGCCGCGAGGGCGAGGCGCGGCTCGGCGATCTCGACTTCACCGTCATCGACACCGCCGGTCTTGAGGAGTCGGCGCCGGAAAGCCTGTCCGGCCGCATGCGGGCGCAGACCGAAACCGCGATCGCGCAGGCCGACGCCATCTTCTTCATGATCGATGCGCGCTCGGGACCGATCCCGGACGACCGTTACTTCGCCGAACTGGTGCGCAGATCCGGCAAGCCGACCGTTCTGATCGCCAACAAGATGGAAGGCGAGGCCGGACAATCCGGCCGCTACGACGCTTACGCGCTCGGCCTTGGCGAGCCGGTGGCGCTGTCGGCCGAACATAACGAGGGCCTGCCGGATCTCTACGACGCGCTGCGCGCGGCGCTGCCGGCCGAGACGGCGGAGGCTTCCGCTGAATCGGCTGCGCCGACCGGTCCGCAGCCGATCAAGGTCGCCATTGTCGGCCGGCCGAATGCCGGCAAGTCGACGCTCATCAACCGGCTGATCGGCGAAGACCGGCTGCTGACCTCGTCGGAAGCCGGCACCACGCGCGACGCCATCGCCGTCGGTCTCGACTGGCATGGCCAGAAATTCCGCATTCACGACACCGCCGGCATCCGCCGCCGCGGCCGGGTCGACGAGAAGCTCGAGAAGCTGTCGGTCAGCGACGCGCTCAACGCCGTGCGCTTTGCCGAGGTCGTCGTCGTGCTGCTCGATGTCGAGAACGCCTTCGAGGAGCAGGACCAGCGCATCGCCGATCTGGTCGAGCAGGAAGGCCGCGCCATCGTCATCGCGGTCAACAAATGGGATTTGAAGGAGCACACCGGCGGCGCGATCTCGAAGCTGCGCGAGCAGGCCGACGAGAAGCTGACGCAGATGAAGGGCGTGCCTCTGGTCGCGGTGTCGGCTTTGACCGGCGAGGGGCTCGACCGCCTGATGCAGGCCATCGTTCAGGCGCACGAGACCTGGAACAAGCGCATCGCCACCAGCGCGCTCAACCGCTGGTTCGAGCATGCGACTGAGTCGCATCCACCGCCGGCGGTGTCGGGACGCAGGCTGCGGCTCAATTACATCACGCAGGCCAAGACGCGGCCGCCGAGCTTCGTTCTATTCTGCACGCGCGCCGATGCGCTGCCGGAAGCCTACAAGCGCTATCTGGTGAATTCGCTGCGCGAGGCTTTCGAGATGCCCGGCACGCCGATCCGGCTGGCGCTGCGCGAGAAGGACAACCCGTTCAAGGGCCGGGCGAAGTTCAAGCACTAGCGCGTCGGGATTACGCCGGCGGCTGGAAACTCAAGAACTTGCCCGCGCGGTAGTCGTACATCTTGCCGCTCTCGGTACAGTCCAGAAGGCACATCGGGACGATCGCCTTGGCGACGTCTTCCGGCGGCGCCAGCGTGCTCTGGTTGGCGCCGGGCCAGCCGCTGGCATACATCTTCGTCCGGGTCGGTCCGGGATTGAACGCATTGACCTTGACGTTCGTCGAGACGGTCTCGGCGGCGTAAGTCCGCACCAGCGCGTCGAGCGCGGCCTTTGTGGCGGCATAAACGCCGGTATATGCCTGGCCGCGCCAGGAAAGGCCCGAGGTAATGAACACCGCGCGTCCGGCAGAAGAGGCTTTCAGCAGCGGGTCCATGGTGCGGATGAGCTGCCAGTTGGCGGTGACGTTGACCGCGAACAGATTGTCGAACTCCTTCGGCTCGACATGGCCGAGCGGCGACAATGTGCCGAGCACGCCGGCATTGCCGATCATGACGTCGAGGCGGCGGTAGCGTTCATGCAGCGCCAAAGCCAGCCGCGCGATGCCGTCCATGTCCTTCATGTCGAGCGGCACCAAAGTCGCCGAGCCGCCGATGGCCTTGATCTTGTCGTCGAGTTCTTCGAGGCCGCCGACCGTGCGCGCCACCGCGACCACATGGGCGCCGGCCTCGGCCAATTGCAGCGCCAGCGCCGCGCCAATGCCACGGGACGCGCCGGTGACCAGCGCGATACGTTCGGAAAGGGGCTTACTCATGAATACGCCAGTGCCGATCGTCTAAATCGCTTCCGCCAGCAGCGACAACTGCCGGGGGCTGGCATCCTGCGCGCCGAGATCGGTCAGCGTGGTCGGATAGTCGCCGGTGAAGCAATGGTCGGTGAATTGCGGCCTTGCCGCATCGCGGCCGGGCAGACCCATGGCACGGTAGATGCCGTCGACCGACAGGAAGGCGAGACTATCGGCGCCGATGAACTTGCGCATCTCCTCCAGGCTCATGGTGGCGGCCAACAGCTTATCGGCGTCCGGCGTGTCGATGCCGTAGAAATCGGGATGCGTGATCGGCGGCGAGGAAATGCGGAAATGCACCTCGCGGGCGCCGGTGTCGCGCATCATCTGCACGATCTTGCGCGAGGTGGTGCCGCGCACGATGGAATCGTCGACGAGCACGATACGCTTGCCGGAGACGACGGCGCGGTTGGCGGAATGTTTCATCCGCACGCCCTGATCGCGGATGCTCTGTGTCGGCTGGATGAAAGTGCGGCCGACATAGTGATTGCGGATGATGCCGAGCTCATAGGGAACGCCCGAAGTCTGTGCGTAACCCAGCGCAGCCGGAACGCCGGAATCCGGCACCGGGACGACGACGTCGGCTTCGACCGAGGCTTCGCGCGCCAGTTCGGCGCCGAGATTCTTGCGCACGTCATAGACGTTGCGGCCGCCGACGACGCTGTCGGGGCGGGCGAAATAGATATACTCGAAGATGCAGGGCCGCGCCGCCATCGGCGGGAACGGCTTGTGCGATTGCGCGCCGTCTTCGTCGAACACTACGACTTCGCCGTTTTCGACGTCGCGCACATAAGTCGCACCGATGATGTCGAGCGCGCAGGTCTCCGACGCCAGAATCGGACAGCCGTCGAGTTTGCCGATGACGAGGGGGCGGATGCCGAGCGGATCGCGCGCCCCGACCAGCTTCTTGTTGGTGAGGCCAACGAAGGCGTAGGCGCCCTCGAGCTGGCGCAAGCCGTCGATGAAGCGGTCGACGAAACGGTTGCGCCGCGCCCGCGCCACCAGATGCAGGATCACCTCGGTGTCCGAGGTCGACTGCATCATGGCGCCTTCGTGGACGAGTAACTTGCGCAGCGTAATGCCGTTGGTGAGGTTGCCGTTATGCGCGACGGCGAAGCCGCCGCCTTCCAGTTCGGCGAACAATGGCTGCACGTTGCGCAGGATGGTTTCGCCGGTGGTCGAATAGCGTACATGGCCGACGGCGGAATTGCCGGGCAGGCGGTCGATCACGTCGCGCTTGGAAAAGGTGTCGCCGACGAGGCCGAGCCGGCGTTCGGAATGGAAGCGCTTGCCGTCGAAGGCGACGATGCCGCAGGCTTCCTGGCCGCGATGCTGAAGCGCGTGCAGGCCGAGCGCGGTGATGGCGGCCGCATCAGGGTGGCCGAAGATGCCGAAAACTCCACATTCCTCGCGGAGCCGGTCAGCCTGTGGATCGAAGTCCGGGAGGACTTCTGGGTGGCCGGCGGTCGCAAGGTCTTGCGCGGTTTTTGGCATGCCTACCGGGTTCCTTGTGTCAGCCGCGCCTGCGTCACCGGCGGCTCCAACTGCGAACGATTGCCGGGCGCCGCATCGGGCGGCGCGTCCTGGTCTCCCGGCGTCGGCCGCTTCTTGATCTTGTTTAAGATGGTGCTTTCGGGGTCGTCCGGCAACATCGACATCAGCCATTGTCCCGTACTTTGCAACACCACTTTCGACTTGGCGCCGCGTACCCACTCAGGTTGGCTGCGATCGGGTACCAGCCATGCAAAAAACAGGAAGGCGACGACGACGATAATCAGGCCGCGGCCGAGCCCGAACAGGAACCCGAGCGTTCGATCGAGCGCGCCGACCCGGCTGTCGAGAATCATGTCGGAAATGCGCACGGTGATGATCGACACGATCAGCAGCGTCAAAAGGAAGATCGAACCGATGGTGACGCCGGTCGCCACCGTGTTGCTCGCAAAATAGCCCTGCGCGATGGGCAGCACGCGAGCGAACGAATAGAGCGTGACCAAAGCGGCAATGCCCCAGGCGCCGATCGACAGAATCTCGCGCATGAAGCCGCGGATCATGGCCAAGAGGCCGGAAACCAGCATGACCACCAAAAGGAGGATATCGAGCAGGGTAATGGGCATGCCAGGCTCTCAAAGGCTCCGCAAAAAGATGCTGGCCCGACGACGCGCAGCACAGCGCCAGCGCGGCGAATCCGCGAGGGCTTCGATGGCTTCCGGGCCGGGCGCCAATGTCGACCTTAAGTGCTTAATTTTAAGCCCGTTTCTGCTGTCCGGGCTGATCGCCAGACGGCGGCTGAAAAGCCCGTTACGCGCCCCGTATATAGCGGGGCGTCACCGTGCCGTCACCCGTCTTTCAACCGGTTTTGGGGGCGGTTCTCGGTTTCCCTAACGCCGCGATATCGGCCACCAGGCTGGCCAGGCTGCCGACGTGACTGGTCTTGAGGCCGCCATCGCCGGCCTCGCTGCGGGCAGCTTCGGGCACCACGGCGCGGGCAAAGCCGAGCTTGGCCGATTCCTTCAGCCGGCTTGGCGTGTGCGACACCGGGCGGATCGCGCCGGACAAAGATACCTCGCCGAAATAGACCGCGTCCGCCGGCAGCGGCGAATTGGCCAGCGACGAGACCAGCGCGGCGGCGGCGGCAAGATCGGCCGCCGGCTCGCTGATGCGCATGCCGCCGGCGACGTTGAGATAGACGTCGTAGCCGCCGAGCTTGACGCCGCAATGCGCCTCCAGCACCGCGATCACCATCGACAGCCGGCTCGGGTCCCAGCCGACCACCGCGCGTCTTGGCGTGCCGAGCGAGGTCGGCGCCACCAGCGCCTGGATTTCGACCAGCAGCGGCCGCGTGCCTTCCATGCCGGCAAAGACGGCGGTGCCGGGGCTCCCAAGATCGCGTTCCGACAGGAACAGCTCCGACGGATTGCTGACCTCGCGCAACCCGGCGCCGGTCATTTCAAACACGCCGATTTCGTCGGTCGGGCCGAAGCGGTTTTTCACCGCGCGCAGGATGCGGAA
>JAUSBQ010000112.1 GCA_030651965.1 Pseudolabrys sp. | reverse complement strand
ATCACCGGATCGACCAGCTTTTTCATCGCATCGCGGTCGGCGAACGGCACGCGCTTGAGCTTGCCAGCCTTTTCCAGCGCGTCGAGCTTGGCGGTGTCTTCCGACGACTCGACCTGGCGGCCGTAGGCGCCCGCTTCCTTGCCGGCCTTGAGGATCGCGGCCTGCAGATCGGCCGGCAGCGTCTTGAAGGTCTTGGCCGAGAAGCAGATCGGCCGGATGGTGATGGCATGTTCGGTCATCGCCAGATGCGGGGCGACTTCGTAGAACTTCATCGATTCAACGCCAGCCGCTTCGTTCTCGCCGGCGGCGATGACGTTGTTCTGGATCGCGTTGTAGACTTCGTTATAGGCGATGACGGTCGGCGCCATGCCGGCGGCCTGGAACGTGCGGCTCCAGATCGGCGCGCCCTGTACGCGCACTTTAAGCGCCTTGATCTCAGCGAGGTTCTTCACCGGCTTGTTGACGAAGATGTTGCGGGTGCCGCCGCCGGCATAGCCGATCAGCATCACCTCGGCCTTTGCCGCGACTTCGTCGGCAACCGGCTTCAAGAGGTCGGCGTCGAGCACCTTGTTCCAGTGCGCGAGGTCGCGGAACAGAAACGGCGCGTCGATGAAGGGCGCCGCCTTGGAGAAGGTCGACATGTGCGCCGGCGACACGATGGCGTAATCCACCGCTTTGCCCTGCGCCATATACTCGAAATACTGTTTCTCGAGGCCGAGCGACGAGTTCTTGTGCAGAGTGAAGTTGATCGGCTTGCCGTAATATTTCTTGACCAGCTCTTCGAACTTCACCAGCGCCTTGGTGAAGGCGTGGTCGTCGTTGAACTGCACCGCGCCGTTGAGCGTGATGACCTGCTGGGCGTGAACGGGTTGCGAAGTGCTGACAGCAAACGACACGCAAAGTGCGGCTATGCCTGCGACGAATCGCATGGTTTTGTCCTCCCTCTGAGAGCGGCCAGTTGAACCTGCCGCCGTTTTTCTGAACTGACATGTTACTCTGCAATTTGCCGCGGTGGCAATCCTCGGCGGCGGGCACCGCGCCATCCACGCTTTCGGGCGTCTCCGGTCACTGTCCGTCAAGGCTTTGCGCGGTAGAATCGGCACGAGCGGCCCCTTCATGGGCTTTGGACGCTTGGGGCTTTCCCCGGCCACCGAAGTCAGCCGCTCAAGCTGCCGCCCGCACTTCCAATCGTCGCCCGGGGCGGGTAAACCGGCACGAATTGCGGCCCCGTAGCTCAGTTGGATAGAGCGCGAGCCTTCTAAGCTTGAGGTCACAGGTTCGAATCCTGTCGGGGTCGCCAGTCGATATGCTTCGCTAAGCGTTCAGAAAGCGGACAAACCTGTAGCCTGCACGCAAGATGCGGCCCGTGAACGGCGGCCTACTGCATCTAGTGTCCGAGAGGTTGCAAGCCGCCGAATCTCTCGCGGCGCCCTCCATTTTCACCAAAAACCCCGGATTTTAAGCAGTTTCAGCGGCGCCCTTTTTGTATAGCCGCCCAGCTATGAAACCTAAATTTAACAAGTTTGGCACACTGATACCTATCGGGATCCGCGTAGCGTCCCTCGTCACCAGCGCGCTCGAGATTGCATGGCCGAGACGCCAGAACCAAAGATCGATACCGCAGGTGCGGTTGAGTCGCCGTCTTTGGCGCCGGCGGCTGCGCCGCTTTGCTATGTCGTCGACGACGACGCCAGCATCCGCCACTTCCTGTCGTTGGTGCTGCACGGCGCCGGCATCGACACCATGGAATTTCCCGACGGCACCGGCCTGCGCGCCGCGATCGCGCGCCGCATTCCCGATCTGGTGTTCCTCAACATTTCGCTGGAAGCCGCCGACTCGATCGAGACCGTGATCGCGCTCGGCAATATCTCGTTCCGCGGCCATGTGCAGCTCACCAGCATGCGCGGCGCGGCGGTGCTCGATCACATCAAGAACATCGGCGTGCAGCACAAGCTCAATATGCTGCCGGTGCTCAAGAAGCCGTTCGAGACCGATGCCATCATCAAGATCCTGCGCGACCTCAATCTCGGTACGCCGGCGGCGGCCGCCTCGCGCATCGATCTCGATGAGGCCATCAACAGCGGCTGGATCGAATTCTGGTATCAACCCAAGATCGATCTGCGCAAGAAGCAGCTCGCCGGCGCCGAGGCCTATGCGCGCGCGCGACACCCGATGCACGGCATCGCTCTGCCCGGCGCCTTCATGCCCGACGCGGAGGAATCCAGCGTCATCAAGCTGTCCGAGATGGCGCTCACCAGCGCGCTCAAGGCCGGGCTGGCCTTCTCCAAGCTCGGGCTCAATCTGCGGCTGACCGTCAATATTCCGGTGAATGCGCTGGAGAAGATGCGGGTCGAGGAAATCGTCCGCAGCCACCGGCCGATCGCGTCGAAATGGGCGGGTCTGATCATCGACGTGCCGGAGGAGCAGATCGTCACCGACCTGGCGCTCGCCTCCGACCTCGCCAAGCGGCTCGAGCGCTGCAATGTCCGTCTCGCCATCGACGATTTCGGGCGGGGCACCTCATCGCTCGCGCGTCTCGGCGAGATGCCTTTCGCCGAGTTGAAGCTCGACCGCTCTTTCGTCGCCGACTGCGGCACCGACAAGGTCAACGCGCCTTTGTGCAAGACGGTGATCGACCTCGCGCACAATTACGGCCGCGTCGCCGTCGCCATGGGCATCGAGAAAGCCGCCGACGCGATGGCGCTGGTCAGCATGGGCTGCGATTTCGGCCAGGGCTTCCTGCTCGGCCAGCCGATGCCGGAAGAACGCTTCATTTCGCTGCTGCGCCAGCGCGCCGGCGCCAATGGCCGCGAACTGGCGTCGGTCGACAAATAGCCGCCGCCGGCCGGTCGCACCGGCCAGTCCCGCAGTCATGAAATGACGTCAGTGCGTCCAGGCTTCGCGGCGCTTGAAGGCGAAATTGTCCGAATAGGACATGACGCGGCGGGTCTGCGGCTTGGCCTCGAAGGTCTGGTAGGCAATGCCGTGGCGCTCGCAATAGGCCACCGCCTCGGCCTGCGTGGCGAATCGCAGGTG
>JAUSBQ010000109.1 GCA_030651965.1 Pseudolabrys sp. | reverse complement strand
TGGGGCGTGGGCGCGTGCGCCTAAGCCGGGCTCCCTCCTTGCGCAAGGCATGATCGGTCCGAAACCCACTGTCGGCCCGCGTGCGGGAATTGGAGCATCCGCCGGGGGCATTTCGGTATCACACGTTACGCTGCCGCAAATCGAACCGTCGTCTCGTACGAATAACCGCAAGCCTCGCATTGCCAGAGATGGCGCGCGCAGCCTGCATTCACCCACTCCGACCATTCCGGCATGAAGATCGGCTCGCCGCATTGGGCGCATTCATTCGCTGCGCGGACATCGCCTTGCCGGGTATGGGCAGTTCGCTCCGACCGCGGGTCACGCAAAAATTCGCGGCTGAAGAGGGCGGGGTGGCGGGCAAATAGAGCCATGGGGCCTCCGTGTTGCGTTCGTTCCTATCTCCCCCATCCCGTATCAAAAGGAGATGATAGCGATGCGATTCCGACAATGAAGCAGCAAGGCTGACGTAACTGAAAAGATACAAAACAACGAGGCGCGGCGATGCCATGACCGCCGCGCTTCGTTCGCATTTGCTTTAATTAAGTGCGCGCCGCTTGCGCTATTTCTTGTCGACGGTGATGCCGCCGGGGCCGAGATTGATCTGCACGCCCTTGGGCTCGCGATTGTCCTCGTAGATCTTGTAGCCGAGAACCCCGATGGCGACGCACAGCACGGCGACGGTGAGCAGCAGGACGTTGCGATTGATCGGCATGAAAGCCCCCTTGATAAGTCTCGCCGATAACGCCGCCGATGGAACTTAGTTCCGCCGGCGTCAAAGGCGCCTAGCGGTTGGTAAAGACGCTCAAACGAAGCGCCGCATCGGCATTGGCGGCGCCGGGCGGCATGCGCCCGGCGAGGATCTCCTTGACCTGATTGACCGTGTCGACAGCCTGATGTTCGGCCGCGTCCGGGGTCAGCCCGGCAGTATGCGGCGTCGCGATCACGTCCGCGCGGCTGGCGAGAAACAGTGACGGCTTTTGATCCTGCGCCCGGCCGACATCCATGGCCGCGCCGGCGATCCGTTTGGCGTCGAGCGCCGCCGCGAGCGCCTGTTCGTCGACCAGATTGCCGCGCGACACATTGATGAAATAAGCCGACTTCTTCATGCGCGCGAAGGCTGACGCATTCATCAGGTTCTCGGTCTGCTCATTGGCGATGACCAGGCAGACGACGAAATCCGACTCCGCCAGCACGTCCTCGAACGAGGTCTGCTGCACGCCGGGCTCGGTGACGGTCTTGAACGGATCCGAGACTTTCACCTTCATGCCGAAGGCGCGGCCTAAGCGGGCAAGGTGCTCGCCGATGGCGCCATAGCCGAGAATGCCGAGCGTCGCGCCGCTCAACTGCTTGCCCATGCGCGACACCGGATCGGCGCCGGCGCGATACTCGTTGGTGTAGTCAAGCGTGTGGCGGCCCCAGTCAATCATGTAACCGATCGCTTGTTCGGCGACCGAGGCGACAAAGCCTGCGGTGGCGTGGGTCACCAGGATGCCTTGCTTGCTCGCGGCGGCGACGTCGATGTTGCGAATGTCGATGGCGACGCGGAGAAACGCCGCGAGTTCGTTCGGGGCCTGGGCGAAGAATTCGGCGGGGCCAGGCGTCTGCCGGTCCGAGACGATGATGGCGCAGCCTTGCGCCGCTTTGGCGAGCGCGGCGGCATCGTCGAGTACGCGGCCGGTCTCGTTGAGACGGACTTCGCAGAGCGCCCGCAAAGCGGCGAGCGCGCGCGGCCCGTAATAATTGGCGAGCATGTCGGGCGTATGGGTCAACAGGACGGTGGGCATTGGCGTTTCCTTGAGGCTAGTCTTCTTGTGGAACCTTGAACCGGGACTTGTCTTCTATCCGCCTCTGGCAATGATAGACAATCTCCACGCTGAGGAGGGCGCGATGGCCCCGACGACCGTCAAAAAGCCGGCGACCAGGACCAAGCCGAAAACCGAGCGGCCGCCGCTGTGGAAGGTGATCCTGCTCAACGACGATTTCACGCCGCGCGAATTCGTCGTCGAGGTGCTCAAGGCGATTTTCCGGTTGAACGAAAGCCAGTCCTACCGGGTGATGATGACCGCGCACCAGAAGGGCGCCTGCGTCATCGCCGTCTATACCCGCGATGTCGCCGAGACCAAGGCCAAGGAGGCGACCGAGCTTGGCAAGATGAACGGCTTTCCGCTTTATTTCACGACAGAAAAAGAAGAGTAGGGGGAATTGATGCAACGGGTTCTGATCACCGCCGGTGCCGCCGGCATCGGCCGCGAATTCGCGCGCGCTTTCGCAGCCAATGGCGCGAAGCTTTTCATCTGCGACATCGACGAGAAGAATCTCGCGGCGCTTGCCGGGGAGATACCCGGCCTCACCGCGCAGCGCTGCGACATGGGCAGCCGGGCTGAGATCGAGCGCATGGTGCCGGAGGCGGTGAAGGCGCTCGGCGGGCTCGACGTGCTCATCAACAATGCCGGCATTGCCGGGTTGACGCTGCCGATCGAGCAATATCCGCCGGACGACTGGGACAAGGTGATGAGCGTCAACCTGACCGCGATGTTCGACGTCTGCCGGCTGGCCATCCCGCATCTGAAGAAATCCGACTATGGCTGCATCATCAACATGTCGTCGATTGCCGGCCGCTACGGTTTCGCGAACCGCTCGCCTTATGCGGCGACCAAATGGGCGGTGATCGGCTTCACCAAGACATTGGCGCTGGAGCTTGGCGAATGGGGCATTCGCGCCAATGCGATTGCGCCGGGCGCGGTCGAAGGCGACCGCATCGTGCGGGTGTTTCAGGGCCGCGCGCAGATCAGCGGCAAATCGATGGACGAGGTGAAGGCCGAGGCCTTCGCGGCGCAGTCGATCAAGAGCTTCATCGACCCGAAAGACATCGCGCAGCTCGCGGTGTTTCTGGCGTCGCCCGCGGCGAAGTCGATCAGCGGACAGGTGGTGCCGATCGACAATGACCGGCAAAAAGCGTGAGTGTTTCATCGTCATCCGGGGGTGGGTGGGGGTAAGCAGGCAAGCGCCATCGCCCGTATTCTTTAAGGCCCCGGGCAGGCCACCTTCCTCCCCGCCTTCGCGGGGACAAGCTTTCGGCCCCCGGCGACACGCCGAGGGGATGGAGCGCCGCGAGGCGCAACATCTTGGTCCACGCC
>JAUSBQ010000108.1 GCA_030651965.1 Pseudolabrys sp. | reverse complement strand
AGGCTGCAGTTCTTTCTGGTTTACGAACTCGACGACGCCGAGCGCGCCCGCGCCGTTGCCGGCATCACCAGCGCGCTGGAACAGGGCAAGCTCATCAACCGGGTGGCCCAGCCGACCTACGCGCTCTCCGACATCGCCGCCGCGCACGAGGCCGTGGAAAAAGGCGCCATCGGCAATGTGGTGGTGAGGATATAGCTTTCGTGTCCCGGGCGCGGCGCAGCGTGCGCGAAGCGTAACGATGCGCCGCAGAACCGGGACCGTTCCAATTTCTGAGTTTGGAAAGACCCCGGATCGGCGGCGCGCCACTCCGTGGCGCACCGCGTCCGGGGAAAGCAGCCAGTGCTACGGCGCCACCGGCGCATCCTTGAAACCGGCGGCGTCGAGCGCGCGGCGCACCAGGCCTGAGGTCTTGGCGTCTTCCAGCAGCCGCGTCGCCAGCCGCAGCGCGCCGGGCTTTCCCTTTGGCACCGCGATGCCGATGCCGGTCTGCTGGAAATTGCCGGGCAGCACGCGCGCGCCCGGCACCTGCGGCAGCATGCCGACAAACGAGTCATGCGACAGCGCGAAGGCATCGCCCTCGCCTTTCTGCGCCCGCGCCGTCATCAGATCGACGCCGGCGACTTCCTCGACGCTCGCCAGCGGCGCTGTGCGCGCGGCGCTGCGCCCGGTCGTGGTGTTGGCGATGGCGACGATGCGCACGCCGGCGCGGTTGACCTCCTCGATCGACTGAATGGCCGAGCCGGCCGGCACCAGAAAAGTCGAGGCGATGAAGAAATAGGCCGGGCCGAAGGCGATGAGGCCTTCGCGGGTGGCGTCGCGCGGCATGAAGGAAATGTCGCACGCGCCGGACGCGACCGCATCGGTCGCCTGGCCCGAATTGGAAAACAGCTTGATCTCAAGCGGCACATGAAGCGTGTCCGCGAAAGCGCGCAGCAGGTCGACGGTGACGCCGGCGGCGTTGCCTTGCGCATCCTTGACCGCGAACAACGCCGACGCCACCGGGGCGACGACCACGCCGCCGCGCAAGGTGCCGGTCGGCACCAGGTCTTTAAGGTCGGCGGCATCGATTGGCTGTGTCATGCAGGCCGTCTAGCACGCGCGAAGCGGGCGAGCCAAGAAGGCTCAGAATTTCTCGACCCAGGGCCGCAACTCTATTTCCTGAGACCAGGCGCTGCGCGGCTGTTGCAGCACTTGCAGATAAGACTGCGCGATGGCATCGGGATCGAGCATCGAGTCCGGCCGGTCGGCGGGCTCGGGCCGGCGCGCGCTGCGAATACCGCCGTCAATGACGAAGTGGGCGACGTGAATGCCCTGCGGCCCCAACTCGCGCGCCAGGCTTTGCGCCAAGCCGCGCAGCGCGAACTTGCCCATGGCGAAGGCGGATGACTGCGCATAGCCCTTCACACTGGCGGAAGCGCCGGTGAACAGCAGCGCGCCGTGAGCAAGTCCTTGTTGTGTTCTTGGCAGCATGCGTTTCACCGCCGCCTGCGCCACCAGGAAGCCGCCGAAGGCGGAGATGGCAATGGTCTTCTCGACCTCGGCCGGATCGAGTTCGATCAGCGGGCCGCGCACGCGGTAGCTCGGATTGTAGACGACGACGTCGGGCGCGTTGCCCTCAGTGTCGAGCTGCGCGAACAGCGCCTCGACCTCGTCGCGTTTGGCGGCATCGCAATTATAAGTGCGCGCGTTCGTTGCAGCGGCGAATTCGGCGAGCTTGGCGGCCGACCGCGCAGCCAGCGCGACATTCATGCCGGCGGCGGCGAATGTGCGCGCGAGCGAAGCCGACAGGCCTGAGCCCGCGCCGACAATGAGGGCGGATTTGAATGGCATCAAGGGCTCCGAGTCCTTACTTCTAAAGTTTCACATCAACATCGACGCCCCGTCGGACAACGGCCAGGATTTCGAACCAGTCCTTCTCTTCGTCGGACTCGCAATTTGCGTTTAGGGAATAACGCGCCTCCGCGATAGCCTCTTCAGGCGTCGCGCAGCCGAAGACGGCCATGCATTCCCGGTCACCGTCAATGATGTCCATGTAGTAGATCGCCCAATCAGCGCCGGGCCGCTTTTCGACTTTGAGCGACATGAACACAGTATAGCAAAACTAACGAAATTTGGGCCAGACGCCACCCGCCCTCGTCCTGAGGAGCGGCCGAAGGCCGCGTCTCGAAGGATGGGGCGGCCACATGGTTCGAGACGCGCTCCTGCGGAGCGCTCCTCACCATGAGGCCGAGAGCTGTCTAGATCGCCGCGTCCGAGCGGACGATCGCTACGATCTCGAACTGGTCTTTGTCGTCGTCGCTCTTGGCGTACGCGTTCAGCGCATCGCGCGCCTGCGCAATCGCCTCCTCCGGGGTCCAGCAACCGGCGACCTGTATGCTATCGTCCTCGCCATCAAAATAGACGACGAAGACTTCCCAATCGTGGCCGGGCGGTTTTTTGGAGGCGGAGGGCATGACTTAATCGTAGCCTGCGTGGAGCGCCTTCGTCATGCCCGCACTTGTTGCGGGCATCCACGTCTTTCTCGTCCGAAGGCAGCAAGCAAGACGTGGATGGCCGGGACAAGCCCGGCCATGACGGAGATGGGATTGGCGCATACCCGACAATTATCATGAGCCGATCGGGAAGGACTGCCCCCTCACATCCTAAACACGCCAAACCGCGTCTCCGGCACCGGCGCGTTGAGCGCGGCGGAAAAAGCCAGCGCCAGCACGCGCCGCGTTTCGCTCGGCGCGATGATGCCGTCGTCCCACAGCCGCGCGGTGGCGTAATAGGGATTCCCCTCTTCCTCGTATTGCTCGCGGATCGGCGCCTTGAAATCCTCTTCCTCGGTTTCCGACCACGCGCCGCCGCCCGCCTCGATATTGTCGCGCTTGACGGTCGCCAGCACCGAGGCCGCCTGCTCGCCGCCCATCACCGAGATGCGCGAGTTCGGCCAGGTGAACAGGAAACGCGGGCCGTGCGCGCGGCCGCACATGCCGTAATTGCCGGCGCCATAGGAGCCGCCGAGGATCAGCGTCACCTTCGGCACCTGCGCGCTCGCCACCGCCGTCACCATCTTGGCGCCGTCCTTGGCGATGCCGCCGACTTCGTATTCGCGGCCGACCATGAAGCCGACGATGTTCTGCATGAACAGCAGCGGAATGCGGCGCTGGCTGCACAGCTCGATGAAGTGCGCGGCTTTCAGCGCGCTCTCGGAAAACAGAATGCCGTTATTGCCGAGAATGCCGACCGGCATGCCATGCAGGCGGGCGAAGCCGGTGACCAAAGTGGTGCCATAAAGCTGCTTGAACTCGTCGAACTCGGAGCCGTCGACCAGCCGGGCGATCACTTCGCGGATGTCGTATTGCTTCTTGAGGTCGACCGGCACGATGCCGTCGAGCTCGTTGATGTCGAACAAGGGATCGCGCGGCGCGGTCAGCGGAATGTCGGGCGACTTCTTGACGTTCAAATTGGCCACGATGCGCCGCGCCAGGCTGAGCGCGTGATGATCGTCCATCGCCAGATGATCGGCGACGCCGGACTTGCGCGCGTGAATGTCGGCGCCACCGAGGTCCTCGGCGCTGACCACCTCACCCGTCGCGGCCTTCACCAAAGGCGGACCGCCGAGAAAGATGGTGCCCTGGTTCTTGACGATGATGCTCTCATCCGACATCGCCGGCACATAGGCGCCGCCGGCGGTGCACGAGCCCATCACCACGGCGATCTGCGGAATGCGCATCGCCGACATGGTCGCCTGATTGTAGAAGATGCGGCCGAAATGCTCGCGGTCGGGAAAGACTTCGGTCTGGTGCGGCAGGTTAGCGCCGCCGCTATCGACCAGATAGATGCACGGCAGCCTGTTCTCGCGCGCGATCTCCTGGGCGCGCAGATGCTTCTTCACCGTCAGCGGATAATAGGTGCCGCCTTTGATGGTCGAGTCGTTGCAGACGATCATGCATTCGCGGCCCTCGACACGGCCGATGCCGGTGATCAGCCCGGCGCCATGAATGGCGTCGTCATACATGCGGTTGGCGGCGAGCGGCGACAGTTCGAGAAACGGCGAGCCGGGGTCGATCAGGTTCATCACCCGGTCGCGGGGCAGCAGCTTGCCGCGGCCGACATGGCGCTCGCGGGCGCGCTCATTGCCGCCGAAGGCCGCCTCCGCCCGTTTCGCCTGCAGTTCCTTGACCAGCGCCCGCATCCGCCCGGCATTGGCGCGGAATTCCGCCGCGTTTATGTCGATCTGAGTGCCGATCTGCGCCACGCGAAACCTCCGTCGAATCCCTGTGGGAGCCACTATGGCGCGCCGGGGGACTTTAGGAAACGCCGTCCCGGCTGGGCTAGGCTTGAAGCCGAACCGGTATTCGAAGGAGCCCGCCCATGATCACCCGCTTTCCAGGCCTGACCCCGACCCGCAGCCGCGCCGTCGTCCATGACGGACTGGTGCTGACGGTCGCCGTCACGCCCGATCCCGCGCCGCCCGGGCTCTACGCGCAGACCGTCAACGCGCTCAAGCGCATTGACGAGAGCCTGGCGATGGCCGGCAGCGACAAGAGCCGCATCCTCTCGGCCATCGTCTATGTCGCGGACATCACGCAGAAGACCGAGATGAACAAGGCCTGGGACGAGTGGGTCGACCGCGCCAATCCGCCGATGCGCGCCTGCCTCGGCGTCGATCTCGAACCGCCGCATCTGGTCGAGATCGTCATCACCGCCGCCGCGCGCTGAATTTCGTCGCAACGGAAACCGATGAACGGCGCTTGAACGCCGTCGCGTCTCGAAATGGAACGGACGCGCCGCGGTAACGTTCACTCGATGCATAGATGCCGGGGCGGTATCAAAGGAGATTGCGATGAAACGGACTTCCCTTCTTTCCACCGCTGCCGTCGTGCTCATGTTAGGGGCCGGCACAGCGTTGGCGCAGACGCCCTCACAGCCGCCTGCCGAGCCCGCGCCTTCGGCGCTGCAAAAAGCGCCGGCGGAAAAAATTGCCCCGGGCGCAACAACCAAACCGGCGACCACCGCACAGACGCCGAAAGCCGACGCCAGCGGCAAAGCCGACATGAAAGTTCCGCCTGCCGCCGCCGGCAAGGCCGAGATCAAGGGCACCGCCGACACCGGCAAGGCTGTCGATGCAAAGGCCGCCGATTCAAAGGCGACCGACACCAAGACGCCCGATGCCAGCAAGGCAACCGACGCCAACAAGGCGGCGCCCGCCGCTGCCCAACCCTCGACCACCGACCAAAGCGCTGGCGCGGCGGCACGTCTGTCGACCGAGCAGCGCAGCCAGATCACCACGGTGATCCGTCAGCAGAAGGTGCAGCCGGTCACGCTCGGCGTGTCGATCAGCATCGGCACGCGCGTGCCGTCGAGCGTGCGCTACTATCCGTTGCCGCGTGAAGTCTTTGTCATCTATCCGGAATGGCGCGGCTACGACTACATTCTGGTCGGCGACCAGGTCCTCGTCCTCGATCCGCGCACGCATGAGATCGTCGCGATCCTCGACGCTTAACGCATGATGCGGTGCGGCGCGGAACAATGTTCCGCGCCGCACACTGCGACATAGTAATCAAAGTGTCGTGTTCCCGGAACGATGGCCGAGGCGACCGGTTGTTTCCAAGTGTTGACACAACAACCAATGAAACAAACCGCCAAGGAGAAATAGCCATGAAGACATTCGCCACCATGACCGCCGTCGCCGCGCTGATCGCCGGCCTTTCGGTCGCCAACGCGCAGACCACGACCACGCCTTCGAACAACACGGTCAGCCCGAGCAACTTGAATGCCGTCCCGAGCGATGACGGCCGCGCAACGAGCGGCTCGCAGAAGCCGGGCACCGCGATGCAGAAGGGCCAGGCGTCGACCACGGGTCAGACCAACGCCGGTGCGAATAGCGCGGCGGGCCAGAGCCCGGCCGATCCGAATGCCCGCCCGGCTCAGAGCGGCGACGCCATGCAGAGCGGCACGCAGTCCAATGACTCTCAGGTGAAGAGCGGCGGCAAGGCAATGAATCCGCCAACCGCTACCACCGGCCAGGCCGCAACGAGCCCTGCCGATCCGAACGCGAAGCCCCAGGCGAAGTAATCTGGCTCAGCGGAGCGATTGAAACAGCGGCGCCGGCGACGACCTCGCCGGCGCTGTCTATTCCGACACGTTTCAGATACGCCCGCCGTGACGCAAATGGTCGCATTTCGGGCGATATTGCAATGCGGAACGGAAGACGCCGGTGGGCGTTATCGTGGTGAGTTTCGCAACAAGAAAGGTACCCCCATGAACAAAGATCGCATTGAAGGCAGCTACGAGCAGGCCAAGGGTAAAGTGAAGGAAGTCACGGGCAAGGTTACCGGCGACACCAAGCTTGAGACCGAAGGCAAGGCCGATCAGATCAAGGGCAAGGTCCAGAACACGATCGGCGGCATGAAGGATTCCGTGAAGGAAGCCATCGACAACTGAGTCAGCCGCGGGTTTTCCCGCGAGCGACCAGAAAGCCTAAAGCAAAGCCCGGCGCCCACGCGCCGGGCTTTCGCTTTTGCGTCAGCATCCGGAATTACCCACCTCTGTGTCGGTCTTTGCTTTACGTCGCCCGACCGGGACCGCGTCGCCAACTCCCTGCACTGCCCCTGGTAGAACCAGATCGGCGATAACCGGCAGATGGTCGGACAGGCCCCGCGCGCCGCGGTCGATGAAGCTGCGCAGCAGCGCGCCGCGCGGCCGGCAATAGATGCGGTCGAGGCGCAGCAGCGGAAAGGCCGAGGGAAAGGTGCGGAATCTCGTACGCTCGCCCAAGACGCGGGTCAGCACGGCGCGCACCGAGCCCGGCCAGAACCAGTCGTTGAAATCGCCGATCACCACCGCCGGCGCATCGCCGCTCGCCAGTTCGGTCAAGAGCGCGGCCTGATGACGCCGTTCATGGATGCTCAAGCCCAGATGGGTGGCGACGACGATCAGCGGGCCGTGCGGTGTCGCCACCACGGCGCGGATGGCGCGGCGCGGCTCGCGCTCGCCGAAGGAAATGTCGCGGATCGCATGCGAGGTGATCGGAAAGCGGCTGATCAAGATCTGCCCGTAATCGCCGTCGGCCCCTGTCAGGGATTTGGCGCCGATGCCGTAAATGCCGACCGCGCTGGCGAGATACTCGAAGGGGTTGGTGCCGTCGGCGAGCGCGCGCCGGGAGTCGACTTCCTGCAAGGCGACGATGTCGGGGTCCCAGCGGCGAATGAGTTCGACGACGCGCATCAGGTCGAAGCGCGGGTTGCGTCCGAACGTGCCGTGGATGTTCCAGGTCATCACGCGGATGGACGTCGCTTTGTCCGCCCTCACCGGCCCGGGCTCCAGTAACGCGACATCGCCACCTGCACGCCGATCGACAGCGCCACCCAGCCGGCGACGGCGGCGGCGAGCAAGGCCAGATCGAGCGGCGTCGGATTCGTCATGATGCGGGCGAACTGGTTGCCGACCGCCGAGATCATGATCATGCCGGGCAGCATGCCGATGAAGGTGCCGGCCATGTAGTCGAACACCGGGATCGAACTGGCGCCGGCGGCGAGATTGACCACCGTGAACGGCGCGACCGGCACCAGCCGGATCGCCGCCACGGCGATGACGCCGCGTTTGGCGACGCGCTGGCGCACGCGGTTCAGCCTTGGCCCGAGAAGATCGCGCAACGTGCGTTTGCCCAGCGCCGCGCCGATGCCGTAGGTGACCAGCGCGCTGGCCATGGCGCCGACGCCGGCATAGGCAAAGCCGAGCCACGGCCCGAAGGCAGCGGCGGTGGCGGCAATCAACACGGTGACCGGAAACATCAGAGAGCCGGCGATAATAAAGGTGGCGACGACGATGAACGGCGCCAGCCAATTGCCGTGGAGATCGGCCAGCATTTCACGCACGGCGTCGGGCCGCGCCAGCGGCACGAACTGCCAGATCAGCGCCAGCACGACCACGACAAACCCCGCCGCGATCACCTTCAGAACAGTTGAAAGATCGCGGGTGGGCACGAAACCGCCAAGCATGCCGCTGACGAATTCCTCGGCGCCGATCGGCTTTTCAGGATCGGCAATGCCGGCGATCAGGGCGAAGGCCTCGGGCGAGGTGTTCGTATCGTCGACGATATCGCGCAGGCAGTGGCCGTTGCGGCCCAGAACGCGGGCCGCCTCGATCAACGAGCCTTTGTGCTGCGCCACCGCCACCGCGACCTCATCGGCCGACGCGCCGCAATGGTCCGCCATCAGGCGATTGCGCATGGCGACGATGCTGCCGCGCTGGCTGTCATTGCCGGCGACGACGGTCAGGTCGCATTCGGTATCGGTGCCCATCGAGCGGTTGTTGAGATTGGCAGAGCCGATGCGCAGAATCTTGTCGTCGACGATCATCACCTTGGAATGAATCATGGTGCGGACCGTTGTCTCGCCTTGCTCGATCTGCGGATAACAGAGCCAGACCCGCTCACCGGCCTCCTTGAGCACGGCGGCAAAGCGCGCACGGCCGGCGAGCATGCTCCGCACCTCCAGCCAGGAGACATGCGTCTGTGGCGAGATGATCAGCGCTTCAAGCTCCGGGCGCTCGCGCAGGCGCTTGGCCAGCCGCTCGGCGATCGGCAGCGCGGTGAGAAACTGGTTCTCGATGTAGATCGTGCGTTCGGCGGCATCGATCATGTCGAAAAACAGGGCCTCGACCTGGCGCACTTCCTGCTGGTCGTCATAGTGCGGCTGGGTGAGGGAAATGGCGATGTTGGAATCGATGAAATCGGGCTCGACGCCGTCGGGCCAGCAATCGCCGCCGCCGGTGTGAGGCGGCACGCTCTCATAGGCGGCGCCGCGCCAGCGCTCGCGCATCAGGTCGCCGAGCGCGCTTGCCGCCTCGCCGTCGACGACCATCTGCACGTCGTGGAACGGCGGATAAGGCTTGCCACTGGGATCGACGCGCTTGGGATCGTCGATCGTATGCGCGCTGGTGTCCCAACGCCGTATGGTAATATCGAGGCCGCCGCTGAAGCCGACCGCGTCATCGACGATGACCAGCTTCTGGTGCTGGGACGAGCCGATCGGCACGCAGTCGTCGAGCGCGAAGTGGATATTGTGCGGCGTGTTCCAGCGCAAGGTCATGGCCGGGAACGGATCGCGTTCGGCGGCGTACAGCACCGAGAAATCCCACAGCAGAATGCGGATCTGCAATTCCGGCCGGCGCGCCACCAGCGCGGTGAGGAATTCGGCAAACGGCGCCGGAAAGCCGTCCTCGGCCTCGCCGGAGGGCCCGACCAGCCGCGCATGGCTATGAATGTCCCAACCGGCGATCATGATCGAGCGCTGGGCTTTGAGCATCGCGCTGCGGATGGCGGCGAAATAATCGGCGCCGTCGACCAGCATGGCGGCGCGTTCGCTGCGGCTGACACGCCAGACATTCTGACCGGGTTTGAACTTGAATTGACCGGGTTCGGACTTCATGCGCGCTGCTTGGCCTGTTCCGGCGACGAAAATGCGAGGCCCGCCCGCCGCGAGGCAGGTAGACTTACGCTTTCCAACGCTCGAAGGGAACTTTGGTTCGGCGCAATCGTCCGGGCGCAGCGCTGCCGTGCGGAAACCTAAATGCCGCGCACCAGCGGCCAGTCCGGCTCGTTGTGTTGCATCACCCAGGTCTCTTTCATCGCGGCGTCATACCATTCGCGCCAGGCCGGCAGCGCCATCACCGCGTCCATATAGGCGCGCGTATCGGGCCCGACCGGCAGACCGTAAGTGTGCAAGCGCGCCACCACCGGGGCATACATGGCATCCGCCGCGCCGAAGGCGCCGAACAGAAACGGCCCGGCTCTTTCCGCGTTCTTGCCGAACCGGGCGCGGCAATCGGCCCACAGCGTCTCGATACGCCTGACGTTGGCGAGCACCTCCGGCGGCTGCGGCCGCGCCTTGACCGGCAGCCACAGATTCATCGTGCAGTGCTGGCGCAAAGGCTGGAAGCCGCCATGCATCTCGGTCGCGGCGGCGCGCGCGTAACTGCGGGCGCGGCGATCGGCCGGCCACAGCTTCGCGTCGGGAAAACGTTCGGCCAGATGCTCGAGTATGGCGAGCGATTCCCAGATCGTGTCGTCGCCGTCGATCAGGATCGGCACCTTGCCGGCCGGCGAATATTTCTGGATCGCCTCGGCGCTGCCCGGCAGGTAAAGCGGAATGACGATTTCCTCGAAAGCAATGCCGGCGGCCTTCATCGCGATCCACGGCCGCAGCGACCAGGAGGAATAGTTGCGGTTGGCGGTGAACAGCCGATAGGCCATGGCTATTTCAGGCTCACCAGATAGGCGATCAGGTCGGCCCGCTGGGTGGCGTTGCGCAGCCCGACATAGGCCATGGTGGTGCCCGGCACCACCGCCTTCGGGTTGGTGAGGTACGTCTCCAGCACCTCGGGCGTCCAGGTGATGTCGGCGTTCTTGTTGGCGGCCGAATAGCGGAAACCCTCCACCGTGCCGGACTTGCGCCCGACGATCCCGGCCATGCTCGGCCCCACCCGGTTCTTGCCGGC
>JAUSBQ010000185.1 GCA_030651965.1 Pseudolabrys sp. | reverse complement strand
ACGATTCTCGTTTTCGTTCGTGGTCGTGGGCAGCATGTAGGCGACCTGCGAGCTAGTGCCGTTGCCAAAGTAGGTGTTAAAGTTGGACACGCCGACGCCGACGCCGAAATTGATACCGTCCCAGCGCACCGGCGCCGGCGACGTGAACGAGCCGCGCAGCGCGTGGTCCACCCAGTCGGCGGCCAGCGCATGACCATGCGGCAAAGCCACAAGCAGGGCGGCGGCCGTCAGGCCGGCCCTCGCCGCGCCGCCGTGTCGTTTACCGCGCCATGGACAGGTCATCGAAACTCCAACGCAGGCCAACCCGCACTTCATGCGCGGCGATTTGCTTCAACGTCATGCTGCCGAAAACGTCGCTGCCGGTCGTGACGTCGCCGAAATTGATGTAGCGATAGCCGAGGTCGACCATCGTGTTGGGCGAGATGGCGTAGGCGACGCCGGCCATGCCGGCCCAGGCGAAATTCCATCTGGTGCGCGCGGTGTCGCCGGTGAACGGCGGCAGCGCCGTGGAGGTGTAATCAGATACGCTCATGCGCGCGGTGCCGGCGCCGGCGCCGATATAGGGCGTGGCGCGATACCAGGTGCCGAGGTCGAGATAGCCGTTGAACAGGAACGTGGTTGCCGAGACCTTGGCCGACGTGCCGCCGAGCGGCGCCTCGTATTTCATCGGGGTCGCGAAATCGATGGTGACGTCGGTGCGCAGCCATTCGGTCTTGATGCCGCCGCCGAGGCCGGCAACGATGCTGTTGCCCATCTTGTCGTCGGTCGGGGCGGCGAAACCAGGCGCAGGCTGCGCACTGTTGAGACGGCCCATGCGGTAGCCAAGATCGCCGCGCAGATACCAGCCGGAGGCGACTTCGACCCGGTGCAGCGGGCGGCTCGGCGCGGGCAGCGACAGCGGTGGATTGCCCGGCATATCCGCGGCCGACGCGCAGGATAATGCGCCGACCATTGCCGCGACAAACGCCGCACCGCCGATGACCGGCTTCCGCAACAGACTCATGACTCGTTTCCTTCACTACGCCGTACTTGAACAATGCCGCATTTAAGTTAAGCGGCGTTTAACCACGTTTTTTCACCATACCGGCGAGCGGTTAACCAAACCGCACCGCCCTCTTCGCGTGTCCTCAGCCTTTGCTGCGCAGCGGCGGCTGCACATAAACCGGCGCCGGCTGATAGACCGGCGGCGGCGCTTGATAGACGGGAGCCTGATAGACCGGCGCCGGCGCGTAATAAGCCGGCGCGCTGGATCCGAAGCCGTCGAAATTGAATCGCAGGCCGACCTTTAAATCGTGCGAGGTCAGGCGCTTGAATTCGTAAGGACCGCCAGTCACGCCAACATAATTGGTGATATTGCCGGACTCGGCGTTGCCGAGATCGATATAACGGTAGGCAAATTCAATCGTTGCGTTCTTGGTCAGCTTGTAGCCAACGCCGGCGTGAACCGCCCAGGCAAAGCTCCATTTGCTGGCCGCGTCGGCGTAAGCGGTGCTGTTGAAGCTCGCCGACGTGTCCCTGAAACTGCTGATGGTGTTCCGGCTGATGCCGACGCCGGCGCCGACGAAGGGCGTGAAATTGTACCAGGTGCCGAGGTCGAAATAGGCATTGGCCATAAATGTCAATTCCGACTTGCTGCCGGTGTAGACATCGTCATTCGGCGCGGGGTTGTAGCCGATGTCGAGGCCGTGGAAATTCGCCCTGCCGCGATATTCGCCGGTGATGTCTAAGCGCAGCCAGTCGTTGAAGTAATAGCCGATGCCAATGCCGAACAGCGGCGCGGCATCGAAGCTGCGGTCGATGTTCACGACCGAATCATAATTGGCATAGTTGCGATTGGAGATGCTGCGGACGCTTTGATTGCTGAAGCCGATGTCGCCGCGCAGATACCAGCTTGAGAATTCCTCGACCACCGGCGGCGGCACATAACAGGGTACCGCGCCGTAAGGCGCGCGGCCGGAAGCGATGAGAGCGGGGTCGTAGCAAGGCTGCGGCTGCGCGTAATCGGCGGCGCGCGCGGCGCCGGCGGTGAGCGACGCGGCCGCGGCCGTGGCCAGGATCAGTATCTTTGAACGCGTACACATCATGCCGGCATCCCTCGCAAAAACTCCGTCGTTCGCCGAAGCGACGGGTGAACATGCGAGGACGATGGCAGCAAATCCTTAAGTGGCTCTTAACCCTGTTTTTTAACCACGCTTTTTAACGGCAATACGCGCGCGCCGCGCAATCGCGGGCGACGACCTGCGCCAAGCGTTTGCATTGTTCCAGAATTAAGAATGCATTTACCGTTGCGACGACGCGTCGGGCGTTCGCGGCGCGGGCCCGAGCCGTCACTTCACCTTGCGGATCCAGTCATAGCTGATCAGCCGCTCGGCGAGCGCGACCAGGGCGGCGCGCGCGCCGGGATCTTCGATGGCGAGGAACGCCTGCGCCAGACGCATCGCCTCTTTCACCCGCGCATCGTCCGCACCGCCCTTGATGGCGCGCTCGGCCGCCAAATCCGCGGCGGCGCCAGACGCGATCGACGCCGTCTTCTTGGTGACGAGTTTGACGACGTTGTGGCCCGGCTTGCGCGCCACTTTATTCGCGGATTTCATCGCCGGCGGCCTGGTATGCATTGACTTCATTTGCCTTGGCTCGTTGGGATTGAAACTCGCGCTGCATGTTACCGGGCGATGCCGTGCCGAAGATCGCCGGCCTTGAGCAACTCACCGTTGAAGATCGGCCGCCGCGCACGAGAAGTCATTAGCGGCGTTCTGGCGTTTTATGAGGTTTCATCTCATAATCCCCGTCATGGAACTACGCCACCTGCGCTATTTCACCGCGGTCGCCGAGGAACTGCATTTCGGCCGCGCCGCCACGCGCCTGAACATCGCGGCGCCGACCCTCAGTCACCAGATCGGCGCGCTGGAGACGCTGCTCGGCGCGCAACTGTTCACCCGCCGCACCAAGAGCGCGGTGGCGCTGACCTCGCTCGGCACCCGCTTCCTGGTCGAAGCCTATGCGACGCTCAAGCAGGCGGCGCACGCCGAACTGATCGGCCGGCGCGCCGCGCGCGGCGACGTCGGCTCGGTCGCCGTCGGCTACATCTTCTCGGCCGGGTGCAGCGGCCTGGTGTCGTCGCTGGCGATGGAATTCCGAAAGATGAACCCGGGCGTTTCGGTGCAGTTGCGCCGCGCGCTGACCTTCGAACAGTTCAAGGGGCTGACCGAAGGCTCGCTCGATGTCGGCTTCACCGCGGCGCCGCAACGCTATCCGTCCGGCCTCAACGGCTTTGTCGTCGACCGCCAGCCGTTCTTCCTGGCGATCCCGGCGAAGCACCCGCTGGCCGCGCGCAAGCAGATCACGCCGGCGATGGTGGTCGACGAATCGTTTGTCGCGGTGTCGCTGGAGATGGAGGTCGGCTTCGGCGGCGGCAATATTTCCGCGATCAGTCCGCTGGGCACGTCGCTGAACATCGTCGAGCGGATGCCGGATATCTTCTCGGTGATGACTCTGGTCGGCGCCGGCGTCGGTCTTAGCGTGCTGTCGCAACCGCTCACCAACGTACACATACCGGGCGTCGTGTTTCGCAAGGTCAGCGGCATCACCCGCAAGGCCGAATGCGCCGTGGTGTTTCGCAAGAACGAAAGCTCGC
>JAUSBQ010000083.1 GCA_030651965.1 Pseudolabrys sp. | reverse complement strand
CACCCATGTCGCCTTGATGGCGGCGGTGCTCGCCCGCGGCACCACGGTGATCGACAACGCGGCGCGCGAGCCGGAAATCGGCGACGTCGCCGACTGCCTCAACAAGATGGGCGCCAAGGTCACTGGCATCGGGACGTCTCGTCTCGTTGTCGAGGGCGTCGCCAAGCTAAACGGCGCGCGCCACGCGGTTTTGCCGGACCGCATCGAAACCGGCACCTATGCAATGGCCGTGGCGATGACCGGCGGCGACGTGCTGTTGCAGCACACCCGGCCGGAATTGCTGCAATCGGCGCTCGACGTTCTGGCGCAGACCGGCACCACGGTGACGCCGACCAATGACGGCATCCGCATCGCCCGCAACGGCTCCGGCCTCAAGCCGGTCGATGTGACGACCGCGCCGTTCCCCGGCTTCCCGACCGATTTGCAGGCGCAGTTGATGGCGCTGATGACGCTCGCCAAGGGCACCTCGCACATCACCGAGACGATTTTCGAAAACCGCTTCATGCATGTGCAGGAACTGGCCCGCCTCGGCGCCCGCATCACGCTCGACGGCGAGACCGCGACCATCGAAGGCGTCAAGCGCCTGCACGGCGCGCCGGTGATGGCCACCGACTTGCGCGCCTCGGTGTCGCTGGTGATCGCGGCCTTGGCCGCCGAAGGCGAGACCATGGTCAACCGCGTCTATCATCTCGACCGCGGCTTCGAGCGCCTCGAGGAAAAGCTGTCGCGCTGCGGCGCGGTGATCGAGCGCATCAGTTCCTGAGGGATTGACGCTGTGACGGCCGACATCAAAATCATGTCCGCCGGCGCCGTGAAGGTCATGGCGGTGGCGCTTGGCGCCGAGTTCGAGCGCGAAAGCGGCATCAAGCTCGACCTGAACTTCGGCACCGTCGGCGCCCAGAGCGAGCGCATCAGGAACGGCGAGGCGGCCGATCTCATTTTGCTGTCGCAGTCCGCCATTGCCGCGCTGGGCAAGCTCAATCTGGTGAAACCCGGCAGCGCCGTCGACCTCGCCTCGACCGTCACCGGCGTCATTGTCCGCGACGGCGCGCCCAAGCCTGACATCTCCACGCCGGAGGCTTTCAAGCAGGCGCTGCTCGACGCCCCCTCGGTGGCCTGGACCGACCCGAAGGCCGGCGGCTCCGGCGGCATCATGTTCGCGGCGTTGATCGAAAAGCTCGGCATCGCCGATGCGATCAACGCCAAGGCGGTGCTGTGCAAAGGCGGCTACGACGTTGCCGGCGCGATCGCCGAAGGCCGCGCCGCGCTGGCCACCACGCTGATCAGCGAGGCCCTGCCGGTGAAAGGCGTCACCATCCTCGGCCCGCTGCCGGGCGACCTGAACTTCCAGAACATGTATTCGGCCGCCATTCACGCCGGCTCGACGAAAACGCAAGCCGCGCAGGCCTTCCTCGACTTCCTCACCGCCCCTGCCACCCGGCCGCGCTGGACGGCGGCCGGCATGGCGCCGGCATTTTGACGCGCAAGCGATGCAGCACCTTGCGGCTGCGCGGTCGCGTCCTTAGCTTTTGGGACGGGAGCGACGACGTCATGAGCCAGGCACTGGACCAGTTGAAATTCGCCGTCCTCGATGAAGAGGACCTCGAGGTGGTGTCGACCCATCTTCAGGATGCGGTCGTCAAGGTTGCCGACGTTCTGTGGCGGCCGGGCGAACACCGGGTGGTGGTGGCGCTCAACCGCTTCGACTGGGAAAGCGCCCAGACGGACAAGCCGGAATACCGCCGACGGCGCTCCGCTTTGCGCTTCGAGCGCGTCCAGTCCTGCAAATGCCGCAGCCTGGACCCGGCCGGCAAGGACGCCGTCCTCAATCTGTTGGCGGTCGAATTCGCGGAGACCGACAGTCCGTCCGGCGTCGTCTCGCTGATCTTCTCAGGGGGAGCGGTGCTCCGCCTCGACGTCGAGTGCCTGGAGGCCGAATTGGTCGATCTCGGCCCGGTCTGGACGGCGACCAAATGCCCGGACCACGCCGGCGCCGACAAAGCTTAAGGCCTGCCGCGGCCCAAGGTTGACGTTCCCGCCGCTGCGCGCCATTGACCTGATATGCCCATTCGCCTCGACAGCACCGACCCGGACTTTGAAGCCCGTTTCCGGGCCTTCCTCGCGGCCAAGCGCGAGGCCGCGCCGGACGTCGAGCAGGCCGTGCGTGGCATCATCGCCGACGTGCAGGCGCGCGGCGACAAAGCCCTCATCGAGCTCACCGCGAAATATGACCGCCTCGCACTGACCGCGGCCACCTTGCGCGTCAGCGCCGCCGAGATCGACGCGGCGGCGGCGGCCTGCGACCCGGAAGCGCTGCACGCGCTCAAGTTCGCGCGCGACCGCATCGAGGCCTATCACGCCCGCCAGAAGCCGAAGGACGACCGCTTCACGGATTCGCTCGGCGTCGAGCTCGGCACCCGCTGGACCGCGATCGAAGCCGTCGGCCTCTATGTCCCCGGCGGCACGGCGGCCTATCCGTCCTCGGTGCTGATGAACGCCGTGCCGGCCAAGGTCGCCGGCTGCGAGCGGCTGGTGATGGTGGTGCCGGCGCCGGACGGCAAGCTTGCTCCGCTCGTGCTGGCGGCGGCGAAACTTGCCGGCGTCGACGAGGTCTATCGCCTCGGCGGCGCGCAGGCAGTGGCCGCGCTCGCCTATGGCACCGAGACGATTCAACCCGTGGCGAAGATCGTCGGCCCCGGCAATGCCTTTGTCGCGGCCGCCAAGCGTCTGGTGTTCGGCACCGTCGGCATCGACATGATCGCCGGTCCGTCCGAAGTCTTGATCCTCGCCGACAATACCGGCAATCCGGACTGGATCGCCGCCGATCTGCTGGCGCAGGCCGAGCACGATGTCAGCGCGCAATCGATTCTGATTACCGATGATGCTTCGCTCGCCGATCAGGTGGAGAAAGCGGTCGAGTCGCAGTTGAAGACCTTGCCGCGCGCCGCGGTCGCCGCACCGTCATGGCGCGACTTCGGCGCCATCATCACGGTGGCGAAGCTCGATGACGCCATCGCGCTCGTCGATCGTATCGCCCCCGAGCATCTTGAAATCGCCGCCACCGATGCCGACAAATATGTCGACCGCATCCGCAATGCCGGCGCCATCTTCATCGGCGCGCATACGCCGGAAGCGATCGGCGACTATGTCGCCGGCTCCAACCATGTGCTGCCGACGGCGCGCTCGGCGCGCTTCTCGTCCGGCCTCGGCGTGCTCGACTTCATGAAGCGCACGTCTTTGCTCAAGTGCGGCCCCGATCAGTTGCGCGCGCTCGGCCCCGCCGCGATGGCGCTCGGCAAGGCCGAGGGCCTGGAGGCCCATGCGCGCTCGGTCGCCATCCGCCTGAACCTCAGATGAGCCCCGTCAAACCAACGCCGGCTGCGATGAAGCAGCGTCTGGTCTCGGTCACCCTCGACGAGGAATCGATCGGCCGTTCCAATCCGGACGTCGAGCACGAGCGCACCATCGCCATCTACGACCTGCTTGAACTCAATCATTTCGCCCCGGTCGGCCATGACGGCGGGCCTTATGCGCTGCATCTGTCGATCAACGCCAACCGGCTGGTGTTCGACATCCGCCTCGAGGACGGCACGCCGGTGGTCGCGCATCTGTTTTCGCTGTCGCCGTTGCGCCGCATCGTCAAAGACTACTACATGATCTGCGACAGCTACTATCAGGCGATCCGCACCGCGACGCCGGACAAGATCGAAGCCATCGACATGGGCCGGCGCGGCATCCACAACGACGGCTCCCGGATTCTGATGGAGCGTCTGAAGGACAAGGTCGCGGTCGATCACGACACCGCGCGCCGCCTGTTCACCCTGATCTGCGTGCTGCACTGGAAGGGGTGATCCGCTGATGGCCGCAGAGCGCCCTGCAAAGGCCCAGGCCGTCTTGTTCGCCTGCGGCATGAATGCGGTGCGCTCGCCGATGGCCGCCGGCCTGTTCGGGCAACTGTTCGGCAAATCGATTTATGTCGCCTCGGCCGGTGTGCAGAAGGGCGACCTCGATCCCTTCGCCGTCACGGTGATGGAAGAACTCGGCATCGACATTTCGCGCCACAAGCCGATCGACTTCGAGGAACTCGAGGACCTTGAAGGCCTCAACTTCGATCTCATCGTCACTTTGTCGCCGCCGGCGCATCACAAGGCGCTGGACCTCACCCGCACCATCGCGGCCGACGTCGAATACTGGCCGACCGTCGACCCGACCGGCATCGAGGGCAGCCGCGAGCAGAGACTGGACGCCTACCGCGAGGTGCGGGACTCGCTGCTGGCGCAGATCCGCAAGCGGTTCGGGCGGGCAGGCGGGGGGAATGAGTGATCTTTCTTATCCCTCCCCCAAGTGGGGGAGGGATAAGAAGAGCGCGGTTTGCGATTCACCCCCCGTTCCGCTAGTTTCCGCCCGCATTCGCAGCGCTTTTCACTAAAATTCGATACCGGAACCCTATGATCGGCCGTCCTAAATTCGTGCTTGCTTCCGGGTCGCCGCGACGGCTGGCTCTGGTCAATCAGGCCGGCATCGAGCCCGACGCGCTGAAACCCTCCGACGTGGATGAGACGCCCAAGCGCGGCGAAATCCCGCGCGCCTATGCCAACCGGCTGGCCCGCGAGAAGGCCGAAGTGGCGCTCAACAACGTCAAGCTCGACGACGAATTGCGCGGCTCGTTCATCCTCGCCGCCGATACGGTGGTCGCGGTCGGCCGCCGCATTCTGCCCAAGGCGGAACTGCTCGACGAGGCGCAGCAATGCCTGCGGCTCTTGTCCGGCCGCAACCACCGCGTCTACACCTCGATCTGTCTGGTGACGCCGCGCGAGGCGTTCCGCCAACGGCTGGTCGAAACCCGCGTGCGCTTCAAGCGGCTGTCGTCCGAGGACATCGAGTCTTATCTCGCCTCCGGCGAATGGCGCGGCAAGGCCGGCGGCTATGCCGCGCAGGGCATCGCCGGCACCTTCATCGTCAAGCTGGTCGGCTCCTACAGCAATGTCGTCGGCCTGCCTTTGTACGAAACCATGACGCTGCTCGGCGGCGAGGGCTATCCGATCCGCTTCGGCTGGCTCAACGCGGTTTGAGCCTTTCTTTTCCCTCCCCCCTTGTGGGGGAGGGTCAGGGAGGGGGGGTAATAGCGAGTGAGCGATGGTGTTGCTCTTTACTCGGACCCCCACCCCCAACCCCTCCCCACAAGGGGGAGGGGAGCGCTCAGAATTCGCGGCTAACAACGATAGAACAATCGTTCAATGAACTCCGCCCTCTGGCTCCATCGCTCCGGTCTCAGTCACGCCGCCATGCCCGCAGCGGCGTCCGGCACGCGCGTGGTGATGACCTATGGCCAACTCGCCGAACGCGCCGCGCGCATTGCAGGTAGCTTGCGCGACAGGTTCAAGCTCAATCCCGGCGACCGCGTCGCCATCGCCGCCAAGAATTCGCCGGACTATCTCGCGCTGCTCTACGGCATCTGGCACGCCGGCCTCGCCGCCGTACCCGCGAACGCGAAACTGCATGGCGCGGAGCTCGGCTACATTCTCGAACATTCCGGCGCGCGCGTCTGCTTTGCCTCGCCCGGCATCGACGCGGAAATCGCGCCGCATGCGCCGAAGTCGCTGGAACGCTTGATCGCTATCGGCAGCGCCGACTACAATCTGCTGCTGACCGCCGACGCCACCGATGTCGTGCCGCGCGCCGGCTCCGATCTCGCTTGGCTGTTCTACACCTCGGGCACGACAGGAAAACCAAAAGGCGCGATGCTGACCCACCGCAATCTCAACATCGCCAGTCATGCCTACGCCGCGGAAGTCGATTCCGTTTCGCCCGGCGATGCCATATTGCACGCCGCGCCGATGAGTCACGGCTCCGGGCTCTACATCATGCAGCATGTCGCGCGGCTCGGCGTGCAGGTGGTGCCGGAATCCGGCGGCTTCGAGCCCGACGAAGTGTTCGCGCTGATCGATCACTGGCCGCGGCTGTCGATGTTCGCAGCGCCGACCATGATCAAGCGGCTGGTCGACGCACCGGGCGGTTGCAACGTCGAGAATATTCGCACCCTCATCTGGGGCGGCGCGCCGATGTATGTCGAGGATTGCCTGCGCGCGCTCGACCGCTTCGGCCCGCGCCTCGCCCAGATCTATGGCCAGGGCGAATCGCCGATGACCATCACGACGCTGACCAAGCAGGACATCGCCGACCGCGATCATCCGCGCTGGCGCGAGCGGCTCGCCTCCTGCGGCAAGCCCTATGCCTGCGTCGAAGTGATGGTAGCCGATGCCGACGACAAGCCCGTAGCAGCAGGCGAGACCGGCGAAATCCTCGTGCGCGGCGATGTCGTCATGGCCGGCTATTGGCAGAACGAGGAGGCGACGGCGGCTTCGCTGCGCGGCGGCTTTCTGCACACCGGCGATGTCGGCGCCTTCGACGCCGAAGGCTACCTGACGCTGAAGGACCGCTCCAAGGACCTGATCATTTCCGGCGGCTCGAACATCTATCCGCGCGAGGTCGAGGAAGTGCTGCTGACCCACAAAGCGGTGCGCGAGGTATCGGTGATCGGCCGCCCCGACGCCGACTGGGGCGAAGCGGTGGTGGCCTATGTGGTCGGCGATGTGCCGCGCGCGGAACTCGATGCGCTGTGTCTGTCGCATATCGCCCGCTTCAAACGGCCGAAGGATTATGTTTTTGTCGACGCGCTGCCGAAAAACAACTACGGCAAGATATTGAAAACCGAACTGCGCGCGCAAGATGCGCAGCGCGTCAAGGGCATGGTTCCATGAACGAGATCGCCCGCAAGACCGCGCTTCAGCGCTGCCCGATCTGCGGCAAGGCGACCGACGTGGCGTTCAAGCCGTTCTGCTCCAAGCGCTGCTCCGACATCGACCTCAATCGCTGGCTGACCGGGGTCTATGCCGTGCCGGTGAAAGACGACGAAGACGAGGACGGCACGCGGCCGGCCGACGGCGACAACGAGCGTTGAGGCAGGGCAACGTGAACCATCTTGTCTGCGCTGGCCGAGCCCCTTGCTCCGTTCATTCCCGCGAAA
>JAUSBQ010000076.1 GCA_030651965.1 Pseudolabrys sp. | reverse complement strand
CCTCCTCCATCGAAGAAGGAGGCGGTGCTTGGGCCGTTAAGCCTTCAAAGCGCGGGGCGACCGCCGCAGGCCCCGCGCGGCAATTCTAGCGATACGCGGCGCCGCCAGCAAGTCGGTCGTCAGCGAAACATCGGCAGCGGTACGATCAGGACCAGCCCCGACAGCAGCAGCAGATACAATATCACCTTGCGGAAGGCGGCTTCGTCGAGACGACCGTACAGTTTGAGGCCGAGCCATACGCCGGCGACCAGCAGGGGCAGGCCCATCAGATAGATCTTGATCAATTCAATGGTGAACGTACCGGTCACCGCCAGCGATGCAGCGGTCAAAACGAAGGCGGCCAGAATCACCGGCTGAAAGATCGCCCGCTGTTCGTCCTTGCTCCAGCCGCGCAACTGACCCCAGATGGTGATGATGGGACCGGCCAGACCGGTCAGCCCGCCAAGAACGCCGTTCAGGATGCCGACCCCGAAATCCGCCCGGAGATCGGTGCGGACGGTGTGAACCGTCGGCCGCAGCAGGAAAAAGCCGCTGTAGGTGACAAGCAACACACCGACGCCAGTGCGCAGGTAGTCCGGGTTCATATAGGTGAGCAGCACGGCGCCGATCGGCACGCCGATGACGCCGCCGGCGATGAAGGGCGTGACCGTCCGCCAGTTCAGGGCGTGCCGCAGCTTCCAGATGCTGTAGCTCTGGACCAGAATGCCATAGCCGACGATCAGAGCGGCGGTCTGGGCCGGGGTCAGGATATGCAGCCAGATCCCGGACACCACCAGGCCCATGGCGAAGCCGGCCAGCCCGGAAACGATGCCGCCGATGAACACCGACAGCAGGAAAACCGCCAGAACCAGTCCATCCATCGGTAGGCCCACGGAAACAAGTGACCAGCGCTTCGATACGGTCCTTGGATACGTCCGTAAGGACGCACTCCTTGGATGGATGGCTGCCATCTCACGGGGGAGGCTGCTATTTCCCCTGCAAACGGATTATACGATACCATAAAGCAAAACAATCAGTGGGGGGCGCCGGACTATGTCCAACAAAATCGATCTCAACGGCAAATTCGCCATCGTCACCGGCGGCGCGCAAGGCATCGGCCGCGCCATCGTCGAGCGGTTCCTCGATTCCGGCGCTTCGGTCGCGATCTGGGATCGCGACCTGGAATTTGCGAAAAAGACCGCGGCGGAACTTGGCGCACGCGGGCGCGTCGAAGCGGTCGCCGTCGATGTCACCGATTACGCAGCCGTCGAAAAGGCGCGCGACCAGACGGTGAAGCTGTTCGGCCGCATCGACATCCTCGTCAACAATGCCGGCATCGCCGGCCTGAACACGACGACCTGGGACTACCCGATCGAGGAGTGGCGCAAGGTTATGTCGATCAATCTCGACGGCCCGTTCCACTGCTGCAAGGCGGTAGCGCCCGGCATGGTCGCGCAGAACTACGGCCGCATCGTCAACATCGCGTCCGTTGCCGGCAAGGAAGGCAACCCGAACGCGCCGGCCTATTCGGCCTCCAAGGCGGGCGTCATCGCGCTCACCAAATCGCTGGCCAAGGAGACGGCCGGCAAGGACATCTCGGTCAACTGCATCACGCCGGCGGCGGCGCGCACCGCGATCTTCGATCAGATGACGCAGAGCCACATTGACTTCATGCTGTCGAAAATTCCGCGCGGCCGGTTCGTGCTGGTCGAGGAAATCGCGGCGCTTGCCGCTTTCTGCGCATCGGCCGACTGTTCGTTCACCACCGGCGCGGCCTTCGACATTTCCGGCGGGCGAGCAACCTATTGACCGACGCCGTCGCCCAGCGCCGCCAGCGTCTGACCGGGATTGCGCTGATGTGCGGCGCGGTCGCGACTTTTTCCTGTCTCGATGCGACCGGGAAATATCTGCTCGACTACATGGATCCGTTGCAGGTGGTTTGGGCGCGCTATTTCGGCGCGTTCCTGCTGGCGCTTTTGTTCATCAACCCGGTGAATACGCCTGGCCTGCTGGTGACGCGCCGGCCATGGCTGCAAATTGGCCGCTCGGCGCTTTTGCTGCTGTCGACCGCGCTGAACTTTTTCGCGCTGCGCTATCTGCAACTCGACGAGGCGCTGTCGATTCTGTTTGCGACCCCCTTCATCGTCGCGGTCATGTCCGGGCCGCTGTTGGGCGAATGGGTCGGCTGGCGGCGTTGGACCGCGATCGGTGTCGGCTTTTTCGGCGTGCTTCTGGTGACGCGTCCCGGCTTCGGCGGCATTCATCCGGCTGCCTTATTGTCGCTCGGCAGCGCTGTCTGCTATTCGCTCTATTCAATCTCGACGCGCCAATTGGCACGTTCGGATTCGAGCGAGACGACGCTGTTCTACACCAATCTGGTCGGCGCTCTGGCCATGCTGCCGATTGTCGCATTCGTCTGGACCACGCCGAGCAGCTTCCTGATCATCGCACTGATGGTCCTGATCGGCGCGTTGGGCAGCTTCGGACATTATCTCCTGATCCGCGGCCACCGCCTGGCGCCGGCATCGACTCTGGCGCCATTCATCTACACGCAGATGGTGTGGACCACGGCCTTGGGTTTCTTGACCTTCGGCGATGTTCCGCACTTCTGGACCATCGTCGGCGGCCTGATCGTGGTGGCGTCCGGGCTCTATCTGCTCAATCGCGAACGCAAAGTGGGCACAGCGGTGACGGGTGGCGGCATTCCAGAATAGTTTCACGATCCCGAAAAGGCCGCGGCTGACTCGGCAGTTGCGGCCTTGCGTTCATCGGGGCTAAGTTCCGGCCCGAAAAACAGATTTCGACACTTCGAGGATCATTCATGTCGACAGCAAGCGATCGGGCGCCAGGCGCCGCCGGTTCCGGTTTGAACGACGATATCGGCGAAGACAAGCGCCTCGCTCTATACCGGTCGCAGGTGCGCCTGCGCGACGCGGAGCAGCGCGCGTTCGATCTGTTCCTGCAAAATCTGGTCAAGGGCACCAGCCATCTGTCGCTGGGGCAGGAGGCGATCGCCGCCGGCTTCGCCGAAGCCATGGTGAAGGGCGACCTGTCCTTCTGCACCTATCGTGGCCACGCCCATACTCTGGCGCGCGGCGTGCCGGTCGAGAAGGTGCTCGGCGAACTGATGCAGAGGGATAACGGCCTGATGCGCGGCAAAGGCGGCTCGATGCATCTGACCTCGGAAGAGCACGGCGTGATGGGCTCCTATGCCATCATCGGCGCGCATCTTCCCATTGCCTGCGGCGCCGCCTGGCGCGCGCAGTACAAAGGCGACAAGGACGTGTCGGTCTGCTTCTTCGGCGACGGCACCACCAATATCGGCGCTTTCCATGAAGCGTTGAACTTCGCCGCGGTGTGGAAGTTGCCGGTGATCTTCGTCTGCGAAAACAATCTCTATATGGAATACACGCCGATCAAGGACGTCACCGCGGTCGAGCATCCGGCCGCCGACCGCGCCTCGGCCTACGGGCTGGAGCGCATCGTCATCGACGGCAACGATGCCGACGTCGTCTACCGCACCGCGCAGAAGGCGTTTGCGAAAGCGCGTGCCGGCGAGGGACCGTCGCTGATCGAGTGCATGACCTATCGCCACAGCGGCCATTCCCGCGCCGATCCGGCCAAGTATCGCCCCGAGGGCGAGCTGGAAAAATGGAAAGAGCGCGATCCCGTAAAGATCTACCGCGAGCGGCTGAAGCAGTTCGGCGTCAGCGACGACAAGATCGCCGAGATCGACGCCAGCGTGCGCAAGGAAGTCGACGACGCGACCGAAGCCTGCAAGGCGGCGCCGATGCCGCCGCTCGATATCCTGACAACCGATGTCTACGCCGATGGCGGCTGGGCATGGCGAAACTAGTTTTGCGAAATTGAGTGAGAAATTGACATGGCGGAAATAACGTATCGCGACGCGGTCATTCGCGGCATCGCGCAGGAAATGGCGCGCGACAACGACGTCGTGTTCCTCGGCGAGGATGTCGCCAAGGCCGGCGGCGTGTTCAAGGCGACTGTCGGCCTCTACGAGCAGTTCGGGCCCTTGCGCGTGCGCGACACGCCGATCTCGGAGCAGGCGATCTTAGGGGCGGCAATGGGCGCGGCGATGACCGGCCTCAAGCCGATCGCGGAGATCATGTTCTCGGATTTCTTCGCGGTGTGTTTCGACTACATCGCCAACGAATTCCCGAAGGCCCGCTATATGTCGAACGGGCAGACCAAGTGCCCGCTGGTGGTGCGCACCGGCAACGGCGCCGGCTCGCGCTTCGGCGCGCAGCATTCGCAGTCGGTCGAGAACTGGTGCATGATGATCCCCGGCCTCAAGGTCGTGGCGCCGTCGACGCCTCTGGACGTCATCGGCCTGTTGGCGGCCGCGGTACGCGATCCCGATCCGGTGATCTTTCTCGAGCACAAGTCGCTCTATGCCACCAAAGGCGAGGTTCCGGACGGCGAGATCCTGGACACGCTCGGGACCGCCAAGATCGTTCGTCCCGGCAAGGACTGCACCATTATTGCGCTGGCGCTGATGGTGTCGCGCGCGCTCGCCGCCGCCGAGACGCTTCATGATGAACACGGCATCGATTGCGAGGTCATCGACGTTCGTTCGCTGGTGCCGCTCGACACTCAGACCATTCTTGCGTCGGTGGCGAAAACCAATCGCCTGTTCACGGTCGAGGAAAATCCAAGGCTGTGCGGCTGGGGCGCCGAGATCGTGTCGATCGTCGCCGACGAGGCCTTCTACGATCTCGACGGGCCGCCGGTGCGCATCACGACGCCGCATATTCCGTTGCCGGCCGCCGATATTCTCGAAGACATCGTGTTGCCGACGCCGGGACGTATTGTCGATACGGTGCGGCGCAGTTTGGGAAGTTAGTTTTACCCCCGTTCGTCCCCGCTTGCGCGGGAAGGAACGGAGCAAGTGGAGAAGTCTCATGTACGATAACCTCTTGGCCAATGTGCCGACCGATCTGTGGATCGGCGGCAAGTGGAAAAAAGCTTCCGACGGCGGCCGCTTCGATGTCATCGATCCGGCGACCGAGAAGACCATCGCCTCGGTGGCGAGCGCCACTGTTGAGGACGCCAAGGCCGCGGTCGACGCCGCGCAAGAGGCGTTCGAAGGCTGGGCCGGCCGCAAGCCGCGCGAGCGCGGCGAAATCCTGCGCAAGGCCTATGAAGTCATCATGCGCGACGCCGAACGCTTCGCGAAAATCATCACGCTGGAAAACGGCAAGTCGCTGACCGACTCCCGCGGCGAGGTTGCCTATGCCGCCGAGTTCTTCCGCTGGTACGCCGAGGAAGCCGTGCGCAATAATGGCCAGGTGTCGATGGCGCCGTCGTCGGGCGCGCGCATCTTCGTGCAGCACAAGCCGGCCGGTATCGCTGTTCTGGTGACGCCGTGGAATTTCCCGGCGGCGATGGCGACGCGCAAGATCGGTCCGGCGCTCGCCGCCGGTTGCCCGGTCGTGCTCAAGCCAGCGTCGGATACGCCGCTCACCATGCTGGCGTTGATGCCGGCGCTGGAAGAGGCCGGCGTGCCGCCCGGCGTCGTCAACGTCATTCCGTCGCGCTCGTCCGGCAAGGTGGTCTCGGCAATGCTGCATGACATGCGCGTACGCGTGGTGTCGTTCACCGGCTCGACCGAAGTCGGCCGCAAGCTGCTGCACGAAGCCGCCGACAACATCGTCAAGCCGGCGATGGAACTGGGCGGCAATGCGCCGTTCCTGGTGTTCGAGGACGCCGACATCGACGCGGCCATCGACGGCGCGATGATCGCCAAGATGCGCAATATGGGCGAGGCCTGCACCGCGGCCAACCGGTTCTATGTGCACGAGAAGGTGCACGATGAGTTTGCCAAGAAGCTGACCGCCAAGATGGGCGGTCTCAAGATGGGCAACGGCCTCGACGACGGTGTCGCGCTCGGGCCGCTGGTCAACAAGGAAGGCCGCGACAAGGTCATCGAACTGGTCGAGGACGCGGTGTCCAAGGGCGCCAAGATCATGACCGGAGGTCAGGTTCCGGACGGCCCCGGCTTCTTCTACCCGGCCACCGTCATCACCAATGTCTCCGATGACGCCATGATGCTGCGTGAAGAAATCTTCGGCCCGGTCGCGTCGATCCAGACCTTCAAGACCGAGGCCGAGGCGATCAAGCGCGCCAACGACACCGAATACGGTCTGGTCGCTTATCTCTACACCAAGGACCTTTCGCGCGGCCTGCGCGTGTCCGAGAAGCTCGACTTCGGCATGATCGGCCTCAACCGCGGCATCGTGTCCGATCCGGCGGCGCCGTTCGGCGGCACCAAGCAGTCCGGCCTCGGTCGCGAAGGCGCGCAGGAAGGCATGAAGGAATTTCTCGAAACGCAATACGTGTCGATGACGTGGTGATGCTTTTCCCGGGCGCGGCGCAGCATGTAGTGGTGGACCGCATACCCGGAATCGTCTCGAGTTCAGAATTTCGAAAGGTCCCGGCTCAGCACTGCATCGCAAGTGCGCTGCAGCGCGTCCGGGACAAGTGAGGCCGGAATGGACGTCCTGATGCCGCAACTCGGTGAAACCGTCACCGAGGGCAAGATCGTGAAGTGGTTCAAGTCTGCCGGCGACGCCGTCAAGCCGGGCGACAACCTGTTCGAGATCGAAACCGACAAGACGTCGATGGAGGTGCCGGCGACGTTCGGCGGCACGCTCACGGATATCAATTTTCAAGTCGGCGAAACCGCGAAAGTGGGCGCCGTCGTCGCGACGATAGCGGGCGAAGGCGGGGCGGCGACGCCGGTTAAAGCTGCGCCGCCAGCTCTGATCGCCCCGGCGAAAGCGGCGATCCTGAGTCCGGAAATCAAGCCAGAACTGGGTCCCCGCCTTCGCGGGGACGAACGGGATGTGGCGCGCGATTTCGCCTATCCCAATATGACTGCCTGGCGCGAAGTACGTACACCCGACCGGAATTATGGGGCGGGGAAGTTAGCCGGTGGCGTGTTCATCACGCCCTTAGCGCGGCGTCTGGCGTCCGAACGTGGCATCGATCTGTCGCGCGTGTCCGGATCCGGTCCACATGGCCGCATCGTCGCCGCCGACATCGGGACGGCTCAACCCGCGTCCAGCGGCGCCGCGATGGCGACCGGCGCCAGCTTCGCCCAGGTCAAGGCGCTGTATGACGGCGTCGACTTCGAGGAAGTGCCGCTCGACGGCATGCGCACGACGATCACCAAGCGTCTGGTCGAGGCCAAGCAGACCATCCCGCATTTCTATCTGACAGCCGATATCGAGATCGACCGTCTCATGGCCATGCGCGAGGAGGCCAATGCCGCCGCGCCCCCCCTCCCTAACCTTCCCCCGCACGCGTGGGAGGGTAGGGTGGGGGCGGCGTTCAAACTGTCGTTGAATGACTTCATCATCAAGGCCTGGGCCGCGGCCTTGCAGCGCATACCCGCCGCCAATGCTGTCTGGTCCGGCGACCGTATCCTGCGTTTCAAGCAGGCCGACATCGGCATCGCGGTGGCGCTCGATGGCGGCCTGATCACGCCGGTGATCCGCGCCGCCGAGTCCAAATCGCTGACCGCGATCTCCAGCGAAATCCGCGATCTGGCCGAACGCGCCCGCGCCAAGAAACTGAAAGCCAACGAGTATCAGGGCGGCGCCAGCGCCATCTCCAATCTCGGCATGTATGGCGTGCGCGAGTTCTCCGCCAACATCAATCCGCCGCACGCGACCATCCTCGCCGTCGGCGCCTCGCGTCGCGCCCCGGTCGAGGCGGAAGACGGCAGCGTCAAGTTCGTCAGCGTGATGACGGTGACCTTGTCGTGCGATCACCGCGTCGTCGACGGCGCGCTCGGCGCCGAGCTGCTGGCGGCGTTCAAGAAATTCATCGAAATGCCGGTCACCGCTTTGATCTGACCCGTGATAGGGTCGCGGCCGGAACCCATGGGAGCTGAATGATGGCGGGCGAAAAGCGTGACGTGCTGCTGATCGGGACGCGAAAGCCGGTGCTGGTCAACGGTCTGGAGCCGAAGGTCAACCTGCATTACCTGCTGGAAGCCAAGGACCAGGACGCCTTCATCAAGGACGTCGGCCCCAAAATCGGCGCCATCGCGCTCGCTTACACCCATAACAAAGTCGACGGCGACTTCATGAGCCACTTTCCGAAGCTGGAGCAGATCTCCAGCTTCGGCGTCGGCTACGACCACGTCGACGCCAAATGGGCCGGCGCCCACGGTATCGTCGTTACCAACACCCCGGACGTGCTGAACGAGGAAGTCGCCGACACCGCGCTGGGCCTGTTGCTCTGCACCGTGCGCGAATTTCCGCAGAGCGACCGTTACGTGCGCGCCGGCAAATGGCCACAGGCGCAATATCCGCTCACCAAGGCGACCTTGCGCGACCGTACCGTCGGCATGGTCGGCATGGGCCGCATCGGCAAGGCCATCGCCAAGCGCCTGGAAGCCTTCGGCGTGCCGGTGGTCTATCACGCGCGCAACCCGCAGGACGTCGCCTACAAATATTATCCGAAGCTCATCGACATGGCGCGCGACGTCGACACCTTGATGATCATCGTGCCGGGGGGAGCGGCCACGTTGAACCTGATCAATGCCGACGTGCTCAAGGCGCTGGGGCCGCGGGGCATCGTCATCAACATGGCGCGCGGCTCGGTCGTCGACGAGCCGGCATTGATCGAGGCCTTGAAGAACCGCACGATCTATTCGGCCGGCCTCGATGTGTTCGCCAAGGAACCGGAGGTTCCGAAGGAACTGTTGGAGATGGATCACATCGTGCTGCTGCCGCATCTCGGCTCGTCGACCGAGGTAACGCGCGCGGCGATGGACCAGCTCGTGGTCGACAACATTCTGGCCTGGGCGTCGGGCAAGCCGCCGCTGACGCCGGTGCCGGAAACGCCTTACCCGCCGAAGCGGGAAGGTCGATAAAGCAGGGATTAATGCAAACTCCGTTCATTCCCGCGAAGGCGGGAATCCAGTCTATATTTGCCGGGCCGGCTCAGTCCGGTCTGGGTCCCCGCTTTCGCGGGGACGAACGGAGATAGGTTCGCCATGCGAATCCTGACTGGTGCTTTCTTTTTCGCCTCTATCGTCTTCGCCCACGCACAGACGGCGCCGCTTGGCGATTCCGCGAAAGAGGTCCTCGGCCCTTGGGAGTTCTCCAACGCCGACCGCGACAAAGCCTGCACCGCGACCTTCAAGAGCGATCCGACGCCGGTCGGTTTCAAGGTCGAGTTCGATGCCAATTGCGGCAATCTGTTTCCGATCGTGCAGCGCGTCGCCGGCTGGAAATTTCCCGATAACGACAATCTGTTCCTGCTGGATGCCGGCGGCAGGACTTTGGTCGAATTCAGCGAAGTCGAGAGCGGCATCTACGAGGCGCCGACGCCGGGCGTCGGCGTGCTATTCCTTCAGGCTGCCATCGCCGGACCGCCGCCGAAGCCGCCGGAGCAGGTGACCGGCACCTGGGCGATCACGCGCGGCGGCAAACCGATCTGTACCCTGACGCTCGCGGGCACCGTTCTGCGTGACGGCTTTGCGCTGACGATACAGCCGGGCTGCGAAGCCGAAATCGCGCGCCTGAATGTCGCGCAATGGCGGCTCGACCGCGGTGAATTGCTGCTGGTGCCGGCGCGCGGCAATCCGTGGCGCTTCGAGGAAGTTGAGGGCGGCAACTGGCGCCGCGTGCCGGAAAGCGCCGTCGAGACGCTTTTGGTGCGGCAGTGATACTACTTGTCCCAGACTCGGAATTTGGAAAGGTCCCGGTTCTGCAGCACGTCATTTCATGCCGCGCTGCGCCCGGGACACGGGCATCAAATCAGCTTCAGCCCCTTGAAACTGGCATGTCCTTCCCTGCCGACGATGATGTGGTCGTGCACTGAAATGCCCAGCGGCTTGGCGACATCGATGATCGCCTGCGTCATTTGAATGTCGGCGCGCGACGGCTTCGGGTCGCCGGACGGATGGTTGTGGACCAGGATCAGAGCCGTCGCCGACAGCTCAAGCGCGCGCTTGACCACCTCGCGCGGATAGACCGGGGTGTGATCGACAGTGCCGACCTGTTGCACCTCGTCGGCGATCAACTGGTTGCGCTTGTCGAGAAACAGCAGACGAAACTGCTCCTTGTCGGCATAGGCCATCGCGGTCCGGCAATAGTCGAGGACGCTCGACCAGGACGACAGCACGGCGCGCTTCTGCGCCTGGCCGCGCGTGAGGCGATTGGCGGCCGCATGCACGATCTTGAGTTCGTCGACGACGGCTTCGCCGATGCCTTTGACCTCTTTCAGCCGGTTGCGCGGCGCGGCGATCACTTCACCGAACGAGCCGAATTTAGCGACCAACTCCTTGGCGAGCGGTTTCACGTCGCGCTGCGGAATGGCGCGGAACAGCAGCAGTTCGAGCAGTTCGTAGTCGCTGACCGCGTCGGCACCGGCCTCGCGGAAGCGGCCGCGCAGCCTCTCGCGGTGGCCGTGATAATGCGGTGCCGCTTCGGCAAGACCCGCGCTTTGGCCCGAGCTTTGACTCGAGCTTTCGTCGGCGAACTCGTCTTTTTCGGTCATGCCACGCCCGCCCACACAACTGTGGCGGGCATACTAGAGCGTTTTCAAGCGAAGTGGAAACCGGTTCGCGTCAAGAAAACGCGTCTAGCGCAAGTCGACGAGGGGCTTTGAAGCCGCGGTTCAGCGCGTGTAGGGCGGCTTGTGCAGTCCGGCCGGCGAGTAGGTGAAGACCTCGACGCCGTCCTTGGTGACGCCGACGCTGTGCTCGAACTGTGCCGACAGCGAGCGGTCGCGGGTCACGGCGGTCCAGCCGTCCGACAGCACCTTCACATGCGGACGGCCTAGATTGATCATCGGCTCGACCGTGAAGATCATGCCCTGCTTGAGCACGACGCCTTCGCCGGCGCGCCCGACATGGACGATGTTGGGCTCGTCGTGGAAAAGCTGGCCAAGGCCATGGCCGCAGAAGTCGCGCACGACACTCATGTGCTGGGCTTCGACATAGCTCTGGATCGCGGCGCCGATGTCGCCCGTGGTCGAGCCGGGGCGGATGGTGGCGATGCCGCGCATCATCGATTCGTGGGTGACCTCGATCAGCCGTTCGGCCCGGCGCGGAATATCGCCGACCGGGTACATGCGGCTCGAGTCGCCGTGCCAGCCGTCCAGGATCAGCGTCACGTCGATATTGACGATGTCGCCGTCCTTCATCGGCTTGTCGCTCGGGATGCCGTGGCAGACGACGTGGTTGAGCGAGGTGCAGGTGGACTTCTTGTAGCCGCGATACATCAAGGTCGCCGGCAGCGCGCCGTGATCCATGGCGAAGTCGTAGACAAGTTTATCGATGGCGTCGGTCGGCACGCCGGGCTGGACATGCTCGGTCAGCATGTCGAGGCAGCGCGCGGTCAGTTGCCCGGCCTTGCGCATGCCCTCAAAGGCTGCGGGGCCGTGAATCTTGATCTGTCCGGTCTTGCGGAGGGGGGCGGTGTTGGCGTCGACGTAGGTCATGGCCCGCAATGTAAGGATCGCAGCGCAAACCGGCAAGTTTCTGTCATGGCCGCCCAGCCATGACGAATTGCTCTCGGAACCCCGTCGTCATACCCCGCGAAGGCGGGGTATCCAGCCCTTCGTGCTTCTGCGCGTAGAAGAGCTGGATCGTCCGCCTTCGCGGATGATGACGGCGCGTTAGGCGACCTTCCCGCCCAGTTCGTCCTCGATATGGGCCCGGATGATCTCGTCGAAATTCGCCTCGGCGGTAAATCCCAGCGCGGCGGCGCGCTTGGCGTCGATCCGCTCGGACCAGCCGGCGACGATCCGCATGACCAGTTCGTCCGGCTCGCGCTTGATGCGGGCCGCCACCTTTGGCCCGGCGATACGGGTCAGGGATTCGATCTGCTCGGCGACGGTGCAGCAGACGCCCGGCATCGCCAGGCTGACGCGGGGGCCGAGCTGGTCGCGCGTCAGGCCGGCGGCGTGAATGAGGAAGCCGACCGCCGCGCGCGGGCTGGCATGGGTGTGCCGCACCGTATCGGCGACCGGCAGGATGGCCTCATGGCCGGCCAAAGGCTCGCGGATGATGCCGGAGAAAAAGCCCGAGGCCGCCTTGTTCGGCTTGCCCGGCCGTACGCAAATCGTCGGCAGGCGAATGCCGACGCCGTCGAGAAAGCCGCGCCGGTTGTAATCGGCCAGCAGCAATTCGCTGATCGCCTTCTGCGTGCCGTAGGAGGTCAGCGGCGTGAGATGAAATTCGTCCGGGATCGCGTAGGGAAACGGCGCGCCATAGACCGCGATCGACGAGGTGAAGATCACCTTGGGCTTGTAGCCCTCGGTGTGGCGGATCGCTTCCAGGAGAGCGCGGGTGCCGTCGAGATTGACGTGATAGCCCTTGTCGAAATCGATCTCGGCTTCGCCGGAGACGACGCCGGCCAGATGGAAGATCGCCTCGGGGCGCTCAGCGATCAGCTTCTCGGCGGCGCCCCGCGCCGCGAGATCGCCGGTCGAGATGTCGACCGTGCCGTTGAAGCCCGCAGGCTTTTCCGCCGCGACCACGTCGGTCAACGTGAACTTGTCGATTCTGGCGCCGTTGAGCGCGCCATCCTTGACCAGGCGGGCCGTCAACTTGCGGCCGATCATGCCGGCGGCGCCGGTAATCAGAATATGCATTGCGCTTCCCCTCTGGACTCAAGACTTTGACTTATTCTTTTTTGGCATCGGCCGGTTCGTACCGGTCTATCTTACGCAAATCCGGAAACAAGCCCATCCATGTCGCGGCGATGACCAGCGAGCCGATGCCGCCGATCAGCACCGAGGGCACCGCGCCGAGCCAGGCGGCGACCGCGCCGGACTCGAATTCGCCGAGCGTATTCGATGAGCCGACGAAAAGGTAGTTGATTGCGCTGACCCGGCCGCGCATGTCGTCCGGTGTTTCCATCTGCACCAGCGTGAAGCGGATGACGACGCTGACCGCGTCGGACGCGCCGAGCACGGCCAAGGCCACCAGCGACAGCGGAAACGAGCTCGACAGCCCGAAGGTGATGGTGGCCATGCCGAAGATCGCGACGGCGCCGAACATCTTCAGCCCGATATGCCGCTCGATCGGATAGTGCGAGAGAACAATGGCGACGGCGAGCGCGCCGACGGCCGGCGCCGAGCGCAGCAGGCCGAGACCGACCGGGCCGACCTGCAGGATGTCCTTGGCGAAAATCGGCAGCAGCGCGGTGGCGGCCCCTAACAGCACGACGAACAGATCGAGCGTGATGACGCCGAGCAGCCGCTTGCGCCGGCGAATATAATGGAAGCCGGCGAGCACCGAGCTGAATGTCGGCGGCTCGCGGTTGGCGGCGACATTGCCTTTGATGCGGATCAGGCCGACGAAGGCGATCGACATCACGAAGAACAGCACACACAGCAGGCTCACCGCGACCGGCATGACGGCGTAGATCAGGCCGCCCAGCGCCGGGCCGCTGATGACCGCGACCTGGTTGGCCGAGGTCCACGCGGCAACCGCGCGCGGCAGCAGGCGCACCGGCACCGTGGCCGGCACCAAAGCGTGCCCGGTCGGCAGTTCGAAGGCGCGGGCGCAGCCGATCATGAAGACGGCAAAGAACAATAGTTCGCGGCTGAGGATGTTCGTCAATAAACCCACTGTGATCAACGCGGCCGCCAATGCGTAGACGCCTTGCGACAATTGCACGATCAGGCGGCGGTCGTAGCGGTCGGCGGTGTGGCCGATCAAAAGAGTGAGCACCACAGCCGGCACGAACTGGATCAGGCCGACCAATCCGAGATCGAAAGCGCTGCCGGTGATTTCATAAATCTTCCAGCCGATCACCAAAGCCATCATCTGATAGCCGATGGTGGCGGCGACCCGCGCCAGCCAGATCAGCACGAAAGGCCGCTGCTGGAGAAGCCCGCCGGTTGAAAACGTCGCCGCCTCGTTCATTGCGCGGCGCCGTTGAGCTCGCTCAGGCTGACCTTTTGTTGGCCGTCGGCGCCGAAATTCTCCGGCGCCAGCCAGCGCTCGAACGCCGCCTTGCGCGCCGGCCATTTGCCGTCGAGCATCGAGAACATCGCGGTGTCGCGGTTGCGGCCTTTGGCGAACATATGCTGGCGCAGAATGCCTTCGAACGTGAAGCCGTAGCGGAGCGCGGCGCGGCGCGACGGCGCGTTGTGCGCGTTGCATTTCCACTCGTAGCGGCGATAGCCCAAAGTCTCGAAGGCATAGCGCGCCAGGAGGTACTGCGCCTCGGTGCCGAGCGGCGTTTTCTGCAGCGCCGGCGAATAGACGATATGGCCGACTTCGATGACGCACGTCGCGGGTCGGATTTCCATCAAAGTGGCGATGCCGACGCAGCGGTTGTTCTTGTCGATAATGCCGTAGGAATAGGGATCCTCGAGCGGCAGCCTTGTCGCCAGCCATTTGGCGAATGCGCCGTCGTCGGCGAAGGGCCCGTAGGCGCTCATATAGGTCCAGATGTCGTCGCGGCCTTTGACCAGGTCCCACAAGTCAGCGGCGTGTTCGGCTTTGAGCTTTTCGACGCGGCCGTAGCGGCCTTGCAGCGTCACCGGGCCGGGCCGTTGCGCCGGGGTGGTGTCGACTGTCAGCCCGACCGGCTGGCCGGTTTCGGGAAGCGGCTCCGATTGCAGATTGTCCGGGGTCATTGCTTGCGGGCATCGTTGAAAAAATTGTTGAGTTCGGCATTCGGCATGATGCCGGCAAAACTGTTGAAGCTGCCGTCCTGGGCGATCGCGCGCGCCGACTTGATGAAAGCGTCCATCGCGACGCGTGCCAACGTGCCGCCGACGCTGATCCGGCGCACGCCCATGCCGGCGATATCGTTGACCGTAAAGCCGCCGGCAAACGACATCAGTAGATTGAAAGGCTTCGGCGCGACCGCCTTGACGACGGCCTCGATCTGCTCGCGCGTCTTGATGCCGGGGGCATAGAGACAATCGGCGCCGGCATCGGCAAAAGCTTTCAGGCGGCGGATCGTCTCGTCCATATCGGGCCGGCCATGAATGAAGCCTTCAGTGCGCGCGGTGAACACGACGTCTGTGCCGTACTGGTCGATGGCTTTGCGCGCCGCTTTCACCCGCGCCAGCGCCAGATCGAAATCGTACAGCGGCTCGGCCTCGTCGCCGGTGAAATCCTCGATCGACAGACCGGCAACACCGGTCTCAATGCACAATGTGACGTTGGCGGCGACCCCGGCCGGATCGTCGGCAAACCCGCCTTCGAAATCGGCATTGACCGGAATGGCCGTCGCCCCCGCCAGTTCGCGGTAATGGGCAAGCGCCATGTCGCGCGTCACCGCGCCGTCCGCCAGGCCGAGCGAGTGGGCGTAACCCGAACTCGTCGTCGCCAGGGCCTTGAAGCCGAGGCCTTGCAAATAGACCGCACTGCCGACATTCCACGGATTGGGAATGACGAAACAGCCCTGCGTATGCAAGGCGCGGAAAGCGCGGCGCTTATCGGCGGTGGAGGGGCCCGGCATTGCTATCTCTTGGATATTTCTTGGTGGTCTCTTGAATGCGATGGCGGGCGCGACCGTGCCACGATTGCGCGCCGAAGGACAATGCCATTCCGTGATGCCGGGCATGAGCATTGTTCATGAACGCTGGCGCGCTGACCGGCGTCAGCTTCCCGCGTTGCGTCGATTCTGCTGTTTGCCTTGTTTGTCGTCGGCCGACAGCAGCAGGCGGCCTTGCTCGTCGATCGCCGCGGCCACCGACTGCGGGCGATTCTTGAGCAGGAAGTCGCTGAGCTGGCGTTGCGCCCGCTCGGGCAGATCCAGATAGGCGCGGATCAATTCGAAGATTTCCGGCTCGCGAGTCCAGTAATACATTTCGAGAAGCCGGCTGGCCTCGGCTTCGCCCGTCACGAGTGACTTGATGACCTCAAAGGTGTGCCCAGAGGGCTCGCTGCGCGCGCCGGTGCCCCCGCCGCTCTTGCCGTTACGCGCCATTTTCTCGTCCCCCAGTCCCCGGGGCCAATCCTACAGCGCAAGGCGGCGGACGGGTAGTGCACGAAAGTGCAACTTTGGCGGGGAACCCGCCGGCTACGGACGACTGGCCGGACGGCTCCGACGCCCCGGTTTGTTGATTTCGGCCATCGGATGCGGTGAAGTGCCGGCAAAATTGCCAAACGCCCGGGGAGATTGACGAGATGCTCAAGACAGTCGCGAATTTCGACCGTATCGGCGAGGAGAACGCCTTCGCCGTGCTCGCCCGCGCCAATGCGCTGGCTGCCCAGGGGCGCGACATCATCAGTCTCGGCATCGGCCAGCCCGATTTCCGCACGCCTGAATTCATCGTCGAGGCCGCGATCAAGGCGCTGCGCGACGGCCACCACGGCTATACGGCCGCCAACGGCATCCTGCCGCTGCGCGAAGCTGTCGCCGCCGATCTGCACAAGCGCTACGGCGTCGAGGTGTCGCCCGACAGCGTCATGATCATGCCGGGCGGCAAGCCGACCATGTTCATGTCGATCCTGATGTTCGGCGAGCCGGGCGTTGAAATCCTGTATCCCGATCCGGGCTTCCCGATCTACCGCTCGATGATCGAATACACCGGGGCGACGCCGGTGCCGGTGCCGATCCGCGAAGAGAACGGCTTTGCCTTTTCGGCGGACGAAACGCTTAAGCTGATCACGCCGAAGACGCGGCTGCTCATCGTCAATTCGCCGGCCAATCCGACCGGCGGTGTCACGCCGAAGAGCGAAGTCGACAAGCTCGTTGTCGGCCTCGAGAAGTGGCCGGACGTGGCCATCATGTCGGACGAGATCTACGACCACATGGTCTATGACGGCGAGAAGCATGTCTGCCTGCTGTCGTATCCGTCGATCCGCGACCGCCTGATCCTGCTCAATGGCTGGTCGAAGACCTATGCGATGACCGGCTGGCGGCTTGGCTATGCGATTTTCCCGGGTAAGCTCTACGACTATGCGCGCAAGCTCGCGGTCAATCTGCATTCCTGCGTCAATGCGTCGGCGCAATTCGCCGGACTTGCCGCGCTCACCGGGCCGCAGGACGAAGTGTGGAAGATGATCGCCGAGTTCGACAAGCGCCGCGGTGTCGTTGTCGCGGGCCTGAACAAGCTGCCCGGCGTTTCCTGCATCACGCCCAAGGGCGCCTTCTATGCGTTCCCGAACATCAAGGGCACCGGCTGGAAAGCCAAGGAACTGGCGAACACGCTGCTGAACGAGACCGGCGTCGTCACCATTGGCGGGCCTGATTTCGGCATTCTCGGCGAGGGCTATCTGCGCCTGTCCTACGCCAACTCGACCGAGAACATCCTCAAGGCGCTCGAGCGCATGGGCGACTTCCTGGCGACACGGAAGGCGGCGTAAGAGAAGGGTGATGCGCGCTTCTTTCTTTCCCTCTCCCCTCCGGGGGGAGAGGGTGGTCCGGCCGAAGGCCGGGCCGGGTGAGGGGGCTATGGTTGAGTACGAGCGTCCACCACAGTCGACAACACGCGCACGTTCGATGCGCCGTGAAGCGACCGACGCCGAACGAAAGCTCTGGCTGCTATTGAGAGATCGCCGTCTGGGCGGTGCGAAATTTCGCCGGCAAGCACCAGTTGGCCGTTACATCGCTGACTTCGTTTGCCTGCGTTTGAAGCTTATCGTCGAGGCCGATGGCGGACAGCATGCCGAGAACAGGTATGATCTTGAGCGCGACCGCTGGCTGGGCAAGGAAGGCTACATTGTCGTCCGTTACAGCAACTCCGACATTCTGAATAATCGTGATGGTGTGCTTACCGATCTTTATGATCGGGTTGAACAACGCCGAGAGCCCAACTAATTCCCCCTCACCCGGTCCGGCCTTTGGCCGGGCCACCCTCTCCCCCGGAGGGGAGAGGGAAAGAATCGGGATCGTCCGCCGGCGGCTGCGGTTCGTCTTCGTGCGCCAATTCGTAAATGACGCGCGCCGGGCCGGGCTTCGGAATCTTCACGCCCTGCTGCGCCAAGGTGTCCCAGAGTGCGAGCAGCACGTCGCTTTTCACATTGGTGATGCCGGCCGCCGGGTCCTTGATCCAGAACCCCAATTCGAACGCAATCGACGTCGCGCCGAACTCCACCAGCATGCATTGCGGCGCCGGCTTTTTCAGCACCCGCTCGATACTGAGTGCTGCGTCCACCGCGGCGGTCTGCGCCCGGCGCGGATCGCTGTCGTAGGTGGTGTTGAATTTGACGAACAGCCGCACGAGGTCGCTGGAATAGGTCCAGTTGGCGACGCGCTGGGTGATGAAATCCTCGTTCGGAATGAGATACTCGCGGCCGTCGCGCGTATCAACCGAGGTGTAGCGCGCGCCCATATTGCCGACGCGGCCGAAATGGTCGCCGACCGAAATAACATCGCCGGGTTTGATCGACTTGTCGGCGAGCAGGATGATGCCGCTGACCAGATTCGATACGATCTTCTGCAGGCCGAAACCAAGGCCGACGCCGACCGCGCCGGAGAAAAAGGCAAGCGCCGAGAGGTCGATGCCGACCGTCGACAGGACGATCACAATCGCAAAGGAGATCAGCAACAGCCGGATCAATTTCCCGATCAGCGCCGCGATCGACGGCGTCAGGTCGGTGGATGCCTGCATGCGCTTGTCGAGGAAATCGCTGGCCGCGTTTGCCGCCCACAAGGTCAGCATCATGAGCACGGTGGTCTTGATCGCCAGAAGCGGCGTGATGCGCAGTCCGCCGACGACGACCGCGACCGAATCCAGCGCCTCGGTGGTCGGTTGCAGCAGGCCGAGAATACTCAAAGCAGCGATCGCCCAGGCCGACACCGCGACCAGCCGGTAGAGGAACTGGTTGCGGATCATGCCGGCGAGCAGCGCGATCACAACCCAGGCGGTGGCAAGACTGGTGGCGACGCCGAGCAGATAGGACCGGCTCGGCCAGGTCAGCGCCAACATGCCGTGGCGCATGATGATCAGCAGCAGGACGGCAATGATGGTGCCGGTATTGTCGAGCAGCAGCCGGATCATCAGCCGCAGCATCGGCGGCCAGCCCATGCTGAAGGTGACGATATCGACGCGCCGGCGCAGCAGCGCAGCCGCCAGGGTGCCGATGACGCCGGCAAGCAGGATCAAGCCGAGCTGAACAATCAGCCAGACCGACGTGAACTCGTTGCCAAGGGCACTGAGGGCTTCGCCGATGCTGCTGGCCACTTTCTGGAGGTCGTCCATCTCAGCGCTCCTTGCCGCATTCACCGTATGAAACTATGCGAATGCGACGTTTGTCGGTCTTCCTCTTGGAAAAAGCAGGCAAAGCAGATCAATATCAAATCGAGCAGGGGCCGGGCATTCGCCGCGGCGGCAAGCTAGAGGTTATACACATGTACGACCGGGGATTGTCGGAAGACCAGCGGATGATGCGGCAGAGCTGCCGCGATTTCGTCGATGACGTCGTGCTGCCGTTCATCAAGCAGAACTGGCGCCAGGAATGGTCGATGACCCCGGAAGACCGACTGCCGCCGAGCATTCTGGAGGGCGCGGAGAAGGTCGGCATTCGCACGCTCGGCGTGCCGGAAGAGTTCGGCGGCATCGAACTGGAGAAGGGCACCGAGGTCAAAACCTTCGCCATCATCGCCGAAGAAATCGCACGCGGCGATTCAGGCCTGGCCGACAAGCTGGTGCAGAACTGGAAAGTGTCGGTGCTGCTGCGCCAGTTCGCGCCGAAACATTTGCAGGAAAAGTGGTTCAAGCGGCTGGTCGACGACCCGCAGTTTCTTCTGGCGCATTGCCTGACCGAGCCGCGCGGCGCCTCCGACCGCTGGCTGCCTTACAACGTGCCGGAAGCGGCGATGCAGACCAAGGCGGTTAAGGCCAATGGCGGCTGGATCATCAACGGCCGCAAGCAGTTTATTTCCAACGGCTACGATGCCGGTCTCTACGTTGTTTATGCCAACACCAACACCAAGGTCGGCATGTTGCAGGGCACCTCGTCGTTCCTGGTGCCACGCGAGACCAAGGGCTTCACGGTGGCGCGCTGCAACGAAACGCTCGGTTGCCGCTTCATGAACAACGGCGAACTGGTGTTCGAGGATATGTTCGTGCCCGACGATCATCTGATGGTGGAGAACACCGCGCTGGCGACGGCCGGCATCTATTTCCGCCCTGGCAAGATCATCCAGGCGGCGAAGAATCTCGGCGTCGGTGTGCGCGCCTTCGAGGTCACTTCCGATTATGCGCAGAACTACGTGCAGGGCGGCCGCATTCTGATCAAGCATCAGGCGGTGGCGTTGCGGCTGGCCGATATGGCGACGCGCATCGAAGCCGTGCGGGCGCTGCTCGATCACGCCTCGCGCGCGGTCGATGACGGCGCCCCGGAGGCCGATGTCCTGTGCAACATGGTCAAGCTGTTCGCGTCGGAGGAGATCATGAAGGTGGCGCAGCATGCCGTCGAGCTGCACGGCGGCAACGGCATGATGCTCGATTTCGGCGTCGAGAAGTTCTTCCGCGACGCGGCGATCTTCCTGCACATGGATGCCTCGGTCGACATCTCGAAGATGAAGATCATCAAGTCCATGTTCCCGGACACCGCAGGCAAATATGCCGGGCCGGAGTGATCGTGTTCAGCGCAATGTCAGCCGGAAGCCGATCAGCACGATCGCCAGGCCGACAAGCTGCGCGATGCTCGGGATGACGCCGAGGGCGAGAAAGCCGATGATCAGCGAGAAGCCGGGCACCAGTGCGGGAAATGTCGCCGCGCGCCCGGCGCCGAGCAATGTCACCGCGCGGGCGAACAGAAAAATCGGCAACACGCCGGCGACGATTCCCTGGACCGCGATCTGCAACAGGTTTTCCGCGAAGCCCATCCGCCAGATGCCCTCATAGCCGACCAGCACCGCATGCAGCGGCGCGAATATCAGCACTGAGATGGCGCCGACGGCGGCGACCACGCGCATGCCGGAGATGTTCCATTGCCGCAGCAGAATGCCGAACAAAGCCCAGAAGGCGCCGGCAAGTGCAAACAGCAGATCGCCGCCGATGCCATGCGTTCCGATGGTCATCAGCGATTCAAAGCCGAACACCATCAGGCCGGCGGTAATGGCAACGCCGCCCAGGATGCGGGACGACGAAAGCCGTTCGCGCAGCACGACGGCGGCGAGTACGATGCCGCAGAGCGCCGCAGTCGCCGGCTGGATCGTGGTGCCGTGGCCGAGCGGCACCAGGATGAAGCCGGTATAGGCGATCAGCGCCTGCGGCGGCCCGGACAAGAGCGACATGAAGAGACCGCGGCCCCAGCCAAGACCGCCGAGGTCCTTGATGCCGTCGCGTAACGCCAGCGGCATCAGCAGCAGCCCCGACCACAGGAAGCGGTGCAGCGCGAGGTCGGCCGGCGAGAAACCGATGGTGATGCCGTGCTTGGCGACGACGAAGCCGGCGGCCCAGGCCAGCGCCGCGCCGGTGCCGCACAGCGTGCCGATCAGGACCGCCGAGTATCGCGCAGGCTTCTGCTCAACTCTGGGCTGATGGTCGTCCAGGATGGCTGTCCTTCCTCCGCCACAGGTGACTTCGATCCGCCTAGTATCTAGGATCGCCGCCGAGGTCTAACAAAGAAACCGCAACGCTCATATCACGGGGATGGATAGCTCATGGCGAAGTCGCCCAAGGTCATCATAACTTGCGCCGTAACCGGCTCGATTCACACGCCGTCGATGTCGCCGCATCTGCCGGTCACCGCCCAGGAGATCGCCGACGCCGCCATCGGCGCGGCCGAAGCCGGCGCCGCCGTCGTCCATCTGCACGCCCGCAACCCGCAGGACGGCCGGCCCGACCAGACGCCGGAGGCGTTTCTTCCCTTCCTCAAGGTGATCAAGCAACGCTCGAACGTGGTGGTCAACATCACCACCGGCGGCTCGCCGACCATGACGGTGGAAGAGCGCGTGCGTCCGGCCGCGACCCTCAAACCGGAGGTCGCCTCGCTCAACATGGGCACGATGAACTTCGGCCTCTATCCGATGATCCCGCGCTTCAAGGGCAAGTTCAAACATGACTGGGAAGAGCCGTATCTCGAAGGATCGCGCAAGGGCTTTTTCAAGAACACGCTCGCCGACATCGAGTTCATTCTCACCACCTGCGCAGAGAACAACACCCGCTTCGAGATCGAGTGCTACGACATCGGGCATCTCTACACCCTCAAGCATTTTCTCGATCGCGGCCTGATCAAGACGCCGCTGTTCGTGCAATCAGTGTTCGGGCTGCTCGGCGGTATCGGCGCGCACCCCGAAGACGTCATCATGATGAAGCGCACCGCCGACCGGCTGTTCGGTGACAATTACCACTGGTCGGTGCTCGGCGCCGGCGCGAACCAGATGAAGGTCGCGGCCATTGCGGCGGCGATGGGCGGCAATGTCCGCGTCGGCCTCGAGGACTCGCTGTGGATCGGCGCCGGCAAACTCGCCGAGTCCAACGCCCAGCAAGTCACCAAAGTGCGCCAGATCCTCGAAGGCCTCGGTCTCGAGATCGCCACGCCGGACGAGGCGCGCGAGATCCTGTCGCTCAAGGGCGGTGACAAGGTTAATTTCTAGCCGCATCGGGGCGTGGACCTTTGTCCGCGCCCCGCTGCGACTGATTTTCCGTTGCTCTCGGTGCCGCGAATCCTTTCTATAGCGAAGGAAGGATTCGTATGGCCTCGCTCGACACCGTCAGTATCGCGATACTTCTCGGCAGCCTGCTGATCATGGCCGGCATTCTCTCGAGTTTGGTCGCGCTGCGCTTCGGCGCGCCTTTATTGCTGGTGTTTCTGATTGTCGGCTTGCTGGCGGGAGAGGGCGGCCCGGGCGGGCTTAAATTCAACGACGTTGGCGCCGCCTACATGGTGGGCTCGATCGCGCTGGCGCTGATCCTGTTCGACGGCGGCTTGCGCACCAAGATGGCCACCTTCCGGCTGGTGCTGGCGCCGGCCGGCATCCTGGCCACTTTTGGCGTGCTCACGACCGCGACGCTGACGGCGCCGATGGCGGTCTGGGCGCTCGGCCTCAGTTGGACCGAGGGGCTGCTGATCGGCTCCATCGTCGCCTCGACCGACGCCGCGGCGGTGTTCTTCCTACTGCATGCGAAAGGGCTGCGGCTGCGGCCGCGCGTTGCCGCCACGCTCGAAGTCGAGTCGGCCACCAACGATCCGGTCGCCATTTTTATGACCATTCTGCTGGTCGAAATCCTGATGAAGGGCGCCCAGTCCTGGGGCGACATTTTTAGCCTGCTGGTCCAGCAGATCAGCCTCGGCGCCGTCATCGGCGTCGCCGGCGGCTACATCATGGTCTGGGTACTGAACCGGCTGAACTTGCCGCAGGGACTGCATGCCCCCTTCGTGGCCACCGGCGGCCTCGTGGTGTTTGCGCTGACCGGCACCCTGCAAGGCTCCGGCTTTCTCGCCGTCTATCTGGCCGGCCTCGTCGTCGGCAACAATTCGACGCGCGCGCATAACATGCTGATCACGTTTCTCGATGCCGTGACCTGGCTGGCGCAGATCGCGATGTTCGTGCTGCTCGGCCTGCTCGCCTGGCCGGACCTGTTATTGCAGCGCCTTTGGCCGGCGCTGCTGGTCGCCGCCGCTCTGACGCTGATCGCGCGTCCGGCCACGGTATTCCTGTGCCTGGCACCGTTCAGTTTTTCGCTGCGCGAGAAGCTGTTCGTCTCGTGGGTCGGCTTGCGCGGCTCGGTCGGCGTGTTTCTGGCGTCGATTCCCCTGCTGGTCGGTCTGCCGGGCGGGCAGATTTACTTCGACGTCGCCTTCGTCATCGTCCTGTTCTCATTGCTCGTGCAGGGCTGGACCATCCCCGCCGCCGCGCGCCAGTTGGGCATCGCCTTGCCGCGCGCCGGCGTGGTGGCGCGCCGCGTCGAACTCGATCTGCCGGGCCAACTCGAAAAGGAGCTGGTCGGCTATCCGGTCGTCGCCGGCAGTCCTTATTTGCGCCGCGGATTGATCCCGAAATGGGCGCGGCCGATGCTGGTTGTGCGGAGCGAGGAAATCCTCAACCCGGTCGAAGCCGATCCGGTGCGCGAGGGCGACTATGTCTATCTGCTGGCGCCGCCGGAAAAGGCCCAGGCGCTGGACCGCTTCTTCGTCAACGCGCCGCTGCCGGCGAAACCGGATACGCGGTTGCTGGGCGATTTCTTCGTGGCGGGCACCGTAACGCTGGGCGCGCTGGCCGATATCTACGGCCTGCAGGTCGCCGGCGACCATACCGAGGTGACGCTTGCCGACTATTTCACCGAGATGCTCAATCACGTGCCCAGATCGGGCGACATCGTGCAACTCGGCCCCATCGCGCTGTTGGCGCACAAGGTCGAGGCCGGCGTCGTCGTCACCGTCGGTCTGCGACTGGACGAACCGGAAGAACAGGCGACCTTGCCCGGCCTCGCCAAGGCCTGGCTGCGGCGCCTGCAGAAGTGGATCGGGTAATTTTTAGTGCGAGCGGCGCGCCATCGCCGGCACATGCTGCAAGGCCCAGTAGCCGCCGAACAGCACCGCGGTCCAGAACATGTCGCCGGCCACCGTGTATTGCAGGAACGGCAAAGCGGCGATGTAGCACTGGGTCAGACCGGCGAGGTCGAGGCTGTACATGCCGCTGAAGGCCCAGACCGCGAAATTCGACAGCGCAAAGAAGGCCAGCGAGCAGGGCAACATGATTGCCACTGTGCCGATGGCGCCAAACTTGCCGCGCGTCAGGATGCCGACAATGGCGGGAAGCGAAATCGCCGCATAGACGATCAGCGCGATCCGCCAGTCGTCCGGGCCGAAGGCGAGCCACGAAGAGATCGACATCGCCGCCACGGGTACGATGATCGCAAGCGCCGGAAGGCGCAGGACGCGCGCCGCGAACAGGCCGCTGGCCGCGATCGGCAGGAACCCGTAGGCGTGCGGCAGCAGCCGCGCCACCACGTCGAACGCGATGAGGAAGCCCACCAAAGCGAGATCCGGCCAGAGGGCGGATAAGGTAATGGCGGGCTTTTGCGTCTGGACGGGCATCGATCGAATTCCTTGTTTTCCGCAGCGAAATTCAGCCTAGCACGGTGGCGGGCCCGTTTTCCACCCATTCGGCGACGATCTTGACCAGGGCATCGAGACCGTCGGTCAGCGCCGCCGGGCCCGGTTGCAGGATGATCGTCGACTTGATTTCTCGCATCCAGTCGCTGGCAACCGCCGGCACCGCGGCAAAGCCTGGCCGGGCCGCGACCTTGGCGGGGACGAATTTCTTGCCGCACCAAGAGCCGATAATGATGTCCGGCCGGGCTTCGATGACGGCCTCGCGCGTCACGATCCGGTCTTTGGCGTTCTTGTTCGCCGCGAGTTGCGGGAAGACGTCGATGCCGCCGGCGGCCTCGACCAGCTCCGACACCCAACGCAGGCCGGAGATCATCGGTTCGTCCCATTCCTCGAAATAGACGCGCGGCTTGCGCGGCAGTTTCTCGGTTTGCGCGCGCACGGCATCGACGCGGGCGGAGAGCGAGCGCGCCAGCGCTTCGGCTTTATCGCTTTGGCCGACCAGCGCGCCGAGCGTGCGGATCATGGCGAGAATGCCGGCGACGTCGCGCTGGTTGAAAGCGTGAACTGCGACATTGGCGCGGATCAGATCGGCGACGATGTCGGCCTGCAAATCCGAGAAGGTCAGAACGAGGTCGGGCTCAAGCGCCAATATCTTCGGTATGTCGGCGGAGATGAAGGCCGACACGCGCGGCTTTTCCTTGCGAACGCGCGGCGGCCGCACCGCATAGCCGGAGACGCCGACAATGCGCGCGTCTTCGCCGAGCAGATAAAGCGTCTCCACGGTTTCTTCGGTCAGGCAGACGATTCGGGAAGGGGGGAACATGGATGCTTTGTACATCGTCATTATCCGTGAATCATTGTCATCATCCGCGAAGGCGGATGATCCAGCGCTTTATTATTTAATTGCGCGAGGCAGTCGCCGAAACGTGGTCGCCTTCCAGATCGAGCAGCTCCGCTACGGTGGCGCTGTCTGGCCGCGCCATCACATCTTCAACGGTGCCGGCCTGAAGAATGCGGCCGGCGTGCATGACACACATGCGATCCGCGAGCCGGACCACGTCGTCCAGGTCGTGCGTCACCAGGATCACAGGCATCGGCAGTTCGCGCCGAAGTTCGACGAGCTCGGCGCGCAGGCGGCGGCGCGTCACCCGGTCGACCGCCGAAAACGGCTCGTCGAGCAACAACACCTCGGGGCGCCGCGCCAGCGCGCGCGCAACCGCCACGCGCTGTTGCTGACCGCCCGAAAGCGACGCAGGCCGTCGATCTGCAAGCCCATCAAGATGCATGCGCGACAACAACGCGGCGGCCTCGGCGCGGCGTGCTTCCGCAGGGCTGTCGGACAGCGCTTCCATCACGTTCTCGACAGCGCTCAGGTGTGGAAACAGCGCATAGGATTGCAGCACCATGCCGACCCGGCGTTGCCGTGCAGGCACCCAAATGTCGGATTCGGAATCGAACCAGACCGATCCATTGCACATGACCCGTCCGCCGTTTGGCCGATAGAGTCCGGCGATGGTTCGCAGCGTCGTCGTCTTGCCGCTGCCGGACGGGCCAACCAGTGCGAGAATCTCACCGGCGGCGACCGACAGTTCGGCGTCAAGCGGGATAGGGCTTTTTTGATTGAGCCGGACCGTGACGACGCCGGGTTCTGCAACGTCGTTATCCATGGCGCCGTCCTATGCGCTGGGTTAGCAGATAGCTCAACGCGATCGCCACCAGCGAGATCGCCAGCAGCAGCGCGGACATTTTGGCCGCGGCGCCATCGTCGAAGGCCTGCACCCGGTCATAGATCGCAATGGCGACGGTCTTGGTCTCGCCGGGTATGCTGCCGCCGACCATCAGCACCACGCCGAATTCGCCCAATGTATGTGCGAATGTCAGCACCGCGCCGGTCAAGATACCAGGCCAGGCCAGTGGCAATTCGATACGCCAGATCATGCGCCACCAGGACAGACCGCAAGTCGCAGCGGCGTCGCGCAGGTCCGGCGCAATGGCTTCGAAGGCGCGCTGGATCGGTTGCACCGCGAACGGGATGTTCACGATCACCGATGCAACCAGAAGCCCCTCGAAGGTGAAGACGAGGCTATGGCCGAACAATGCCTGGAAAGTCTGCCCGAACCACGATCCCGAACCGAACGCCACGAGAAGATAGAAGCCGAGCACCGTCGGCGGCAGCACCAGAGGCAGCGCCAGCGCTGCCTCTGTGACCGCCTTGCCGCGGAACGTGGTCACCGCCAGCCATCGGCCGACCGCAATGGCGAGCGGGATCAGAACGAGGACAGTCAGGCCGCCGAGTCTAAGTGTCAGCCAGAGCGCTTCCCAATCCATGGTCCGGCGCTCAGGACGATTCGCCGGGCAGCACGAAGCCGTAGCGCCGCATGATCGCGCGGGCGCTCGGGCTTTGCATGTAGGCATAGAACGCCTTGGCGTTTTCGCCGGCATTCTTGAGCAGCACCATTTGCTGGCGCAGCGGCTGGTGCGTCTTATCGTCGATCAGCGCATAAGCGCCGAGCTTGGATACGCTTTCCGATAAAGCCAGCGAATAGGCGATGATGCCGCCTTGCGCACCGCCGGCGGTGGCGAACTGCGCGGCCTGCGATACGTTCTCGCCGAGGACGAGCTTGTCCTTGACCGCGTCCCACAGCCCGAGATGCCGCAGGGTTTCTTCGGCGCGGCGTCCATAGGGTGCGTGCTCGGGGTTGGCGATGGCGAATTTCTTGACCCGGCCGTCGGCCAGTCCCGCTTTCAGATCGGCCAGCGTGCCGTCTGCCTTCAAGGGCGACCCATGCGGGGCGATGATGACAATACGGCCGACCGCATAGAGCTTACCGCGATCGACGGTGAGGCCCTTGTCGGCGAGGTCGAAAATAAACTGCTCATCGGCGGACAGGTACATCTGGAACGGCGCGCCCTGCTGAATCTGCCGGAAAAAGTTGCCCGACGAGCCGAAGGTCAATCTCACTTCGCGCTTCGTTTCTCTCTTGAATGCGTCGGCGATCTCGGTGAGGGCGAATTGCAGGTCGGCCGCGGCGACGACAACGGGAGCGCCCTGCGCTACGGTGGGTGATGGCGTGGCGATCAGAGCAGCGAACAGGCCGAAGACGGCAATGATTCGTCTAAACATGGCGGTTCTCCTCGCGCGCCAGAAGCGCGCCGGGCGGACTCTCAATCGGTGATATCTGTCGATCGTCGTCGGAACCGCCGTTCCGGATTCATGTGGCGCACTCAACGGTGGGCCGCAGGTTCGTAACTAAGCTTAGCAACTATGATCGGCCAAGGTAAAGTCCAATCGAGGAAACGGTCAGGGGACGGGAATGCCAGTTGCGACGCCTATCGAGGGCGAGTTCGACTACATCATTGTGGGTGCGGGCTCGGCCGGTTGTGTTCTGGCCAACCGGTTGTCGGCCGATCCGGGTAAGCGCGTGCTGCTGCTGGAAGCCGGCGGACGCGACAACTGGATCTGGTTTCACATTCCGGTCGGCTATCT
>JAUSBQ010000068.1 GCA_030651965.1 Pseudolabrys sp. | reverse complement strand
GGGGGGGTGTAGGGCACACCTTACGCTTAACCACCCCCCACCCCCACCCGCCCCGTCGCACGGCGGGCCGGCCCGACTTGCGCTCCACCTATCGAACCTCGGGCATGCCCGAGTTTCGTGGGGGGAGGGAGAAGATTGGCGGCCCAATTTCCCCGCAATTGCCGTTCACCTTGCGGCGCATTACCTCTTCCGCACGATGGCCGCCGGCCGCCCATTCGGGTAGACTTGGCGCCGCACCCCGCCGGGGTCGAATCAACCTTTTGAGTCAAAGCCTTGCGCGACCTGTTTCCCGAGGATTGGAAGCCCAAACTCAAGCGCGCGATGCTGGCCATCGACGCCTGGGTCGATTTCAGCGTGTTCCGCTCGGCCGCGGGCTCGCGCGAGGGCTATGAGCGCTTTTCCACCTTCATGGACCGCTTCCACACCGCCGGCTGGCGGCGCTGGGCGGTCGAGGTCTCCTCCGAGGGCGCGACGATGGGCGCCGCCGCCGGCGTGTTGTTGCTGGCGCTGGCGACGCCGGCGTTCCAGCTCACCGCCGACGGCGACTGGCTGAAGAAGTCGGAACTGGCCGTCACCTTCCTCGACCGCTACGGCAACGAGGTCGGCTCGCGCGGCATCCGGCACAACGACTCGGTCCCGCTCGACCAGTTCCCCGATCACCTGATCAAGGCGGTGCTGGCGACCGAGGACCGGCGTTTCTACGACCATTTCGGCATCGACCTCGGCGGCACCCTGCGCGCCGTCGTCACCAATGCCCGCGCCGGCGGCGTCGTGCAGGGCGGCTCGTCGCTGTCGCAGCAGCTCGCCAAGAACCTGTTCCTGTCGAACGAGCGCACCATCGACCGCAAGATCAAGGAAGCGTTCCTGGCCATGTGGCTGGAAGCGCGCCTGACCAAGAACGAAATTCTGAAGCTCTATCTCGACCGCGCCTATATGGGCGGCGGCGCTTTCGGCGTCGACGCGGCGGCGCAGTATTACTTCAACAAGTCGGCGCGCGACGTCAATCTGGCCGAAGGCGCGATGCTGGCCGGCCTGTTCAAGGCGCCGACCAAGTTCGCGCCGCACGTCAACCTGCCGGCCGCGCGCGCCCGCGCCAACGTCGTTCTGGATAACCTGGTCGAATCCGGGTTCATGACCGAGGGTCAGGTGTTCGGCGCCCGCCGTCGTCCGGCAACCCCCGTCGATCGTCGCGACGACCGCGCCGCGAATTATTATCTCGACTATGCATTCGATCAGATGAAGCAACTGGTCGACACCTTGCCGAAGTCGATGACCGAGCGCGTCTTCATCGTGCGCACCGCGCTCGACGCCAATCTGCAAAAGGTAGCCGACGCGGCGGTGGAAAATTCACTGCGCCAATACGGCCAGGAATATAACGCCAGCCAGGCCAACACGGTGGTGATGGAAAACGACGGCGCGGTGCGCGCCATGGTCGGCGGCCGCGACTACGGCGCCAGCCAGTTCAACCGCGCCACCGACGCGATGCGCCAGCCCGGCTCGTCGTTCAAGCCTTACGTCTACGCCGCCGCGCTCCAACACGGCTTCAAGCCGACCTCGATCGTGGTCGACGCGCCGATCTGCCTCGGCAACTGGTGCCCGCAGAATTACGGCCTCAACTACCGCGGCTCGATGACGCTGACATCGGCGTTGACGCATTCGATCAACACCATCGCCGTGCGGCTCTCGGTCGCGATCGGCGATGGCAATCCCCGGCTTGGCCGCAACCGCATCGTCGAGTTGGCGCGCAACATGGGCATCACCACGCCGCTGCCGGATACGCCGTCGCTGCCGATCGGCGCCGACGCCGTGACCATGCTCGAACATGTCGCGGCCCACGCCACCTTCCCCAACCTCGGCATCGCGGTGAAGCCGCACGCCATTCTCGAAGTGCGCACCGGCGACGGCAATCTGATCTGGCGTTTCGACCGCGACGGCCCGAAGCCGAAGCGCGCACTGCCGGCCAGCGTCGCCGCCGACATGATCAAGATGATGACCAACGTCGTCGAGGCAGGCACCGCCCGCCGCGCCCGGCTCGACGGCATAGTCTCCGCCGGCAAGACCGGCACCACCAACGCTTACCGCGACGCCTGGTTCATGGGCTTCACCGGCAACTTCGTCTGCGGCGTCTGGTTCGGCAATGACGATTACAGCCCGACCAACCGCATGACCGGCGGTTCGCTGCCGGCCATGACCTGGCAGGCCATCATGTCGTATGCCCATCAGGGCATCGAGATCAAACAACTGCCTGGCGTTCCGGTGCCGTCGCGGCCGGAAGCCAAGGTCGCCGGCGGCAAGCAGATCGAACCGCCGCCGCCGCGGCCGACCATCCTGTCGAAGCGCGGCGCCGAAATTCTGGTCCGCATCGAGCGCATGTTGGACGACTCCAACCGCGCCATGGTCCCGTTGCGGCCGACCGTCTCGACCGACCGGAAAAATCAGGCACTCGCACCGGAAGCTCCGGCGAAAACCGGGGAGGCGCTCGCCTCCGCGCTTGAAAGCCAGACCTTGGGCAGCCGGAACTGATTAGCCGCCCCTCCCCGGCCGGCGTATAAGATACGAATCAACATCCTCCCATTGCGAGCGGATCGAACGTGCGGCTGCTGATCGGAACGCTGTTTGCCCTCGCAGTCGCCGCGGCCGTTGGTCTGGGCGCGACTTATCTCGCGTTGACGCGCGGCGCCGCCTTCGGCGCGTTGACCATCGGTAGCTGGACCGCCTGGCCGAAAACCGGCACCGCCGACGCCGATCCTTACGCCCGCGCAACAATCGCCCGCACCGGCCAGTTGCCGGTAGCGCTCGGCGACGGCGTGTCCTTCACCGCGCAAACCGACGACAGCGGCAAGGTGCTCGACGGGCGCTGCGACATCGTGCTGTCCGGCGTCACGCCGGCGGCGCGATTCTGGACCTTGACGCTCTATAATGCCGAGGGCGGTCTGGTCACCAACTCGGTCGAGCGTTACGGCTTTTCCAGCCAGGAGATCGTGCGGCACGCCGACGGGAGCTTCGAGATCGTGGTCGGGCCGCGCGCCAATCCGGGCAACTGGCTGCCGACCGGCGGCATCGAGCGCTACGCCCTTGTGCTGCGGTTCTACGACACCGCCGTCGGCATCTCCACCAAGGCCGGCCGTGAACTGCCGATGCCGGCCATTACCAGCAAAGGCTGCCCATGATCCGGTGGCTGCTCCTGTTCTGCGGCGGCGCGCTACTCGGCGGCGTCGTCCATCTCGGCACGATCATCATGCTGCCGCGTACCGCGACGCAGGACGCGTATGCGCGGTTGGCGCCGATTGCGCCGGTCAACACCGTCACCGCATTGCCGGTGCCGAAACCGGACAACGCCACCATGCCGTTCATGGACCCGGCTTTTGCCAGCGCGGTCTGCCGCTACGATCTGGCGCAAGGTCCGTTGAAGCTCACCGTTCCGGTCAGCCTCGCCTATACGTCGATCTCTTTCTATACGCGCTATGACGTCGCCTATTATGCGATCAACGATCGCGCCGCCGGCCGCCGCGTGGTCGAACTCGATCTGATGACCGCCGAACAGCGCGGCCAGATGCCGGAAGACGAGGAAATTACCGCCGCCGACCGCCTGATCGTCGAGTCGCCGACGACGACCGGCATCATCGCGATCCGCGCGCTGGCGCCGGAGCCCGGCCTGATGCCGATGGCGCAAGGCGCGATCGCCAATGCCCGCTGCATGCCGCAATCGGCGGCGCAGTCCGGCGGCGGGCGTTAGAAGTCTGATCCATTCAGATCGAAGCCGGCTCTGATTCTGTCCATCACCCTGAGGTGCGAGCGGCGTAGCCGCGAGCCATCGCAAGTCGGTCCGGGCCGACTTGCGCATATTCAATCGGATGTCGGGTAAACCCGACATCCGTGGGCGACGGCCGGTGCATCGCGCGGCGGGCGTCTATCCTTCAAGGCTCGCCATAGCGCGCAAACGCGCCTATGGCTCGCGCCTCAGGATGACGGGTTCGGTGCCGATTTCTACCAGCGCGCGTCAGACGCTCGGCCCTAGCCGGCGGCGCTTAACGACGTTGTCGAGGTGTGCTCACGCTGAACATCGCCATCCAGGCAAAGGCGATTACGGCCTAGCGCCTTGGCCCGGTACAGCGCTCGATCCGCCTCCATGTAGAGCCTGTCGAACAGCCTGCCGGTGCCGAAGGCGGCTCCCACCGAGATTGTCACCCTGACCGAGGCGCCATGCGCCACGATCGGCGTCGAAGCCAGGCTGCGGCAGAATGTTTGCATGCGCACGAGCGCGGACGGCGCGCCCTCGGCGGGAACGAGGATGGCGAATTCCTCGCCGCCCAGCCGGCCCGTGACTCCGATGTCGGCGAGTTCCATTTGTATGCGCTGCGCGACGGTGGCGAGGATGAAATCGCCGGCACGATGGCCGTAGGAGTCGTTGACGTTCTTGAAGTGGTCGAGGTCGATGATCATCAGCAGCAGTGGATCATCGCCGATGTCCTCGGCCGTCTCCAGAATGGCACGTCGGTTCGGCAGACCCGTCAGTGGGTCGGTCCGGCTCAGGCGTTCCAGGTTGGCTTGTGCGATGTAATAGGCCAGTTGGCTGCGGCCCACGGCCCACAGCATGGGCAGCGCGATCGCCAGCGCGATCAGCACCGTGAGAAACCAGGACCGAATGGATGCCCACCATCCGCCGA
>JAUSBQ010000059.1 GCA_030651965.1 Pseudolabrys sp. | reverse complement strand
GCGCACTCAGATCGAGCTTCGAAACTCTTGTGCGGGCTCAGGACGCCCACGATGGCTTGGTCGACTACTTGATTGGATCAACCGGCGGGACACCCATGGTGTTGGCAAGTCAGAAGCGACTTTATCTGTCTGTATTAGTTGATAATTTTTTCGACACTGTCTTTGCGTGGAGTCTTAATGGTGCGGTAGCTCTGCGCACCGGGACGCATTAATCTGTACGAAACGGCACCGCGGTTGGCGTCGCCCGCTTGCACCGCCGCCCAGCCCAAAGAAAAAACGCCGCGGATTTGCGATCCGCAGCGTTTTTCTTTGGGCTGGGCATTGGTGCCGCTTGAGCTAGTGGCGAGCAGTGCGGCGGCGAGCGTGGATCCCCTTCATGGCACCGCCAATCTTCGCTCTGGTCGTAGAAGACATTGGCTTGCGGACACGAGCCCGCGGCCGCTGCTTGCGCGGAGTTGGCGCAGCCAAGGCCTGCTCGTCAGGATCATCATCGTTGCGATTGGGCAAGTGGCCCAATGTGCCCATGCGATCAAGGCCACGAGCCACGCGGGCAGCCCCGCTGCCGGTGGGATGGCCGTAGGTACGGCGGAAGGTCGCCGTATGCATCCCGACATATTCCGCTGCGTCATCGACACTGTGTCCGAGCGCCAAGACCTGACAGTCTCCTTGCCTTCGCGGTGGCTCTGGATGTCAGCACCGACTATCTCGTCGGCGTCACGCGGCAGAAGCCGATCATATTTCCGCCGCTCGCAAACCCTGATGTGCCGCGCAGTCAGGAAGAACTCGCGGACTGGCCATCTCTCGACGAGGAGCAGCGGCTCGCCGACAATGAGGGCTCCAGGCAGAATACGTTGCTGCCAATATTTCGGCGGCAAAAATACATTTCATTTCGTCCAGCCGGCGCAATAGAGGCACCGATTCCGGTCTATGGCGAAGCAGTCGGCGAACTGATCGTGATCGCGGCCTTTGCCGAGGGTACCGTTGCCCGACCGCCATTGCTGCGCTGGAACGATGGCGCCTACGCGGTGATCGCCGACGGCAGCATGAGTCCCCGTTACAATTCCGGTGAGATCCTGTACGTGGCCCCGGGGATCGCCGTGCGCGACGGGGACTACGTGGTAGTCGTCACACGATCAGACGGTCTGTTCGGACGCGTATGCCGCTTGAAGGACGTGACAAATACGCATGTGCTTGTCGAAACACTCTCACCCCAAAGGACCCAGACTATCGCGCTCGATGCGGTCGCGCATATCCATCGGATCGTTCTTGCCGGCCAAAAGTCCCTGGACTGATCAAATGTCGCACGAAGAACACATCGAAAAGACACCTAGCGACGAGGCGCCAGACCTTCTTTGCGTGTAACCGAAATATCCGAATTTCTCTTCCGCAAATCGTCGGAATTCGCTGGCGGTCCCGAGAGGAGTCGAACCTCCGAGCTCCGGTTTAGGAAACCGTTTTTGCCTTCATTTTGTCAATCACTTATGCCCGGATGTTGCAGATGTGTTGCGTCCATTTAGGCGGCAGAATTCTATATGCGATTTAGATTCGTAGTCGGGGGAAGACCATTGAATTCATTGAAGTCCGTTACCGTAAGAAACTCATCGCTCGCGGCAGCGATGGCATCGTCGATGCGGTAGCGCTCGCGCGCACTCCAGTTCCTGCCGCCAGTTCGTTCAGCAGCAGCACCTCTGGCGGGGTCACATAGGCCGTCACTAGCCCCAGGATCTGCGTCTAACAGTTCGCTGAAAACCTCTCGCCATGGCGTTAGTTTGATGATTCGATTTTCTATGGCGAATCGTCGGAGGCTGGCATGCGGGGTACATTTGAGGACCAGGGCGGGTTATTTTCTTACATCTCGCCGGAAGCGCGGGTGCCGGCGGGCCATCCGCTGAGGAGGATCCGGGAACTTGTCCGTGAGGTTCTCGGCGATCTAAACCGTAGCCTGGGGGCGCTCTACGCGAGCGAAGGACGGCCCTCGATCCCTCCTGAGCGATTGCTGAGTGCCTTGCTGCTGCAGGTGTTCTACGGCATCCGGTCGGAACGCCAGCTCATGGAGCAGTTGGACTACAATCTTTTGTACCGCTGGTTTGTGGGGCTTTCGCCCGACGATCGGGTCTGGGACCCGACCACCTTCACGAAGAACCGCGACCGGCTGCAGAAGGGCGAGGTGTTCACGAAGTTCATGAGCAAGCTTCTGAAGCATCCGCAGGTCAAGCCGCTGCTATCGAACGAGCATTTTTCGGTGGACGGCACGCTGATCGAGGCATGGGCTTCGCAGAAGAGCTTTCGTCCCAAGGACGGTAGCGGCGACGATGACGATGGTACGAACTTCCATGGCCAGAAGCGCAAGAACGATACGCACGCCAGCGCCAGCGATCCCGACAGCCGGCTTTACCGCAAGGCCGCCGGGCGGGAAGCGAAGCTCTCCTATATGGGCCACGCCGTCATGGAAAACCGGTATGGACTGGCGGTGGCCGGCATGGTCACGCACGCCAATGGCACCGCCGAGCGCCGAGCCGCTGAGACGATGCTCAAAACCAAGGCCAAGGAAGTCGGCCGCCGCATCACCGCCGGTGCGGACAAGGCCTATGACACAGCCGATCATGTGGCCAATCTGCGCGCCATCAATGTCACGCCGCATGTGACGCAGAACAACGGCGCAACGAAAACCGGCAAGAGCCGTCGCAGCGCCATCGACGAACGCACCACCCGGCACCAAGGCTATGGCATGTCGCAATCGCGCCGAGCGATGATCGAATGCATCTTCGGTTGGGGCAAGCAGCATGGCACGATGCGCAAGACCAGGCATCGCGGCATCGGCCGCGTCGCCGCCGACTTCATGCTCAATCTGATCGCCTACAATCTGATCCGAATTCCCAAGCTGGTGGCCGCGTAGGCGCGTGGGCGGCCGTGCCGACCGCGTAAAGTGAACCGGAGAATCGGACACACTCAAATAAACGACTGGCCGAAAGCAGACGAAGCCTCAAATTCCAGGTTTTTCAGCGAACTGCTAGATATCTTTATCCTTCAGCTTCAGATGATAGCCGCAGCTAGGCCGGAATTACCGTCTCCACATGAACGCCACGGCAATCCATTTCGTACTCAAGGCCCACGACCGGTGGCCTGCAGAAATGCCAAGTCAGGCCCGCCTTGGCTGCGCCCCGACGCACGATCTCGTCTGCGAGAAACGGGTGACAATCGTGCACCGTGTACAATTGAGTGGCCGTTGTGTCCTGCCAAGAAAAGCCCATCGCCTGGAGCCGACGTTCCATCTCTCCGAGCACCCAGCGCGCCTTCTCACGTATGGCGTCTGCGCTTGTGTCACCCAACCGCACGATATGATCGCGATAATTAGCGTGACCTTCAGGTGCCTCGCCGCTTCCCGCCACCACAAAAGACGGGGCCGCGTTCGTTGCGGTCTCCGTATAAGTAAACGCGTAAATGGAGGGCTCGCCGACATCGCCAATTTTGGGGCAGACATTGCTGCGCGCCACGGGATTGACCGTGCCGTCAATGATGCCCCAACGCGCGAGCGTCCCGACATATTCCTCGTTGAAAGTTCTGAATCCTGCCTCGCTAAAGGGTGCGGGCGAACGCAATTCGCAGGCTGCGAAGGCGCACAGCGGTCTGCCCGTGGCCGCGATATATTCTTCTATACGTCTAAAACCCTGGCTGAGCGGCAACGGCTTTGCGAAAACGACCCGCGTCAACCGGTATCCGGGCACTGCAACAACACCAGCGGAGTATTGGAAGACACCCTTGATGAACTGGTATCCACCTGGGCCGAACGGGATCACTTGCATTTTCTTGCTCGCTTACAACTGCGGGGAAGCGCTGTTCGTCAGGCCAGGCCCATAAAGGCTTCTTGAATTGCCGGATCGGCGGCGAGCACTTTGGACTCCCCGGACATGCTCACCCTTCCTCTGTTGACGACATAAGCACGATCGGCAAGAGCAAGCGCGTCCATGACGTCCTGCTCGACCAAGAGAATCGCGACACCGCCTTTGTTTATCTGGCGAAGCCGTTCGAAAAGCAGTTCCACCGCACGCGGGGCGAGGCCGAGAGACAATTCATCGATGAGCAGGAGGCTCGGCCGCGCCATAAGACCACGCCCGATGGCGCACATCTGTTGCTCGCCGCCGGACATCGTTCCGGCATCCTGGCGCCGTCGCTCTGCTAGAACCGGAAACATACTGTAGACGAGATCGAGATCTTCCGCGATCTGAGCCTTGTCCTTACGGAGATAGGCTCCCATCAAAAGGTTGTCGTGAACGCTCATCGCCGAGAACAATCGTCGTCCTTCAGGCACATGCGCTATTCCCGCGCTCACCACGCCAGCTTCCGACGCATTGGTCATGTCCTTCCCGTCAACCACGACGTGACCGGATGTGGCTGCGACCAATCCTGAAATGCAGCGCAGGAGCGTGCTCTTGCCGGCGCCGTTGGAGCCGATAAGGCAAACGATTTCGCCCGGGTTGACCTCCAGCGAAATATCCCAGAGCACCTGGACGTCGCCATACCCCGCCTGAAGGTTTGTGATACTGAGCTTGGCGACTGTCATGCTGAGCTTCCAGAATGAGCCGCGGCATATTTCGACCCAAGGTAGGCTTCGATCACCCGGGGATTGCGCAAGACGGCATCCGGTACGCCATCGGCGATCATCTGGCCATAATGAAGAGCAACAATTCGCTGCGCGGTCGACAGCATAACCTTCATCAGATGCTCGATAATGATGATCGTCACGCCACGCTCGGCGATCGTGCGAATCATCCGCAGGGCATCGTCGATTTCCATCGAATTCAGTCCGGCATTGACCTCATCCAGCATCAGCAATCGCGGACGCATCGCCAGGCCCTTTGCCAGCTCCAGCCGCTTGCGCTTGGCAAGCGTTAGCGTCGACGCAAGTTTATCCACCGAATCACCCAGCCCGGTGAACTCGAGATGCTGGCGTGCTTGCGCAAATGCGTCTTTGAGGCCGGTCGCGCCGCCGGCAAACAGCGCGCCGGTCGCGACGTTTTCGAGCACCGTCATCTTCGGGAACGGCTGCACGACCTGAAAGGTCCGTGCCAGGCCCTTGCGGGCGATCTGGTGCGCCCGCATCTTCGTTATGTCCTGGCCATCGAACAGGATGCGGCCGGATGTCGCCGGATGAACGCCGGTGATCAGATTGATCAACGTCGTCTTGCCCGCGCCATTGGGTCCGATCAATCCGAGAATTTCTCCCTGACTGACTTGGAAGCTGACGTCGTTGACCGCATTCAGGCCACCGAACTGGCGCGATACAGACTTCAGCTCAAGCAGAACTGTCATTGTTTCGCTCGCTTCGCCGATAAGTCCTTCAGCAGCGAGAACAAGCCATTCGGCAGGAACAACACGAGCAATATGATGATCACGCCGAGCGCCGCCGCATGAACGGTCAGGAAGTTGCGCCAAACAAGTTCTTCAAGAGCGAGAAGCACCATCGCTCCGATGATGGGGCCGAATATCGTGCCGATCCCACCGAGCAGCACCATGACGAGCGGTTTGACCGCAATCAGGATGTCAAAGACGTCCGGCGGTTCGATGTAGTTCACCCACGAAGCGTAAATTGCGCCGGCCATGCCGACAAAGACCGCCGACATACCAAACGCCGCGGTTTTGTATTGGTATGCATTGACTCCCAATATGCTGGCTGCGCTCTCGTTCTGCTGGATGCATCGAAGACCAAATCCGAGGCGGCTTCGCTGCAGGAGAATTGCTGCCGCGGTGGTGACCACCGCAAGGACCAGCATCGCCAGCAGGAATACCCTCGACTGCACATCCACCGAAATGCGCAAGATAGGCAGGTTCAAACCCATTCCGCCGCCGGTGAGATTGGGCGTTGTGTTGACAATCTCACGCAGCATTTCGGCAATAATCAGCGTGGCGATCGCGAAATAGTGGCCGCGCAGATGCAGGATCGCTCCACCGATCAGGACCGCGAACACGGCTGCGCAAAGGCCCGCGAGGCCCCAGCACATAAGGATCGGGAGTCCCTGGTTTTGCAGCACGCCGGATGTGTAGGCGCCGAGTCCGAAGAACGCAGCTGTCGCGAATGACGGGTAGCCCGCAAACCCGCCGATGAAGTTCCAGGACTGCGCCAGGGTAGCGTACATGCACAGGATGGTAAGAAGCCGGATGAAATAGTTGTCACCCGACCAACCCAGTGCGCCGATTGCGGCGGCACCGCAGACCAGAATGACCCAATCCCTTTTCATTCGTAGCCTCGCTTGCCCAAGAGACCGCCCGGCCGAGCAAACAGAAGGATCAGGAGCAAGCCGAAGGATAGAGTTACGGCATGCTCCGGGCCAAACCAGAAGCCGCCAAAGCTCTCCAGCACACCGAGCATCAGGCCGCCTACCAAGGCGCCAGGCACGCTGCCAAGGCCGCCCAGTACACAGACCACGAAGGCTTTGCCGAGGAAGGCTGAGCTATTTAATGGCGAGATTGGATAGATGACGCTAATCAAAGCGCCGGTTGCGCCCGCCATCAGCGCCCCGATCCCGAACGTGATCGCGTTGACACGTTTGACGTCCACACCCATCAGCGCGGCCGCCTCACGATCCATTCTGACCGCGATGATGGCCCGGCCAACGTTGGTGGCGCGCAAGAGAAAGTACAGAAGGATCGTCAGCAGCAAAGCGAGCCCCATCGCCGCGACGCGATCGCCCGGCAGGAAGATCGACGCTACTTCGAAAGACGGAAGGGGGGATGGCAGATTGATCTTGCGATAGTCGGCGCTGAACGCGACTAGCATCGCATTATTCAACACCAGGTCGATTCCGAAGGTCAGCGTCAGCGTAATCAAGACCGGCGCCGCGATAACCCGGTTGATCATCGCCGACTGGATGGCATAGCCCATCAAGAAGAGCACGAACCCGGCGATGAATACCGAAACGAAGGGATGGATCCCGGCAAATCTGAATGCGAAAAACGCTATATACGAGCCGAGAACGATAAACGTGCCGTGCAGAATGTTGATGACATTGAGCACACCCCAGACAAGCGAAAAGCCGACGGCGATGCACGCATACAGGGCGCCCAGCATCAGGCCGTTGGCGAGAATCTGAAAATAGATCATTGCGCGGACCTGGCGGTTGAGGGGCTGCGATGGCGGCGAAAGCCGCCACCGCGTGTTCGTGACTTGTAAAGATCACTTGAAGAATTCGAGTTCGCCCTGTTTCACGGCTTCCGGCCAGACCACGACCGTCTTTCCACCTCGAAGCTGGAATACCGGCGGTTCAAGCGACGTAATTTGTCCGCTGGGTCCAAATTTGACCTTGCCATAGAAGGTCTCGACATCCAGCGATGCGAGGGCGTCCCTCACCTTCTTGGGATCGATCGAGTCGGCTTTTTCGATGCCTAACTGGAGGATCGCTCCCGCCGCGGCCGCCGATGCCTCGGCATAGTCGGCTTCGCCCTTGTACTTCGCGTCCCATGCCTTGTTGAACGCTTCGGTGGTGCCAAAAACATCCTTGCCCTTGTACCGCACGGCCGGATGCCACCAGGCCACGCTCGAGATGTTCTCGCCGAGGGGGCCCGTCGCCTCTGCAAATTCGCGGTAGGCGGGGCCAGCAACCATCGTGATCACCTTGGGACGCAAGCCAAGTTCGTTCATCTGCTTTCGAATAAGAATGAGATCGTTGACGTAGCCGGTTGCGTAGACCCAGTCAGGCCTTGCCGCACGCATCTGCGTGACCGCGGCAGAATGATCCATGGTGCCGATCGCGTAGCGTTCGAAAGCAACGATCTCCATGCCCTTGGCTTTCAGAGACTTTTCCATCTGCTGGGCCACGGCCAGGGGAAACAGGTCGTTGCGGGCCAGAATGGCGACCTTTTTTACGTCCTTGTTCTTGCTTGTGACGATATTGGCAATCGGCTCGGTCACCGTTTCGTTCGGGGTCAGCGTCCCGAACAAGAACTTGTATCCCTGGTCGTAGACCTCAGCCGACGACGCCGTCGCGGCGATGGTCGGGATGCCATATCGCTCCGAGACCGAGCTCGCGGCCTTTGAAGCTCCGGAGCCGAAGGGCGCAAACAGGAAGTTGACTTTATCTTCAGTAATCATCCGCTCGGCGCCCTGCACCGCCCGCGGCGTGTTCGACGCGTAGTCAAAATAGACGATCTCCACCTTGTAGGTTTTGCCGTTGGCTTTTATGCCGCCCTTGGCATTGGCGGTCTCGGCCCACAGATCGTAGCCCTTCTTCTGCTTCGCTCCTTCGGGAGCAAGAGGACCCGTCATCGGCAACGGGGCGCCGACGCGGATCGTTTCCTGCGCTTGTCCAGCCACGACCGCAGAACCAAGAATGGCGCCAGCGATTGCAAAGCGCGTCAGCAGCTTAGATGTCCATTCTCTCGACATGTCATGATCCCCTGTTATGCGTGAATATCTGGAAACGTTATCATGAATGCGGGCGCTGTCAATTTTTTGGGGGTTAATGGCATACTTAGCCTTCAAAAGCGGAACAGCCTCGCCACCGAGTTGCGCTAATCAAATAGCCCTCCTGCCCTCTTTATTGGGCGAGACTGGGCGCATCACCATTAGGGGAACTGTCTCACGGACGCCGCGACACGGTCCGTCGAGGTCGATGAATTTTCTCAGTTGCGCGCGCGGGCGATAGCGTCCAGTACGCGTTCGGGCGTGAAAGGCTGGTGTTGAATTTTGGCGCCAAGCGGCGCGAGCGCGTCGTTCACGGCCACCCACACAGCCCCCATGGCGCCGATGAGACCGGCTTCACCGACGCCCTTGGCGCCGAGTTCTGTCGAGGCTTCCGGTGTTTCAACATGGACGACCTGAATGTCAGGCAAGTCGCCTGCCATCGGCACGAGATAGTCGACCATCGTACCGTTCTGAAGGTAGCCCTCGGGACTGTAGAGACATTCCTCGAACAGAACTGCGCCAATGCCCTGCGCAATTCCGCCGCGCACCTGTTCATCGACAAGCAGAGGGTTGATGATCCGGCCGCAATCATCGGCGGCCCACTGCCCGAGCACCTTGATGAAGCCCGTGTCCTGATCGATCTCGACGTGACAGCCCTGCACTCCGTTCGCGAGATAACATATCTGCGAATTGGCGACGAAGCTGCGGCTTACCGAGAGCTGTACATCGAAGGCTGGCGGCAAAGTGTCCTGCCGGAAATACCCGATCCTGGCCACCTCCGCCAAGCTTAGAATCTGCATTCCGGTTTGCAGGTTGATGACCTGGCCATTGCTGATGTCCAGGTTCGCTGCTGGCGTTTGCGTAATGGCCGATGCCAGATCGAGGATGTTTTGCTTGAGTAACCGCCCTGCCTTGAGAGCAGCTTCTCCGCCAATTGCCATCCCTCGTGAAGCCCAAGCACCTCCACCATAGGGGGAAATCGCACTGTCCCCGGACACGAGACCGACATCCTCATAATTCACGCCGACCGTATCGGCTACGACTTGTGCAATGCCTGTCAGGGTGCCCTGCCCTTGATCGGTAATGCTGGTCACACAACGTATCGAACCCGAGGGTTCCAGACGCAGCGTGCATCCGTCCTGCGTTGAAATACTTGCGCCCGAGGGTCCGTAATAAGGAGGCCCGTAAGCCGTTTGCTCCAGGAAAGTCGCGATACCGACGCCCCGCAGAATCCCCTTACGCCGAAATGTTTCCTGCTCGCTGCGCAGCTTGCCGTAATCCATCAGTTCGGTCAGCTTGTCCAGGCATTCGTGAAACGAAACGGTCTCAAGCCGCTGGCCACCCGGCGTCACACAAGGAAGCATGCTCTTTCCACGATAGTTCTGTTTTCGAAACTCCACCGGATCCTTTTTCAAAGCCGCCGCCGCCCGGTCCACCAGGAGTTCGGTCACAATACAGGCCAGGGGCAAGCCAACGCCCCTGTACATACCGACCAGGTTCTTGTTGACGTAGACGCTGCGGGTACGCGCTTTGTAATCGTCGAAGTTATAGGGCGCCCCAGATACCGTGATGGCCATCATGCCTTCGGCAACATTGAAGCGCATCTGCATTCCGTAAGCGCCGACCGCGCCGACGTCGTCGACTTCCATGGCGGTAATGCGCCCGTCCGCGGAAACCGCCATGCGCGCCTTGATATTGTGATCGCGCGCATGCGCATCGGTCAGGAACGATTCCAGCCGGTCGGCACAGAACTTGATGGGGCGCCCGAGATGGATGCTGGAGGCAACGACCGCGAGCTCTTCGGCGTACAGATTGAGCTTCATGCCGAAGCCTCCGCCGATATCGGGCGCCTGCACCCGAACCTTGTGTTCGGCGATGCCGAAGTGATGGCTGAACACCTCTTGCATCTGGAACGGAGATTGATGCGAGTGTATGACCGTTAGCGACCCGTCGCCGGTGTTGAAGTCCGCGATCAGGCCCCGCGGCTCGAGCGTCAAGGCGACCTGCCGCTCGAAACGCAACTCCTCTTCCACGACGACCGCGGCATCCTTGAATGCCTTGGCGACGTCGCCGTTATCGATCGAAAAATCGAACGCAATATTATCATCAAGCTCGGAATGAATGGCGGGGTTACCCCGGTCTATCGCCATTTCGGCGTTCACGATCGCGGGCAACTCATCCCAATCGATGTCGATCAATTCGGCGGCGTCTTCGGCTTGCGCCCGAGACTGCGCAACCACGGCGGCGACCGTCTGGCCCTGCCATACGGCACGCTCCGTCGCCATCAAGGGCTGCATCGCCGCGCGATGCCCGGGGCGGTGAAGCGCAACCCCATGCAGCGGCTTGCACATATGGTTGATATCCGCCCCGGTCAGCACCGCCTCGACACCGGCACACTGCCGGGCTTCCTCGACATCGATCGATTTGATGCGGGCATGTGGATACGGACTTCGCACGAATGCCAGATGCAGCATGCGCGGCAGCTTTATGTCGTCCACGTAGCGGCCGGCGCCATGCAGCAGGCGGCTCAATTCGCGACGCGGAATCCGGGTCCCTATGGCTGGACCGGCTTCGCCAGGCTTGCGCGCATGTGCGGTATCCATCACGCCCTCCGATCAGCGCTTCTGCGCTCCATGACCGAAGAGATTGCATCGACAATCGCATGATAGCCGGTGCATCGGCACAGATTTCCGGAAATATACTCTCTGATGTCGTCACGCGTGCAGGGGCGATCCTGTGACACGAGTTCATAGGCGGTCAACAGCATCCCCGAGGTGCAGAACGCGCACTGAGCGGCATTGGCCTCAATAAAGGCTTTCTGCAGATCCGCGATCTTGCCGCTAACGGACAGACCTTCGATCGTGTCGATGGATTTCCCATCTGCCTGGGCCGCGAGCATAAGACAGCCGCGCACCGCGCCTCCGTTCACCATGACCGTGCAGGCGCCGCACGCGCCATGCTCACAGCCAAGATGCGTTCCCGTCAATTCCAGTTCATGCCGCAGAAAATCGGCAAGATGCTGTCGCGACTTCACGCGGGCATTGACGGGTTTGCCGTTGATGATCGCATTGATATCCACGAACGTCTTATCATCGAAGTCACTGTCAGACATCGCGTGCCTCCGAACCGAAAAGCTGATCGAGCGCCCGGCGCGTGAGCACAGTCGCCAAATGACGCTTTGTGTCGCCTCGCATTCCGGCAGTGTCACTGGGATTGATGTCTTGACCGACCGCCGTATCAAGCTCGGCGCCCGCGGCAAGCGGTGATTTCAGGCCCATGACCGCGGCAGCCACTCGATTTGCGGGTCTCGGGAAATCCGTGCAACCGAAATAAACAAACTGGGCCGATTTAATTTGGGCCTGCGCCATAGTTGCGACCGCTGTCACTCCGGCAATGGCGAAATCGCCCTGACGGCGCGCGAGTTCGGCAAAGGCTATGGACGTACTCGCGACAATAACCGGAATCTTCACGCCGAGTATCAATTCGCCGGCTTGCAGGTCTGTCTCAAATAGTCCTTTGAAAAACGTCTCGGCTTTGATCTCTCGCGTGCCCTGAAGACTGCCAATCACGATCGTGGCGCCAAGCGCCACGGCGCAGGCCGGCAGTTCCGCAGATGGATCGGCATAGGCCAGACTTCCACCAAGAGTTCCGCGATTGCGAATTCCGGCATGGGCGATATGTGCGGCCGCTTTCGGCAATAGCGGTACCTTTTCGCGAAGCAGCTCAGACTCGAGGATCTGCCGGTGCCGCGTCAGCGCTCCCAGAACGACGGTGTCCCCCACACACGAGAATTGAGAAAGTTCTTCCAGTTCGCCAATATCGACGACTAGTTGAGGCGCCGACAGTCTCATGTTGAGGGCGACCATCAAGCTCTGACCGCCGGCCAAGGGCACCGCTGCGTCGTTTTCAGCTAAAATTTCGAACGCTTGTGTCAGCGATCGCGGTCGTGTGTAGCCAATGTTAGACGCTTTCACGGAACCGGGCTCACCGAAAGAGCCAAACAAATAGAGCCGTCACTGCCTCCGCAGTGCTCCACCCGACCATTGCTGCAAGATAGCATGGATTGAAGATCTTCAATACTTTCGAAGAGAACTTCAGGTCTTTGACGTTCCATTTGGAAACGTTATCATGATAGGACTCAGATTGTCCAGCCCGCTTACGCTGTGCAGTCACGACCGTGGAGCGGTAGCGACTGCCCGCCACCAAGCCGCGGTACTCCCTGGTGAACGGCAGCCACGACACCAGCAAACAGTTCCTGAGCCTGATGACAAATCGCGGCGTCATCTGCTCGATCAGGCAACGTGTCGGAATGCAGCGGACGGAAAGGCCCGCTTGCGGCGTCGTCCTGGCTTGCACGCGAAGCGCGCGGACGCTACTATGGAAACGATTTTCTCCGTCACTTTGTGTGTTATTTTCGCACAGGCGGCGCCAGAGTCTACTTTTTTTGGAGGGAGCCGCCTATGAATCGCGTTTTTTCCCGTGACGAAATCGCAAAACGGGTGTCGCAGGTGCAAGCCGCGGCGAAGAAAATGGGCGTGTCAGCGCTGATCGTAACACGGCCGCAGAACATCTATTACCTCAGTGGTTTCCGGGCCTCGCATTTCGCGGGACAACTTTCCGAGCTGCATGCGCTGGTGGTTCCGGCCGAGGGCCTTCCCCGCCTGATGACCCGCGCGCTCGAAAGGAACATCGCAGAACTCCAGTGGTCGGAGAAGCCAAGCCTCTACATGGACCACGAGGACCCCTACACGGTGCTGCAGACTATTTTTCACGAGAACGGTATCCCGACCGACAAGCTCGGCGTCGAGGAGCGCTTTCTCACCGTCCGTCAGCTTGCCCGGATCAAGAAGGTGTTGCTGGATGCGCGCTACCAGGACGCCACCGGCCTTGTCGAAGCGATCGCCGTCAAATCCTCGCCCGCCGAAGTTGCCTGCCTGCGTAAGGCGGCGACGATTACCAATGTCGGTTTCGAAGCCGGCCTCGCCGCGGTCCGTGAGGGCGTGTACCCCTATGAGATCGTCGGCGGCATTCACGACGCCATGTACAAGAGTGGTCAGAGCGACTTCGACATGTCGATGGTCTGCGTCTGGGCCGGCGAAAGAGGCGGCCGGATGCATGATACGCAAACGACCGAGCGCATAAAGGCCGGCGACGCAGTAACGATTGAGATTTTCGGTGTCGACCACCAGTACAAGGTCGGCGCCCAGGGCACAGTTTTCGTCGGCCACAAGCCCTCGGCCGATGTCCAGAAGAGCTACAACCTCCTCGTCGAAATGTTCAAAACGGCGCGCGATGCCGTTCGGCCCGGCGTTACGTCCGGCGATATTTACGATGCCGCAAACGGGCCATTTCGGTTGGCTTGGGGTTCGGACTATTATCGCAAGGTCGGCGGATCGATGGGGCTTACGGTGTTCAACATCGCCCTGACGAAGGGCAACAATGACGTATTGGAACCCGGGATGTGCCTGCTCATTCAGACCCTCGTTGACGATCCCGCGCTCATCACCTGTTCGAGCACGGTACTGGTTACCGCCGATGGCTACGAAACGTTGACCGATCCGATCCTCGATTTGCGGACAGTATGATATCCCAGACGGGCCGCCCGAAGGCGGCGGCCGCGTTTCGGGGACAAAGTGGCGAGAATGGACATGACTAACTCCGCCAAGCCACGCCCGACGATCGTCATTATTGGCACCGGCGGGACCATTGCCGGCCGCGGTGCCGCGGGCAATACTAGCAGCTACGACGCCGCCGTGCTGGGGATACAGGATATCGTGGCCGCCGTTCCTCAGCTTGCCCAACTCGCGGATATTCGCGGTGAGCAGATTATGAATCTGCCAAGCAAGAACATGACTGACCGGACCATGATCGACACCGCCCGGAGCGTGGCGCGAATTGCCGCTTCCGATGCGGACGGCGTCGTCGTCACGCATGGCACCGATACGATCGAGGAGACCGCCTATTTCCTCAACCTCACCATCAAGTCCGCCAAGCCGATCGTCCTGGTCGGCGCCATGCGGCCATCGACATCCCTGAGCGCGGACGGCCCCATCAATCTGTACGATGCGGTCCGCGTGGCTTGCAGCAAAGACGCGGCCGGAAAGGGCGTCCTGCTGGTGATGAACGGCGAAATCCACTCTGCGCGCGATGTCACCAAGCGCAACACCTTCCAGGTCGGCGCATTCGGTTCGCCGTATGGACCTCTGGGGCTGGCAGTCGAGGGGCACGAAATTTTCTATCGCGCCCCGACACGGGCGCACACGCTGGCCAGCGATTTCGACATCGCCTATATCGATAGCTTGCCGAATGTTCAGGTGATCTATGGCCATTCAAACGTCAGCGACGTTGCCGTGCGCGCCTTCATCGAATGCGCCGTCGAAGGGATCGTCTACGCAGGCACTGGCAACGCCAATCTTCCCGATGCCTTGATCCCCGCGCTGCACGCGGCCCGCGCGGCAGGCATTCATGTCGTGCGTGCGTCGCGCACCGGCAGCGGCTCCGCGGTGCGAAACCCCGACGCCGCCGACCTGAAGAATGGCTGGATTGTCGCCGACGACCAGAACCCGCAGAAGGCGCGGCTCTTGCTGGCTCTGGCGCTCACCCGCACGCGCAAGGTCAGCGAGTTGCAAAGCTATTTCCAGAAGTATTGACCCGCGGCGAACGCGACCACGAAGGCGCCGCCGTCTGCGCCACTCTAAATCTTCTCGTCGTCCGACAGTTTGAGCAGGAAAGACCGGGATGGGTGCCATCCGAGCGACACCGTCTCGCTCTTGGTCGGCACGCGGCCGCCGGGGCGGACCTGGGCCGACACCGGCCAGTTGCCTTTGGCGAGAAGTTCGACATTCCAGATGCTGCCGCGGTAATTCACGTCGGTGACGACCGCCTCGACAGTGTTGCCGTCCGTCGATCCGATGTCGAAGTGCTCCGGACGCGCGGCCAGCGAACAACGCTCGCCGACCAAAAATTGCTGCGGCTGATCGCCGGCCACTTCGAAGGTTACACCCGGCTGATCGACCATTTCGACGAGGTACCCCGCCTGTGGATCGGCCTTTCTGACCATCACCTGCGCAAGATTGGTCCGCCCGACGAAGTTCGCCGCGTAGGTGCTGTTCGGGCGCTCGTAGATCTTGGTCGGCGTATCGATCTGGATGATATTTCCGTCGCGCATCACAGCGATGCGATCCGACAACCCGAGCGCCTCGCCCTGGTCGTGGGTGACGAAGAGGGTCGTGATGCCGAGCGTGGATTGCACCCGCTTGATTTCTATCTGCAGCTCTTCGCGCAGCTTCAGATCGAGCGCGCCGAGCGGTTCGTCCAGCAGCAGCACTTTCGGCCGGATGACCACGGCGCGCGCGAGCGCCACGCGCTGGCGCTGGCCGCCCGAGAGCTGCGACGGATAACGGTCCGCCAGATGCTCCAATTGAACGAGATTGAGAGCCTCCTTCGTCCGCTGATCGGACTCGGCGGTGGAGACACGGCGAATCTTGAGACCGAAGGCGACATTGGCCGCCACGGTCTTGTGCGGAAACAGCGCATAGGACTGGAACACCATTCCCATGTCGCGCTCGTAAGGCGGCTTGTTGGTGATATCGACGCCGTCGATCGTGATCGTGCCCGCATCCGGTTTGACGAAGCCGGCGACCATCCGCAGGCACGTCGTCTTGCCGCAGCCGCTCGGCCCGAGCAGCGTCACGAACTCGCCGTCGGTCAGTTGCAGGCTGACCTCGCGCACGGCGACGGCTTCGCCGTACCGCTTATGAACTTTGTCGAGTACCAGATGAGTCATTGCGCCTACACACTTTGAGCCAAACGATGGCGGCCCGAACGGCCGCCATCGCTCGTTGTTGGTTCGGTTACTTCTGGATCTTGCGGTTCCAGTGGTCGGTGGCCTTCTTCAAATTCTTGTTGAAGAGAGTCCAGTTCGGCAAATACAGCTCCTTATGGGATTCCGGCGTCGCGGGCGCCTTGCGCGCGAGCTCTGTATCGGCCCTAACAACCGCTGCAACAAGCATGTTGGAGGGACCTGTCGGCAACAGCTTGGCCATGCCCAGTTGCGCGAAGGGATCGAGGATGTAGTTGATCAACATCTGCGCTTCTTTCGGGTAACGGCTTCCGGCGACCAGACTGATGGTGTCTGTGTTTCCGATGCCGCCCTCCTTGGGAATCACGAAGCCGATCGGCAACCGGCGATCGGCCATGGCTGTCGCTCGCATGTTGTTCCACGGAACCATCCAGACGTCGCCTGACTCCATCTGCGCCTGAAGGGTGCTCGATGACGAGTAGTACGAGTGCGCCTTGATCTCAGCGATCTTGTCGATACCCTTTTCCGGCGTCGATTCGTCGCCGCCGTTCATGCGCGCCATCTGGATGACGAAGTCGCGGCCCTGGATGTTGATGATGTCGGGCACCGCAACGTGACCGGCCAGGCGCGGATCCCACAGATCGTTCCACGATTTCGGCTCCGGGATACCGGCGGCTTTCAGCTTGTCCTTGTTGTACGCAATGCCCATCGAAAAATAGAACATCGTCGCGTACATGTCGTCTTTGTCTTTGCCTTCCGGATAGAGGTGTTTCAGATTGGTCACGATCGCCGGATCGAGCTTGGCAAGAACGCCGGAGTCCTTGGCCAGTGCGGTCACGTCGTCGTCCAGGGCCACGATGTCGAACGGCGCCTCGCGGCCGCGGCTGGCGATCATTTTCGCCAGATGATCGGCGGGATTGGCGTAGACGACCTCGACCTTGATGCCGGTCCGCTTGGTGAAAATCTCGAAAGCGTATTTTTGCAGCGCTTCGCCGAACGGGCCGGCGAAGGATGCGACCTTCAGGGTAATATCCTGCTGGGCCATCGCCGGGCTCAGGCTGAGCGCCACTCCCAACAAAGCGGCCATCGTTGTTTTAGCGAGTTTCATGAAGCCTCCTACTATGTGTTCGACTGACTACTCGTTACTGCTTGGACATAAAGAGCCGCTCCAGACCGACGAAACGGTCCAGAATCAGCATCGCAACGACGGATATGGCGACAATGATGGAAGACACCGCCAGAATATCACCGCCGAAACTGATTTCGATCGCCGTGAAGATTTTCACCGGCAGCGTCGTCGCGCTTCCGCCGCCCATGAAAAGCGCGATCGGCACTTCATCGAGCGAAATGAGGAAAGAGAAAACGGCGCCCGATACGATGCCGGGTTTCAGGATCGGAAGCGTGACCTGAAAGAACGTCTGCAACGGGCGCGCGCCGAGGCTCTCGGCGGCTTCCTCGATGGACAGGTCGTAGCGCGTATGGCTGGCCAGAACCGCGCGCACGCCAAAGGGGATCGCGAAGGTCAGATGGCCGATGACGAGGCCGGTGATCGTGCCGCCCAATGTCACCTTGAAGACGTCCCAGAACAGCAACGAGAACTGGAAAAGCGCAACGCCGGTCACCAGCGCCGGCACCATCAGCGGCGACAGGCACAGCGAGCTCAGCAGATTGCGGCCCGGGAAGCCCCCCCGCGCCAGCGCGAGCGCGGCGGGGACGCTGACGATGGTGGCGATGATCGAGGTTACGGTGGCGACCACCAGGCTGACATACAGCGCCGAATAATAGCCGGGATCGATTTCACGATACCAGCGCGTCGTGAATTGCTGCGGCGGAAAGGCGAAGACGCCAACGCCATTGAACGAACTGACGACGACCATCGCAATGGGCGCAAGCAGAAAGAGAAACGCGCCGATCAGAACGGCCCTGAGGACGACGTTGCCCATCACATCGCCTCGACCTTCCGCGCGCCAAGCTTGGACGCGACAACGGTTAACAGGCCGACAAGAATGAGAAGGATGGCCGCCGCCGTCGCGCCAATTGCATAGTCGAGGACGGTGCGGAATTGCTGGCCAATATAGGTGGCCATGACCAGAACGCGGTTGCCGCCCATGATCACCGGCGTCGTGAAGGCGGCAATCGCCATGGTGAAGACCAGCAGCGAGCCGCCGATGGCGCCCGGAATACTGAGCGGTAGCAGAACCTGCGTGAAGACGGTGACCGGGCCGGCGCCGAGGCTCGCCGCCGCGTCTTCGAGTTCAGGCTCGATACGCTGGATGACCGTCGTCAGCGTCAGGATCATGAACGGCAGCAGCGCGTGGACCAGTCCGATGATCACGCCGGTGAAATTGCTGATCAGAGGGATCGGCTTGCTGATGATCGACGACTCCAGCAGCAGCCAGTTGACCAGCCCGCTATTGCTGAGGATTGGAAACCAGCCAATGTTGCGCACCACCGCGCTCACCAGCAGCGGAGAGACGACAAGAAAAAGCAGGAATCCGCGCCAGCGGGAGTTCGACCGCGCCAGAAAATACGACACCGGATAGCCGATGATCAGGCAGAATAACACGACCAGGCCGCCAAGCGTGAACGTGTTCCAGAGAATGCGCAGGTAGAAGGGATCGGAAAAGAACTGGACATAGTTGCTAAGCGACGCCTCGTCGCCGACCACCGCCGGACCGGTCATTTGATAGAAGCTGAGGACGATCAGGATGCAGATTGGCGCGATGAATACGAACGACAATGTCGCCAGCGCCGGCAACAGAAACACGCCCCATTTCTTCCCGTCACCACCCATTCCGGATAGACCTGCCATGCTCGCGGAAACGTTTCCAAATGTAGCCGGTTTATGATAGAATGACTACAGTAAAATGGTCGCAGGCTTGTCAAAAGAGAGGCACGCCTTGGATAGAAGTTGTGCAAACGGGCGGCCGCAGTACTGTGCGCTCCGCCGTGCGGCGGCACGCATACTTTTTGCGGCGCACATCGTTCCGGTGGGCGGCGAACGAGGCATCGTGACTATCAACACACGGGATCGCGCATCATGACTGGCCTCACGCAACGGCTCGGCTCGTTCGTCATCGACCTCCGGCTTGAGGACGTGCCGGCCGACGCCCTTCGTACGGCAAAAACCGGATTTACCGACTGTTTCGCCGTCATGATCGCCGGCCAGCGGGACGACGTTTCCGGTCTCGTCGATCGAGCGATGGCCAGCAGCGACCGCGCCGAGCAAGCCTCCATCATTCCAACGGGCGCCAAGCGCAATGTCGAGGATGCCGCTTTGATCAACGGCGTCTCCGCTCATGTGCTCGACTACGATGACGTCACGCTCGATGGCCATCCCAGCGCCGTGCTGGTGCCGGCTATTCTGGCGCAAGCCGAGGCGTCCGGATCCAGCGGCGCCGAAATGCTGCTGGCCTATGTCGCCGGCTATGAAGTCTGGGCCGAACTGCTCGTGCGCGAACCGACCCCGCTGCACCAGAAAGGCTGGCACCCGACCGCGCTGCGCGGGACGGTGGCCGCAGCCGCCGCGTGCGCGCGTCTGCGCGGGCTCACTGCCAAGCAGACCGCAACGGCAATGGCGATTTCAGCCTCGATGGCCGGCGGCCTCGTCGCCAACTTTGGCACGCTGACGAAGTGCTTCCAGGTCGGACGCGCGGCGCAGTCCGGCGTCCTCGCCGCCCGGCTGGCGCAAGCCGGCCTCACCGGCTCGCCGGACGCTCTCGAACATCCGTCGGGCTTTTTGGCTGCGACGTCGCCGCTTGGCCAGGCCGATCTGAACCGTGTTTTCGATTCCGCGCGCAGGGAATGGCACTTGTCGCGTCAGGGACTGAACATCAAGCGCTATCCGATCTGCTACGCGACCCATCGGGCGATCGACGCGGCGATCGACCTTGCCGATGACAACGATCTGACCAGCGCGAATGTCGCAAAGATCCGCGTTTTCACCGGCGAGATGCAGATGGTGATGCTGCGCAACGAACGGCCGCGCACCGGCTTTGAAGCGAAATTCAGCATGCCCTTTGCGATGGCCTCCGCGATAGTCGAGCGCAAGGTCGGGCTGGCGCAATTGACCGACGCATTCGTCCTCCGCCCGGACGTGCAGTCGCTGTTTTCCAAGGTTTCCTATGAATTGACCAAGGAGACGCTGGACGGCTCGGCCTTTGCGCCGGAGGAATCCGTGGAGGTCGTCACGACATCAGGTAAAACGCTGCACAGCGACACGATCAAGTTTGCCAAAGGCAGCCATCAGCGGCCGCTGACGCAAGAGGAGCTGCGCGAGAAGTTCGACGATTGCCTCGGCGACCAATTCGACCGCAAGGTGAAGACCAATACATTCGACAGGCTGTCGAACCTGGAGCGGCTCAATACCGCGGCCGATCTGATCACACTCGGTTAAGCGCGCAGCCCCGTACCCGGCAAGGCGCCGGCCGATCAGGCGTCGCGGTCAGTACGACCGGGGCATGCCGAGTACGTGCTCGCCGAGAAAGGCGAGAATCAGATTGGTCGAGATCGGCGCCACCTGGAACAGCCGCGTCTCGCGCCACTTGCGCTCGATATCGTATTCGCTGGCAAAGCCGAAGCCGCCGTGGCACTGCAATGCCGCTTCGGCGGCATGCCAGGATGCTTCGGAGGCCAGCATCTTCGCCATATTGGCTTCGGCGCCGCAGGGCTTGCCGGCTTCGAACAGCGCTGCGGCCTTCTTGACCATCAGCGAGGCCGCCTCGATTTCCGCATAGGCCCGCGCGATCGGAAACTGAATGCCCTGATTGCGGCCGATCGGCTGGTCGAACACCACACGCTCATTCACATAGGCCGTCGATTTCGATACGAACCACTTGCCGTCGCCGATCGCCTCCGACGCCACCAGAATGCGCTCCGCATTCATGCTGTCGAGGATGTAACGGAAGCCCTTGCCTTCTTCGCCGATCAGGTTCTCTGCCGGCACCCGCAAGCCGTCGAAGAACACTTCCGTGGTATTGTGGTTGATCATCGCGCGCAGCGGCTTGATTTCCATGCCCTTGCCGAGCGACTCCCTGATATCGACCAGGAACACCGAAAGACCGTCGCTCTTTTTCTTCACTTCGCTCAGCGGCGTCGTGCGCGCCAGCAGCAGCATCATGTCCGACTGAAGCGCCCGCGAGGTCCACACCTTCTGGCCCGAGACGATATAATGATCGCCTTGCTTCTCGGCGCGCGTCTTGAGCTTGGTGGTGTCGGATCCGCTAGTCGGCTCGGTGACGCCGAAAGCCTGAAGCCTTAGTTTGCCCGACGCGATATCAGGCAGATACATATCTTTCTGAGCCACATTGCCGTGCCGCAGCAACGTCCCCATGATGTACATTTGGGCGTGGCAGGCGCCGGCGTTGCAGCCGGATGCGTGGATTTCCTCCAGGATCGCCGAGGCGGCGCTGAGCGGAAGCTCAAGGCCTCCGAACACCTCCGGGATCAGCGTCGACAACAGACCCGCTTTGGTCAGCGCGCCGACGAAATCCGTCGGGTAGGCCTGGTTCTCGTCAAGCGTCCGCCAATAGCTGCCGGGGAAATCCTTGCAGATACGCCGCACCAGTTCCCGGATCTCCGGAAACGTTTCCCCGAGGGAAAGCTGGACGTCATTCGTGGTGTTGGTTTGCGCCGTCATGCTGATTATCGATACTCAGGAGTTTGAATTGGACCGAGGAAGCGCCGACTCGGCGAGATCGCCGAAAACTTCCTGCGTGTGCTGGCCGAGCTTGGGCGGCGCCCGTCGGAAGCCGGGCCTCTCGCCGTTGAACGAAAGCGGCAGACCGACCAGGCTGATGCCGCCGTCGGGACTTTTCTGCATGATCCCGAGCGCTTCCGTCTGGGGATGCTCGAGCACATCCTTGATCGACTGCATCGGTGCGTTCGGAATGCCGACGGCGTCCAGCGCCTGGATCCATTCGGCGTTGCTGCGTGTGGCAACGATACTTTCGATGTTCCGGTAAAGCTCTTCCTGGTTCTTCACGCGATCCGGATTGTTCAGATATCGCGGATCGGTCGCCCACTCCGGATGACCGAGCAGCCTGGACAATGCCGCGAACAGCTTGTTGTTGCCGGCGGCAATGACAACGAAACCGTCCTTCGTCTTGTAGCCGCGGTAGGGAACGATCATCGTCGTGCCCGAGCCCTGGCGGGTCGGCACTTCACCCGACCCCGTGAAGCCGGCGGCGTGATAGCACATCCAGCCCAGAGCGGTTTCGAACAGCGACGTATCGATTTCCATCCCCGCGCCCGATTTTCGCCGGTCGTAGAGCGCCGAGACGACGCCGATCACGCACCACATGCCGGAGGCCATATCGATGATCGACGTGCCGACGCGAACCGGATTCGCGTTCGGCTCGCCGGTCACGCTCATCAATCCGGAAAACGCCTGCATCAGCGGATCGTAGCCGGGGCGGTCCTTCATCGGGCCCTTGGCGCCGAAAGCACCGATATTGCAGTAGATGATCTCGGGTTTCTGGGCGCGCAACGTCTCGCAATCCAAGCCGAAC
>JAUSBQ010000056.1 GCA_030651965.1 Pseudolabrys sp. | reverse complement strand
GCTCCTTTCGCTGCAACAGAAACGCTCAGCGCATTCTCACGGAGTTTTGCGCTGCTTCATGGCCGCGTTCGGGCTATGATGACGCCATGATCGATCGCCGCCATTTCCTTTTCCTCGGTGCCGCGCTGCTGGTATCTCCGCGCCTCGCGCAGGCGCAAGGCGCCGGCATGAGCCACATGACCGCCTATGCGTTCACGTTCAAGGGCCTCGGCGGCGGCGATATCGCACTGTCGTCTTATGCCAGCCGGCCGATCCTGGTGGTCAACACGGCGTCTTTGTGCGGCTACACCCCGCAATATGCCGGATTGCAGGCGCTGTGGACGTGGTACCGCGACAAGGGGCTGATGGTGGTCGGCGTGCCGTCCAACGATTTCGGCGGCCAGGAGCCCGGCGGTGCCGGCGATATCGGCAAGACCGCGCACGAGGCGTACAAGGTCACCTTCCCGATCACCGAGAAGGCGGCGGTCAAAGGCGCCGGCGCCCATCCGTTTTATCGCTGGGCCGCGAGCGAGCGTCCGCAGGACGCGCCGCGCTGGAATTTCCACAAGTATCTGATTGGCCGCGATGGCCGCTTGAAGGCCGGCTTCACCTCGGCGGTCGAGCCGACCGATCCCAAAATCATCGTCGCCATCGAGACCGAACTGAACGCGGCCTAGCGCGCCGGTAGCCTAATACGCGCGGGCCGGCCACGACATTCCACAGATCAAGATTGACGAATCGACAGGCACCTGTCGCAATGTGACTGAAATTTAGTCACGCGGGCCGGCACGTTCGTTAAGCCAGCCCGCTGCGAGGTTCCTCCCGCGTGGCGTAATAACTGGGTGGCCGCGAGGCCACCCTTTTTCATCGGCGCGCGTTACCGTCGTCGTTAGCAACGGTTGCGCGACACGCGATAATAATTGCCGTCGCCACGACGCTGCCAGCAGCGCCCGTTGTGCCAGTAATAGCCGCGCCGCCGCGGCTCCATCTGCGATCCCAGCGCAGCGCCAGCGGCTGCCCCGATAATGCCGCCCGCGACCGCGCCGCCGGCGTCGCCGGTCGCAGCGCCGCCGATGATCGCGCCGACGCCGCCGCCGATGATCGCGCCGCCCAAAGTATTGTTCTGCGCCGACGCCTGGCGCGCCGGGGCCAAAGCCAGCACGGCGACCGTCGCAATGAGTGCCAGAATCCGAATCATTAGCCAAACCCTCCATGAACGGCGGGTTTCATAAGCGAAGCGCTGGAACTTTTCAAACGGGCTTGTTGGTACTGCTTTGCCTGACGTCAGGCGGCCGCGACCCTGGCGGGCGTGGCGAGCGAGCCTTCGGCCTCGCTGCCGAGCGTGTCCATTGCCTCGATCAGTTGCAGGAACGAACTGCCCGGCAAAGGCGGCGCGAACACGTAACCCTGCGCCGACCGGACGCCGAGGTTGCGCAGATGCATGACCTGCTCGAAATTCTCGACGCCTTCGGCCACCACGTCCATGCGCATGTTGTGCGCGAGATCGACCAAGGTCTCGACGATGGTGGTGGAGTTGCGGTCGGTGCCGATGGCGTCGACGAACATCTTGTCGATCTTGATGATATCGACGCCGAGCTTGAGCATGTAGGACAGGCCGCTGTGGCCGGTGCCGACGTCGTCGATGGCGATCCGAACGCCGAGGCCCTGCAACGCGGCGATGACCTGGCGCGTCAGGGTGAAATTTTCGATCGGGTCGCGCTCGGTGACTTCCAGCACCACCTGCGACAGCTTGATCGGCGTACCGGCAAAGGTTCTACCGACGTCCCTGACGATGGTCTCGTCGCTGAACAGCGCGCCGGCGAAATTGAACGAGATCTTCAGCGCCGGCCGTTGGCCGATGGCCGCGCCCGCCTCGACGCAGACGCGCCGCATCAGATCGAACGTCATCGCCCGGATCAGCCCGCTCGATTCCGCCAGCGGGATAAATGAGCCCGGCAATACCAGCGTGCCGTCGGGCTTGCGCCAGCGCACCAGCACCTCCGCGCCGCGCAGCTTGCCGGACTGGATATCGACGATCGGCTGATAATACGGCACGAATTCGCCGGCCTTCAGTGCGCGTTCAAGCTCGGCCACCGGATTGTTGGGCAGGCTCTTGGGCACCATCATGCCGAAAGCGGCCAGGATCACCACGACGATCACCGTGACGAACAGGCCGAGCCATTTCAAGTCGACATTGCCGGCGATGGTGCGGCCACGCTGCGTCATCACGACGACGTTGAATCCGAATTTATCCGATCGCCGCGTCGCCACGAACATGTCCGTGGCATCGTCCGGACGCTCGCCGGACTCGCCGATCGCGGCGCCTGCCCGCGTTGCAACGTGAATATACGAATAGAGCCGGTCGCTCTTGGCCGTCGCCTGCGGCAGCAGGAATGTCGCCGGCATCAGCGCCGCGATCTCGTTTGGCCCATCGCCGGCCGGGTGGCGCAGCCGCACCATCCGATCGCCATCGCCAAAGCCGATGACGTCGAGCGAGTAGCCGTTGCCGCCGAGCGCTTCCGACGACAGGACGCGGCGCTGGTCGAATGACGGGCCGGCTGTGCCGCTCGAGCCGACCGCGTCGGCAAGCGAAACATTGAAATGGGTACACAAAGTCTGCCCGCCGCGCGCGACGATCGCCACTTCCTTGATCGGCGCGGTGTTGAAGGCGGCGCGCTGCATCGCCTCGGCGTTGACCGGATCGCAGGCGGTCACGCCGCGCGCCGCCAGATCGTCGAGCGCGCGCACCACCTCGCCGACGCGCTGCTCGCCAAGCGAAATCATGCGCCGGGCAGCGGCTTCGGTTTCCGCCTGGCCCTGCCGCTCGATCACGCCGCCCAGCCAGAAATTGAAGGCGATCAAAGGCGTGCCGGCGACCAGAACGCCAACCGCGATCGCAACAATATGCTGGCGCGTGAATGCGCGCACATTAAGTCCCATTCTGGCTCCGGCCGCCTACCCCATCCTGGTGCCTGGGTAGTGAGCCATGCCGCCGTAAAGACCGGCTTAAATGCGGACCTTCGCCATCTTGTAATTGATGCAAATTTTGCAGGATCGGGCTCATGGTTAACGGGGAGCTAAGAGTTCCGGTTGCAACCGGTCGTGATCGCGGCAATATCCCACCCACGCGAAAGACGCACAGGAGGCCGCGCATGAGTTTCTTCCCCGGCAAGGACCCGCAGGCGGGCGACGCCTATGCCTGCGAGGCCATCGCCCATGTCGTGGTGCCGCGCACGGTCGATCTGGGCGACGGCTTCTCGGTGCGGCGCGCGCTGCCGTCGGCGCGCTCGCGCATGGTCGGCCCTTTCATCTTTTTCGACCACTTCGGCCCGGCTGAATTCCGCGCCGGCACCGGCCTGGATGTACGTCCTCATCCGCATATCGGACTGGCCACCGTCACCTATCTGTTCGACGGCGAGATCATGCACCGCGACAGCCTCGGCACGGAGCTCGCCATCAAGCCGGGCGAAGTGAACTGGATGACGGCCGGCCGCGGGATCGTGCATTCGGAACGTACCGACACGGCGCTGCGCAGCAGCGGCAGCCCCATTCACGGCCTGCAAATGTGGGTGGCGCTGCCGAAAGAAAAAGAAGAAATGGACGCCGGCTTTGCCCATCACGACACGGCGGAATTCCCGCTGGTCCAGGACAACGGCAAGAACAAAGGTAAGACCGTGCGCGTCGTGGTCGGCTCGCTGTATGGCGCCACATCGCCGGTGCCGACGGTACACGAAACCATGTTCGGCGATGTCGTGCTGAAAGCCGGATCGACAGTGCCGATCGATGCCGGGCACGAGGAACGCGCGCTGTACGTGATCGACGGCACCATC
>JAUSBQ010000055.1 GCA_030651965.1 Pseudolabrys sp. | reverse complement strand
CGGCGTGTCGAACTTGAACACCGACTTTGGCAACGGCACTAGCTCGCTGGTCGCCTACATGCTGCGCACGACCACGATCGAAAACGAGAATCGTGTGTCGGATTGGGCGACCATGCCGGCGACGACGACGAGTTCGAAGCAATACAGCGCCTTCCTGGGCTACAATGTCCAGATGCAGGACATCGTTCTCGGCGTCGATCTCGGCTATGTCCGTCCGCAGAAGCTCGATACGGCGGCGGCCGACAACATCACGCGCACATTCACGACCTCGGATGATTTTTCGAATACCGTGACGGTGAGCGCCAGCTCGTCGCTCAAGTTGATCGACTATGCGGCCTTGCGCGGGCGGATTGGCTACGCGATGGGACAATTCCTGCCTTATGTGATGTTCGGCGGCGCGGTCGGCCGTTTCGATTATACCACCCAGGCGACGGTGACGGCGCAAGGCACGGACATCTCCAATCCGCCGCTCGGCCGTCCGCCCTATGGACCGGTGACGTTGTCGATGGCCGAAAGCAAGAACGGTGCGATTACCGGCGGCTTTCTGTTCGGCCTCGGCGCCGATGTCGCCCTGACGCCCAATGTATTCCTGCGCGGCGAGTGGGAGTTTGTCGCCTTCGCTCCGGTGCATGGTATCCGCAGCAACCTCAACACGGCCCGCGTCTCCTTGGGCATGCGGTTCTAGTTCCTCGCAGATACGCACAAAGCCCTAGTTGACCGCCGCCGTCACTTCGACTATCCCCGCCAGTGGGACACCTCTCCCCAACGAGAGGCTGCTATCTGGAAGGATAGAGTATGACAGCGATGAAGCCCGGCGTGCGGCCGGCAAACCCGCACTTTTCGTCCGGCCCCTGCGCCAAGCGCCCCGGCTGGTCTCTCCAAGCCCTCACCGACGCGGCCCTCGGCCGCTCCCACCGCGCCAAGATCGGCAAGGCGAAGCTCAAGCGCGCCATCGATCTCACCGGTGAAATCCTCGGCGTGCCCGAAGGCTACAAGATCGGCATCGTGCCGGCCTCCGATACCGGCGCCGTTGAAATGGCGCTGTGGTCGCTCTTGGGCGCGCGCCCCGTCACCATGCTCACCTGGGAATCCTTCGGCGAAGGCTGGGTCACCGACGTCGAAAAGCAGTTGAAGCTGAAAGACGTCACGGTGCTCAAGGCGCCGTATGGCGAATTGCCCGATCTTTTCAAAGTCGATTTCAAGACCGACGTGGTGTTCACCTGGAACGGCACCACCTCCGGGGTGCGCGTGCCGAACGGCGACTGGATCGCGGCGGACCGCGAAGGCCTCACCATCTGCGACGCCACCTCGGCGGCGTTCGCGCAGAATCTCGACTGGGCCAAACTCGATGTCGTCACCTTCTCCTGGCAGAAGGTTCTGGGCGGCGAGGGCGCGCACGGCATGTTGATCCTGTCGCCGCGCGCGGTCGAACGTCTCGAGACATACAAGCCGGCCTGGCCGCTGCCCAAGATTTTCCGCATGACCAAAGGCGGCAAGCTCAACGAAGGCATCTTCACCGGCGAAACCATCAACACGCCGTCGATGCTGTGCGTCGAGGATTATCTCGACACTCTGTCCTGGGCGAAGTCGATCGGCGGCCTCAAGGCGCTGATGGCGCGCGCCGACGCCAACACCAAGGTGCTGGCGGACTGGGTCGCGAAAACGCCGTGGGTCGAATTCCTCGCGGTCTCGCCGGAGATCAGGTCGAACACCTCGGTGTGCCTGAAGGTCGTCGATCCCGCGGTGACGCGGCTGTCCGGCGACGATCAGGCGGCCTTCGCCAAGACGCTCGCCGGTCTGGTCGAGAAAGAGGGCGCCGCCTTCGACATCGCCTATTACCGCGACGCGCCGCCGGGCCTGCGCATCTGGTGTGGCGCCACGGTCGAGACGGCTGACGTCGAGACGTTGACGCCCTGGCTCGACTGGGCCTTCGCCGAGGCCAAGGCCGCGCTGCCGAAAGCGGCTTAGCTGTCATGCCCGCGCAGGCGGGCATCCAGCTCTTTGTTCAACATCCATAAATGCTGGATCGTCCGCCTTCGCGGACGATGACACCGAAACAAACCTATTAGTTGGATAACACCATGCCCAAAGTTCTCATCTCCGACGCGCTGTCCGAAGCCGCCATCCAGATCTTCAAGGACCGCGGCATCGAGGTCGATTTCCAGCCCAATCTCGGCAAGGATAAAGACAGACTCGCCGCGATCATCGGCGATTACGACGGCCTCGCCATCCGCTCGGCCACCAAGGTGACGCCGAAGATTCTGGAAAACGCCAAGAAATTGAAGGTGATCGGCCGCGCCGGCATCGGCGTCGACAATGTCGATATTCCGGCCGCGACCGCCAAGGGCATCATCGTGATGAACACGCCCTTCGGCAACTCCATCACCACCGCCGAACATGCGATCACTCTGATGCTGGCGCTGGCGCGCCAGATTCCGCAGGCCGATGCTTCGACGCAGGCCGGCAAGTGGGAGAAGAACCGCTTCATGGGCGTCGAGATCACCGGCAAGACGCTCGGCGTCATCGGCTGCGGCAATATCGGTTCGATCGCCGCCGAGCGCGGCATCGGCCTGAAGATGAAAGTGATCGCCTACGATCCGTTCCTGTCGCCGGAACGCGCGATCGACATCGGCGTCGAGAAGGTCGAACTCGACGAACTGCTCAAGCGCGCCGACTTTATCACGCTGCACACGCCGCTCACCGACAAGACCCGAAACATCCTCGACGCCAAGGCGATCGAGAAGATGAAGAAGGGCGTGCGCATCGTCAATTGCGCGCGCGGCGGTCTGGTCGACGAGGTCGCGCTGCGCGCCGCGCTTGATAGCGGCAAGGTCGCCGGCGCCGCCTTCGACGTGTTCATCACGGAGCCGGCGACGGAAAATCCGCTGTTCGGACATCCCAATGTCGTGTGCACGCCGCATCTCGGCGCCGCCACGACGGAAGCGCAGGAAAACGTCGCGCTCCAGGTCGCCGAACAGATGGCGGACTATCTGCTGCGCGGCGCGATTTCCAACGCCGTCAACTTCCCGTCGATCACCGCGGAAGAAGCGCCCAAGCTCAAGCCGTTCATCGCGCTGGCCGAGAAGCTCGGCTCGTTCGCCGGCCAGTTGACCGAAACCGGCATCAGCAAGGTGCAGATCGCCTATGAAGGCGAGGTGGCGCAGATGAAGACCAAGGCGCTGACCTCGGCCGCGCTTGCCGGCCTGCTGCGGCCGATGCTCGGCGAATCCAATCTGGTATCGGCGCCGATCATGGCCAAGGAGCGCGGCATCATCGTCGAGGAAACCACCCGCGAGATGGCCGGCGACTATGAAAGCCTGATCACGATCACCGTCGTCACCGAGACGCAGACGCGCGCCGTAGCCGGCACGGTGTTCGCCGACGGCCGCCCGCGCATCGTCAACATCAAGGGCATCCGCATGGACGCCGAATTCGCGCCGTCGATGGTCTACATCACCAATCTCGACAAGCCCGGCTTCATCGGCCGCTTCTCGTCGACGCTCGGCGAAGCCGGTATCAACATCGCCACTTTCCATGTCGGCCGCGAAGCGCCCGGCGGCTCGGCGGTGGCCTTGATCGAGATCGACGGCGAACTGCCGGCCGACGTGCTCGAAAAGGTGCGGGCGCTGCCGCAGGTGCAGAGCGCCAAGCCGCTGCATTTTTAGGGGGCTACCGGCGCCCCTTCATTCGGGCGCCGGGATCGGCTACAATGGGGCGATGAGCCCCAAGCGTCAGCATTTGATGGACCAACTGGCTTTGCTTCCGGACAATGTCCTGGACGAGGTCCAGGAGTCGGTTGATGAGATCGTGCGCTGGCATCAGGACGGAGTTTTCCGTCTTACCGATGATGAACGCGCCGCGGTCCGCAAGGGTATGGATGCGGCCCGACGCGGCGAATTTGTGCGGGATGAAGAGATGGCGGCGTATTATCGCCGCCCACGCATATTCGCCACACGTCGCGGCGGCGATTGTGGGCCGAAGACCGCTGATTGACTCTTCGCCCCGTCGCGAATTCCGCCGCTTTGCCGCCTTACGGAAACCCGAATTCCCATCATCCTCTCGGTCGACAGATTGTCTCGGGAGGACACCCCAATGCGCCGTCTCTTGTCGTTCACCGGCATAGGCTTTGGCATTTCGTTGGCCGCGCTATCGGTCGCCGCGCAGGCCGCCGATATCGAATCAACGTCGCGCATCGACAGCGTCACGGTCTATCCGGACGGCGCAACGGTCGTCCGCGTCATCAAGGCCGATCTCGCCGCCGGCGACAGCACGCTGCTGGCGCGCGATCTTCCTCTGTCGCTCGATCCGTCGTCGCTGCGTGTTGAAGGCGAGGGCGGCGCCAAGCTGACCATCGGCGCGATCGATATCCGGACGCCGCGGCCGTCGCCGCCGGCCAATCTGCCCGAGATCGACCGGCGCATCGAGACGCTACGCGACCAGCGCGCCGCGCTCGATGGCGCTATTGCCGCCGCCAATGCGCGGCGTAAATTCGCCGAACGGTTCGCGGAATCGGCGCCGGCCGGCATCGGCGATAAAGGCGAGGCGCGGCCGCTCAGCGAATGGCGCTCGGCCTTCGCCGCCGTGGCCGAGGAAGTCGCGGCTTCCGACGCCGCGGTGCGCGAGGCCAAGGTAAAGCAGCGCGATATCGACCGCACTTTGGCTGGTCTCGACGCCGAACGCCGCGCCACGCCGCCGCGCAAGCTCGAACTGCGCATCGATCTCAGCGCCGCGGCCGCTTCCGCCGCGACATTGCGCGTGACCTATGCCGTGCGCGGCGCGCGCTGGACGCCACTTTATGACGCGCGGCTCGATACCGGCGGCAAGAGCAAAAAGCCGTCGCTTGAACTGATCCGCCGCGCCGAGATCAATCAGTCGACCGGCGAGGATTGGAACGACGTCGCGCTCGCGGTGTCCACCGTGCGCACCGCCACCGGCGGCAGCGCGCCTGAGTTGCGGCCGCTGATCGCGCATTATCCGGCGCCGCCCCGGCCGCTCGTCGAGATGCAGCGCGACGCCATTGCCGCCGCCGCGCCGACGGCGCGCGCCAAGAGCGAAGCCGCGCCGGCACAGGAACAGGAAGCGACTTTGGACGTCACCGGCTTCCAGGTCGTGTTCCGCATTCCCGGCCGCGTCAGCCTGCCGGCGCAGCAAGGCGCCAAGGGCTTCCGCATCGCCAGTGCGGCGATTGCGCCCGCGTTGATCGTGCGCGCGGCGCCGGCGCTGGACGAGACCGCGTTTCTCGAGGCCGGTTTCAAGAATGCCGAAGACGCGCCGCTGCTGCCGGGCAACGTCTCGATCTACCGCGACGGCGTCTTCGTCGGCCGCTCACCGATGCGCCTGACGCCGAAGGACGAGACCGTCCGGCTCGGCTTCGGCGCCGATGACAAGGTCAGAATCGCCCGCACTTTGGTGCGCAAGATCGAAGGCACCGCCGGCATCACCGGCTCATCGAAGACCGACGAGCGGGAGTTCAAGACCGCCATTCGCAATGGCCATGACTTTCCGATCAAGGTCAGCATCGAAGACCAGATCCCGGTCAGCGAGAACGAGGACATCACGGTCGAGATGCTCCCATTGACGACGCCGCCGACCGCGCGGGACCTGCGCGACCGGCGCGGTGTGCTTGAGTGGGCGTTCGAGGCGGCCCCCGGTGAGGCCCGCGACATCAAGCTGGGCTGGCGGGTGCGCTGGCCGAAGGACAAAGCGGTGGTTCTGTCCCCAGCGCCCCGCTAGGCGCTGTCGGAAGCTATTGATATTAAAGCTGTTCCTGGCGCCGCCCGGCGTCCTGCTTTGCCTTGCCTCAGCGGCCCCTATCCTTTATCCGAGGGTGGACCTGACCGGCACCGCCCGGCGTCAGTGTCCAGACGCTGACGCGGAGATGAAGTTTTCATGGCGAATGTGGTGGTTGTCGGCTCCCAGTGGGGTGACGAAGGTAAAGGCAAGATCGTCGACTGGCTGTCGGAGCAGGCCGACGTCGTCGTCCGATTCCAGGGCGGCCACAATGCCGGCCATACTCTGGTCATCGGCAACGCCGTCTATAAATTGTCGCTGCTGCCATCCGGCGTGGTACGCGGCGGCAAGCTGTCGGTCATCGGCAATGGCGTCGTCATCGACCCGGAGGCGCTGCTCGCCGAAATCGCGCAACTGCAAAAGCAGGGCGTGTCGGTGACGCCGGACAATCTCCGCATCGCCGAGAACGCGGTCCTGATCCTGCCGCTGCACCGCGAACTTGAAGCGATCCGCGAGAATTCATCGGCGCGCATCGGCACCACCAAGCGCGGCATCGGTCCCGCTTACGAAGACAAGGTCGGCCGCCGCGCCATCCGCTTCATGGATCTCGCCGATCTGCCGGCGCTGACCGCCAAGATCGACCGGCTGCTGGCGCATCACAATGCGCTGCGCCGCGGCAACGATCTGCCCGAAATCGCGCCGGCCACGGTCTACGATCATCTCGCCGGACTGGCGCCGCGGGTGCTGCCCTACATGGACTCGGTGTGGTCGCTGCTCGACGCCAAGCGCCGCGAGGGCAAGCGCATCCTGTTCGAAGGCGCGCAAGGCGCGCTGCTCGACATCGACCACGGAACTTATCCGTATGTGACGTCTTCCAATACCGTGGCGGCGCAGGCCGCGACCGGATCGGGTCTTGGGCCCAACGCCATCGACTACGTGCTCGGCATCACCAAGGCCTACACGACGCGGGTCGGCGACGGGCCGTTCCCGACCGACCAGATGCACAACGAGATTGGCAAGACATTGGGCGAACGCGGCCGCGAATTCGGCACTGTCACCGGCCGCGCCCGCCGCTGCGGCTGGTTCGATGCCGTGCTGGTGCGCCAGACCGTGCGCACGTCGGGCATCGACGGCATCGCGCTGACCAAGCTCGACATCCTCGACGGCTTCGACACCATCAAGGTCTGCGTCGGCTACAAACTCGACGGCCGCGACATCGATTACCTGCCGGCCGGCGAGCGCGCCCAGGCCGGCGTCGAGCCGGTCTACGAGACCATCGACGGCTGGAAAGAGCCGACCGCCGGGGCCCGCTCCTGGGCGCAACTGCCGGCCCAGGCGATCAAATATGTGCGCCGGATCGAGGAGTTGATCGGCTGCCCGGTCACGCTCTTGTCGACCAGTCCGGAGCGCGAGGATACTATCCTGATGAAGAATCCCTTTGAGACCTGAGCGCCGCAATTCCGCCCGCCAATGCCAAGAAATAGGCTAGTCTGAAGCGTATGGCTGATTATTACCCCCTTATCGCCCGCGCCGTCGCAGGCCTCGACAAGAATACGGGCGAGAACCGCCGCGCTTTGTACGAGCGGGCGCGCTCGGCGCTGGTCAATCAACTGCGCGGGGTCGACCCGCCGCTCGACGAATCCGACATCACCCGCGAAAGGCTGGCGCTCGAGGAGGCGATCCGCAAGCTCGAGCTGGAAGCCGCGAAGCGTGCGCGCGCGGAGCCGGCGGAGCCCGACGACGGTCAGCCATCGCTGCGCGACCAGGGCCTGCGCGATTTCCGCGATACCGTTGCCGAGGCGCAGAACCTCGGTGACGCCAGCGCCGAAGCGTCGCGCTCGGCGCGCGCCGCCAATGAGGAGACGCAGGGCGAGCCACCGCCGCCCGCTGCCGAGGACGAGCGCCCGCTTGGCGACGACCACGACCCTGCCGCGCCGCAAGATCACGACCACGCGCACGAGCATCTCGCCGACACTGTGCGCGCCGACGACGGCGAGCATTACTTCGAACCGCCGGCGTCCGAACAGCCGGAACTGGCCGATGCGGCCAATACCGATGCGGCACATTTGCCAGAGATGGCGGAGCAGCCGCACCCGGCCCACGACGATCTGCCGCCACCGCCGCGCGCCGCGACTTACCGCGGCCAACCGGCGCAGCCGGATGACGACGACGCCTATACGCGCCCGGTGCGGAATTACGGCCGCATGGTCAAGATCGCGCTGGTCCTGTTGTTGCTCGGCGCGGTCGGCGCCGCCGGCTATTGGCAGCGCAGCGCGGTCATGAACGTCGCGTCTTCGACATTCGCCGCTTTGCGCGGTTTGCTGGCGACGACGACGCCTGCAACGACGCCTGCAACGGCGCCAAAGCCGGCGACGACCGCCGAGCCCGCCGGCCGGCCGAAAATCGCAGACCGCATCGGCAACGATACGGCGCCGACGTCGCCTGCCACGGCCCCGGCCGCCGCGGTGGCGCAAAAGGTCGTCCTGTATGATGAGGACCCGAACGATCCGAAGGGCAGGCGCTACGTCGGCTCGGCGGTCTGGCGCACCGAGACGGTGTCGCCGGGGCCCGGCCTTGCGCCCGAACTGGCGATCCGCGCCGACGTCGACATTCCCGAGCGGCGCATGCGCATGACCTGGTCGTTGCGCCGCAACACCGACAAGGCGCTGCCGGCCAGCCACACCATCGAGATCATGTTCACGCTGCCGGCCGACTTCGCCGACGGCGGCGTCGGCAACGTGCCCGGCGTGCTGATGAAGCAGAACGAACAGGCGCGTGGCGTGCCGCTCGCCGGCCTCGCGGTGAAAGTGACCAACGGCTATTTCCTGATCGGCCTGTCGGCGGTCGAGATCGACAAGGAGCGCAACATCTCGCTGCTCAAGGAACGCGACTGGTTCGACATCCCGCTGGTCTATACCAACGGCAACAAGCGCGCCATTCTCGCGGTCGAGAAGGGCACACCCGGCGGCCGCGCTTTCGAGGAAGCCTTCCGCGCCTGGGGCCAGTAGGGCATTATCCGCGGTATTGCGGCACGGCTCAAACCGCCAAATGGCTGGAACTATTCAATGCCCTCGTAACCATGCGTACGCATGAGAGCGGCATCGATCCGGCATGAGCAATTTCGATCAGCTTTTTTCAAACGTCGTTATTAGATTTGCGTGTGCATGCGGCATCTGCTGCTCACGCAGTCTTGTTTGAGTTTCTCGGTTCCCGCGACTTTCTTTGGATCGTTTTTCCCAGAAAGCGGAGTTCCCCCCGATGAATATTGAGTCTTTCGCCACGGAAGCAAACATCAGACGGTTTCAGAATTTGCTGGAAACCTCGGTCGACGACAGCGAGCGCCAGGTTCTGCAAAAGCTTCTGGCCGAAGAACAAGCGAAGTCGGAGATGCGGGCGTCGGTGGCCGACCGTCAATAGGCCGGCTCGGCGCCATTCTCCTTATCGTCCCTGCGGAAGCTACTTCGCCCAGGGAAACAGTACCGCCGGGAAATCCGCCGCCGAGCGGCGGCCTTTGTCCTCGGCGCGCAAAGTCGGGCGCGGCGAGCCGTCGGATACCACCAGCTTGCGATAGAGATGCCAGGTGGCGTGGCCGAGTACCGGCATGACCACGGTCAAGCCGAGAAACAGCGGCAGCGAACCGATCAGGAGCAGCGCGGCGACGATCGCGCCCCACAGCGCCATCGTTCCCGGGTTACGCAGCACGGCGCGCACCGATGTCAGCAGCGCCACCGCGACGCCGACGTCGCGGTCGAGCATCTGCGGGTACGACACCGAGCTGACCGCGAGCACCACGACGGCGAAAGCGAAGCCGATGAGGTTGCCGGCGATGATCAAATTCCAGCCGGCGCTCGTCGTCAGCACGTCGTTGACGAAGGCGCCGATCGAGACCGGCGAGCCGTAGCCGAAGCTGGCGACGTACAGCGCATTGGCGATGGCGATCCAGATCGCGAAGATCGTCAGCAGCAACAGGCCGAGCGCGACGATGCCGCCGATCGACGAGGATTGCAGCACGTCGAAGGCGTGCGCCACCGATGTCGGCTCGCCGGCTTCGCGCCGCCGGCTGAGTTCGTAAAGGCCGAGCGCGGCGAGCGGCCCGATCAAGGCAAATCCGGTGACCAGCGGATACAGCAGCGGCAGCACCGCGTAACCGAAAGCGAGGCGCGCCAGCAGCAGGCCGACGACCGGATAGATCAGGCACAGAAACATGGCGTGCGTCGGCATCGCATTGAAATCGGCGAGACCGAGACGCAGCGCATCCTTGAGATCGGCAACGCCGATGCGGCGGATCGTCAGCTCGGTGGCGGTATCGCCGGCGCCGAGAAGAACATGGGAACGCGCCATGAGTGCCTCCTGAAAAATCGTTCAGGCTGCCGTGGCGCCGTCAATCGACCAGAGCCGATGTCGTCATTCCGGCCGCGGTCGCAACGTCGACACGAGCCCGACGCAAGGGTAGCATTCAAGCGGCCGCGGCGCGCTTCACGATTTCGCGCGCCTTGCGGCTTCGGGCGAAGAAGGTACTAAAACACCTCTTTTGCCGGGAACGAATTCACCAGGCTGAGGTTAGCAGGCTAAGACCGGAAAGATGGGACACGCCTGACCTGCCTCGAAGCGAGATGCAGGTCATTGGCGGGTGGCATCTTAACCCGATGTCTTGCAGGAGAATTCAATGCAGTCGAATTCAATGTCTTTTGTTCGAAGCGCTACGGCGCGGCGGCTCACAATTTCCACGCTTGCAAGTTTGAGTCTGACGACCATTGCCGCGGCCCAGATGAACAGCCAGGGGCCCGGTCAAGGTCCCGGCCCGGGTCAGGGCGGTGGCATGATGAGCGGCGACTGGGGATGGGGCATGGGCTCCGGCGGTATGGGCGGCTTTGGCGGGATCGGCGTTCTGATACTGGCATTGGTCGTACTGGGTATTGCCGTCATGGCATTTCGGCGCCGCACCCCATAGCGCGATCGTTACGCCGTGTTGCCAACTTCAATGAGGTTCCATGAAATACTATATCGCCAAAACCGTCAGCGGTGACTTCGCCGCCGTTGTCGATCGCGCCATCGAGGCGCTCAAGGCCGAAGGCTTCGGTGTGCTCACCGACATCGATGTCAAAGCGACGATGAAGAAGAAGCTCGATCTCGATTTCCGCGAATATCGAATCCTCGGCGCCTGCAATCCGCCGCTGGCGCATCAGGCGCTGACCGCCGATGACAAGATCGGCACCATGCTGCCGTGCAACGTGATCGTGCTGGATCTGGGCAATGGCCAGATCGAAGTCGCCGCCATCGATCCGGCCGTATCGATGGCGCAGGTTGGCAACAAGACGCTGCAGACGATTGCCGATTCCGTCACCGGCAAGCTTCAGCGGGTTATTGCCGCGCTCTGATCGCCGGGCGGCATGAAAAAGGCCGCCGGTGACGGCGGCCTTCTTCAATGGATCGACGACGCTCGCCTAACAGCAGCAGCCACTTTTCTCGCTCTTTGCCGGTTTCTCGTTGCAGCATTCGCTTTTCTGCGAATTGGCAGACTGTTGTTCGGCGGTCGCTTGGCCCGCTGGCGGCGCGACGGTCGCGGAAACTTTATTCGGCTCAGATTTGGAAGAGCCGCCACAGCACGAGCCAGACATGATCGATCTCCAAATGGTGAACGGTTTCACTTTCATAAGCTGATATGGACATGAGACGCGGCAATACAAGACGGAACGCCAAGGTGTGTCAGTCGCTAGCCATCTCAAGGCATGTGTTTTCTACTTCGGCGGCGGCTTTCTTGGTGGCGATTTACTTGCGGGATTGTTTTGGAGCCTTGCGGCTCTTCTTGCGGGCCATCCCTTTGCGCCCCGCTTTCTTCACCGTCCGTTTGACGGCGCGCTTGGCCTTGGTCTTCGCCTTCACCTTGCGCTTCTTGACTTTGCGCTTGTTCTTGGCGCCGCCACCCATCAGCGACCTTTGCGCCGCGCCGATGCGCTTGCGCAACTGGGCGATGATCTCCTCGGCCTGGTCGATGGTTTGCTCGACGGCACGGATATAGCGCCGCTGCGCCGCCTTGTCGGAAACCTTCTCGGCCGAGTGCATGAAGCGGTCGTATTGCTTGCGCGCAGCGCCCAACAGCAGCGTGAGCTGGCGCCCGGCGCGGTGCTCGATTTCCCCCAGCAGCTTCGGCGTCTTCATGGCAATGCGTTCTCCAAAGTTCCCGGTGGAGAATGGCTGGCGGGACAAAAGGTTCCATGGCGGGGAACTTGGGGAAGTCTTGCTTATCCCTCCCCGAAGACGGGAGGGATAAGAAAGAAAACAAAAATGGCCGGAGTTTCCCCCGGCCATTTGTATCTGTCGATGCGGAACGCCTAGTGCATGGTCGCGCCGGCCGTCACCTGCGGTGTCGGCTTCGGCGTTTCCAGTTCGGCGATCGAAGACTTCACCGCCTTCTGCACCTTCTCGAACGCGCGCACCTCGATCTGGCG
>JAUSBQ010000053.1 GCA_030651965.1 Pseudolabrys sp. | reverse complement strand
CCGCCACGCCTCGCGTGGCGACCTCCCCCGCAAGCGGGGGAGGTAAAGAAGAAGGGTAATGCTTCTCCACCAGATCGAACGCTTTGCGCAGGCACGACAGCATGCCGAGGCCGAGCACATCGACCTTGAGAATGCCGAGCGCGTCGAGATCGTCCTTGTCCCATTCGACGAAGGTGCGCTCCGCCATCGCGCCGTTGCCGACCGGCATCACTTCGTCGAGCCGGCTGCGCGTGATGACGAAGCCGCCGACATGCTGCGACAGATGGCGCGGGAAGCCGTTGATCTCGTTCGCCAGCGCCATGATCTGGCGCACCCGCGGACTGTCGATGTCGAGTCCGATGCGGGCGAGGTCGCGCCTGGCGACATCGCCGCCGCCACCACCCCAGATCGAGGATGCCAGCGCGCCGATCGTGTCCTCCGACAGGCCGAAAGCCTTGCCGACTTCGCGAATCGCCGAACGGCCGCGATAGCAGATCACGGTGGCGGCGATGCCGGCATGATCGCGGCCATAACGGCCATAGATGTGCTGGATGACTTCCTCGCGGCGCTCGTGCTCGAAGTCGACGTCGATATCGGGCGGCTCCTGCCGTTCGGCCGAGATGAAGCGTTCGAACAGCAGGCCGCCTTCGCGCGCGGGATCGACTTCGGTGATGCCGAGGCAGAAGCAGACCGTCGAATTGGCCGCCGAACCGCGGCCCTGGCAGAGAATGCCTTGCGACCGCGCGTACTGGATAATGTTGTAGACGGTGAGGAAATAGGGCGCATAAGCGAGTTGCGCGATCAGCGCCAGTTCATGGGCGAGACCCGCGCGCACGCTGTCGGGAATGCCCTGCGGATAGCGCCTGGCGGCGCCTTCATGGGCCAGATGCTCAAGGGCTGTTTGCGGCGATGTGAAGCCGGCTACCCGCTCGTCGGGATATTCCTGGCGCAGTTCGTCGAGGGAGAAGGTCAGCGCCTCGCTCAAACGGAGCGTCTCCTCGATTGCCTCCGGTGCGTCGCGGAACAGCCGCGCCATTTCCTCAGCCGGCTTGAGGTGCCGCTCGGCATTGACGGCGAGCTTGCGGCCGGCGCGGTCGATGGTCACCTTTTCGCGGATGCAGGTGAGTACGTCGGCGAGGGGGCGGCGGTCGGGGTGATGATACTGCACGTCGTTGATGGCGATCAGCGGCACCTCACATTCGCGCGCCAACGCCTTGAGGCGCGCCAGCCGGGCGCGGTCGTGGCCGCGATGCAGCATCGAGGCGGCCAGCCGCACGCGCCCGGGCGCGATGCCGCGCAGGCGCTTAATAGTTTGTGCGATGGCCTCTTTCTTCTCCCTCCCCCTGAAAGGGGGAGGTGAAGAAGAAGCATCCATCACCACCATTTCCAGCCCGAAACTATGCGCGATCAGATCGTCCAGCGTGAGAACGCAGCCGCCCTTCTTGGCCCGCAGATTGCCGAGCGTCAGCAGGCGGGTCAGCCGGCCCCAGCCGGCGCGGTCGCGCGGAAAAGCGAGAATGTCCGGCGTGCCGTCGGCAAAGACCAGCCGCGCGCCGGGATTATAAAGGAGCGGCAGGTTCTGCTCGCGTCTGGCCAGATGCGCGCGCACCACGCCGGCGACCGAGTTGCGGTCGCACAGGCCGATGCCGGAAAGCCCGATGCGGGTCGCCTGCACCATCAGTTCTTCAGGATGCGATGCGCCGCGCAGGAACGAGAAGTTCGAGGCGGTGGCGAATTCGATGTAACGCATGACTTCCTCCTCATCCTGAGGAGCCGGCCGAAGGCCGGCGTCTCGAAGGATGAGCGCGGCCGGAACATGCCTCATGGTTCGATACGCGCGGCTTTGCCGCGCTCCTCACCATGAGGCTAACTCTCACGCAAAGGTGCCGTGCAGAAACCAGCTTGGCGGTGCGGCGTTCGGCAAGTCGCCGCGCACCAGATCGCGGTAGAGCCCGGCGCGGTACAGCCAGAAACGCAGTCCCGTTCCGTCCTCGACGCGAAAATAATCGCGCGCAAGACTTCCTGAAGAAAGGTTTCCCGAAGGATGGCCGCCTTGCTCGCTCCACCACGCGCCTTCGATGCGCTCGGGACCTTCGGCCGAGATCACATCGTGCAATGCGCGCCGCCAGCGGAAACGCAGAGGCGGCCCGTCCGGCACCTCGGCCAAGGCTTCGATCGGTTCGGGCCGCGTCAGCAGCCGCAACGGCCGGGGCGCCAGATCGGCCTCGGCGCGATGGCGGCGGAAGGCGTCCCAGCCATGGTCCGCTTTCGCCGTTTGCGCCGGCAGCGTCGCGGCGGCGAGTTCGGGTATATGGCTGTCGAGCGCGATCGGGCGGCGCACGCGCTGCGAGCCCAGCCGCGCGCTCAGGCGATCGACCAGCCGCACCAGTTCGCCGGCTTCTTCTTCGCCGCCGATGCCGATCTGTTCGGGCGGACAAGATTCGGCGATCACCACCGCCAGCCGCGCCATGTCGAAGCCGAAGCCGGGGTCGAAAGCATCGGCCATCGCCGCCAGCCGCTCGGTGAACAGCGCGCGGATGTCGGCCGCATCGCGCAGCGGCCGCGACGTTCCGGCGGCGATACGGCGCACCGCGCCGTCGGTGCGGAACAACGTCAGTTCGATGCGCCGCGCGCCATCGCCGCGCCGCTCCAGCGCCACGCCCAGCCGCGCTGCCAGTTTCTCGACCGTGCCGAGCACGTCTTCCTCGCGCGCGATCGGCTCGTGAAAGCGCTGCTCGGCGACATAGGGCGCGACCGGCAGACGGGGACACAGCGGCTCGTGCTCATGGCCGAGCGCGCGGTCGAACTGGCGCATCAGATGAGCGCCGAAGCGGGCGGTGAGGGGGCTGCGCGGCAGGTCGATGATGTCGCCGATGCGCTTCAAGCCGACACGCGCCAGCGAGGCGACCGTCGACGGTTCCAGCCGCAAGGCGGCGAGCGGCAGCGGGCTCATGATCTCGCGCTCCTCGCCCGCGGCATAGGCCGCCGGCTCGCCGAAGCGCGCGGCCGCGTGCGCCGCGCCGATGGTGCCGGCAATCGCCACGCGATAGGCAAAGCCAGCGCGAGCGACGCGGCGGCCGAGATCGGCGACCAGTGGCTGCTCGCCGCCATAAAGATGCGCACAGCCGCCGATGTCGAGCAGCAGGCCGTCCGGCGCATCGCACGCCACCAGCGGCGTATAGCGCAGGCACCAGTCGGCGATGCTGTCGAGCAGCGCGGCGTCGGCCGCGGCATCTTCGGGCAGCGCCTCGATCGCCGGATGCATGGCGCGCGTCTGCGCCAGCGCCATGCCGGTATGCAGGCCGAGCCGTGCCGCCGCTTCATCGACGGCGGTCAGCACGTCGGCATTGCCGCGCTTGCCGTAGACGACGAGAGGTGCTGCGACCTTACGCAACCTTGCGACGCGGTCGGTCGAGAAGCGGGGCAGCCACAGGCTGAGGATGCGTTGCGAGGATGAAGCGCTCATCGGTGTCTCTCCATTCCAGAATCCAGGACCCGAGCGGGCCGCGGCGGTTGCGAATGAGTTGCGCGGCAAAGCGCGGCGCGCCGGGGCCGAAGGCCGTGTCGTCGCCGGAGGGCGCGGCGCCGACGATCCAGCGCGTCGCGGCGGTGGAGGCGTCGTCCGCCGGCTGCGCGCGCAGCAGCAGCGCCAGCGCGCCGCTTGCCGTGGCCGCCAACGACAGTCGCCGCACCGCGACGGGGTCGATTGCGCCGTGCCGCAGTTCGCCGATCACGGCGCCGAGCGCGCGGCAATGCAGCGCTTCTTCCATCGCCCACAACAGGTCGCGCCGGTGCGCGACCGCGGCGGTGATGAGGCGTTCGGGCTTGAGCTTGAACGCATCGAGGCCAGGGCCGTAGGGCGCGCCGCTCTCGGCCAGCGCCATATCCTCGGCGATCCAGAGCAGATGCCACGCGGAAGCGGCCAGCCCCAGTGCAAAGCCGGTGGCGGACGCCAGATGCGCTTCGCCCGCCGCCGCGACTTCATGCAGCGCGCCGCGCGCCAGCCCGCCGCCGAGCGTGGCATCGAGGGCCGCGATGCCGAGCGGCAGAACGCCGGGACCATCATCGATCCCGGTGTTTTTCTGCAAGGCTTGCAGGCGCTGGCGCAGCTCGTCGAGCATGAAGGTCAAGCCTTTGAAGAAAAGAAACTATTCGGTCATTTTCAGTGGCCGAAGCCGTCCATATGTTCCCGATTTGTTCTAGTGTGCCCAAGGCCACGGCCACCGTCAAGACGCAAGGGATGGGGGCTCGTGTCTCGGAAAGCGGCAGCGGTGGCGTAAAGGCCTCGTGTCCCGGGCGCGGCGCAAAAAGGAAGCGCCTACTCCCCGCCGATATGCTGCTTGCGGATCACGCGCACCAGGAACCAGATCGCAAACACGGCAACCGGCACGAACAACGCCGTCGCAACCGTCGCGTCGACCGGCACGCCCTTTTGGTGCAATCCTTCCATCAGATAATGAAACAGCCCGACGACGTAATAGCTCACCGCCGCGACCGACAGCCCTTCGACCGTCGTCTGCAAACGCAGTTGCAGCCTGGTGCGGTCGTTCATCGACTTCAACAGATCGCGGTTCTGCCGTTCCAGTTCGACGTCGACGCGCGTGCGCAATAAATTCGCGGCGCGCGACAGCTTCTCCGACAAGGTCGCCTGCCGTTCCCCGGTGGTGACGCAGGTGCGCATGGCCGGCGACAGCCGTCGCGCCAGAAACGAGGTCCAGGTCGGAAACACATCGACCTTGCGTTCGCCGATCGCCTGAAGGCGCAACTGGATGATCTCGCTATAGGCGCGGCTGGCGCCGAAACGGAAATGGCTGGCGGCCGCGCCCGCTTCCAGTTCGGCGGCGAGCGCGGTCAGTTCATCGAGCAGGCGCTGATTGTCGACCAATTGATGCGCGCGCTGCATTTCATCGGTCACTTCGGCCAGCCGCGTCTCGATGCGGGCGATCGATGGCGCCAGCCGTTGCGCCTCGGGCAGGCCGAGCAGAGCGAGCGTGCGATAGGTCTCGGTTTCGACAATGCGCTGCACCACCGCGCCGGCGCGCTCGGGACCCAATCCGCGGTCGAGCACCAGCACGCGCACGAAGCCGCCCGGGTCGGCCTGGAAATCGGTGGCGAACAAGGCCGTGCCGTCGGAGTTCTCCGCCACCGCGAGGCTGGCGCGGTCGAACAGGTTTTCGATTTTTATCTTGTTGTCCTTGCCGTCCGGCAACAGATGCAGATCGAGCGCGACGAGAAGCGGTCCCGGCTGCGGCACGTTGGCCATCGGCGAGGCCAGCGACGAGGCGGCGGGATGAAACGGCGTCGCGTCGTCGGACGGCAACTCCCAGGTATAGGTGGTGAATTCGGAATGCTGCTCCCAGCGCAAGGTCGCGCCACTGAGCGTAACGCGGTGATGCTTGGCGAGAGGCTTCAACGGCTCGAGGTTGCGGCTGGCGCAGAAGTTAGCGAGCGCGGCGCGGTCGGCCTTGGCGGCGTCGCCGGTGGTGTCGAAGGCGAAATGCAAAATGCGGCGCGGCGTCTCGATCGCCGTGAACGGGCGCGCATGGACTTCGCCGAGAATGACCGCGCGCAACGGGTGCGGCGTCAGCCTTGCGTCGGTGCCGATGGAGACTTCCGCGCTCATGGGGGAATCCGTCGCATGGGGGCGGAGCTTTGACAAGGCACCGCCTCGTGTCCCGGGTGCGCCGCAGCGCGTCTTCGCGGTGCGGCGCAGAACCGGGACCGTCCCAAATACCGTGTCTGGAACGACCTGCGCTAGCCTTTCCAGGTCGGCTGGCGCGGCGGCACCGCATCCTTGAAAATATCGAAGCTTTTCCAGGCCGGCTCCGGCGGATCGCATTGCGGCTGCGGCGTATAGATCGACGGCCCGGCCATCTGCATGTCGGGAATATAGCGCGGGCAATTCGGGAAAATCGCTCGCGCTTCCAGCCGCACGATCAGTTGCGCGCCCACCGTTTCCTTGAGCAGCGGATCGTCGTCGTGAACGCGCGCGCTGCCATTGACGCGCAGCCGCCGCGGCGTGCCGTGCATCGCGATGAACAGCAGTCCGACGTTCGCATTGACCACGACGTTGCCGAGACTCTTGAACATGCCGTTGCCGTCGTAGTCGGGAAAGGACAGTTCGGACGGGCCGGTCACGCGCACGAAGCCCGGCATGCCGCCCTTGAAGGAGCAGTCCGGGCGGCCTTCCGCATCGGCGGTGGCAATGAAGAAATAGGCGGCGCTCTCGATGAAGGCTTTGTCGTCGTCGGTGAACGCCGTGCGGGCCAGGTTCTCCAGGCGATCGGAAATGCGCCGGCTGTCGAAACGATCCTGCAGTTGGCGGTTGCCGTCGTGATACAGGTTACTCATCGCGTCACCTCGCTCATTTAAAGACCGAGATTTCCAGCAATTGCCGGCAATGTTCGCGCAGGACGCGCGAGAGCACAAGGCCGCTGATTTCTCCTCGCCCCGCGAGCGCTTGCGAGTGGTGGGGAGGGGTCAGGGGTGGGGGGACGAAGCGATATTCGACCACTGAAGTGAAAGAGGCGTCGGGGGGGGCGGAGCTACACGCCACCGCGCTTAATCTTTTGCTCTTCGTAGCGCGTCTTCACATTGGGCTCTGTCGTTTTGCCCAATACGGTATTCGCATCGTCCGATTTGCCGTCAAGGCCCGGAGCCTGCATCACTGCATCCCCGAGTTTTTCGTAGGCGATTGCTTCGCCCATGAATGGCTTCAGGTATCTGTCGAGGATGCCCTTACCCGGCGCGTCCAGTTCTTGTGTGAGCGCGAGTAGATAGTCCGTCTTGTCGGTTTTCGCCCAATCGATGCTGAACCCGGCCCGCTGGGCGAGAACCGAATGAACGACCATGATCGTGCGGCCGTTGCCATCGAGGAAGGGATGGCCATGAGCCAAATAGCCCATCACCTCGCCGGGCTTTGATGCCATGAATGTCTTGTCCTGGCCGTGTTTCAGCGCGTAGTCGATCGCGGGCCGTATGTCATTGGGATGGGCAAAAAGCACGACACCCTTGCTGACGGCGATATCGGGCGCGGTTTTCATCCGGTCTTGTCCCGCCCACGGATAAATGGCGTCGAACAGAACGCGATGTGTGTCGAGAACCTGTTCGTATTGAAGGCGCTCTACCTTGGCGAGCCGAGCGAAGGCCTCATCCAGCCCGGTCGCGAATGATGCGTGTTCGAGACGCCGAACAATGTCGAGGTCTTTTTCATTCTCGTGATTGCGCAGGTAACCTTGCGTTTCGAAATCACCGAAAGGATCGAATGTCACAGCCCGGCTTCGCGCAAATAGCTCGCCTGCAGGCGCACGACATCCCTGCGGCTCAAATGGCCGGCGCGCTGCAGCGCCAGGAGTGTCTGTTCAATATCGTCCAGAATTACAGTATCGCCGGCGAGCCTGGTCACGTGGTGGGCGAAGACGTCGGATTCCGTTCCGACATAATGCACATGGTGCTGTCGGGCCATTTCGCGGATGACGGCTGCTGTCGCGCTCTGGCGTCTGGGCATCTTTGAGTCCTTAGAGCCCAATATAGCAATAAAGCGGCTGAAAATCCATTAAATCATTAAGAACAATGAGTTTTCAGGTGCTGCAAGGTATTCAGAATGCTCGAAGAATTGCGTGGCCCGTCCGGGCGTTGACTCCGGCGCGTAACCCACCGGGCTATCGCTAGTTGCGAGCCATTGTGGCGGGTTACGGCGCTTTGCGTCCAACCGCTTTCGCGGGGACGAACGGAGTGTGTGGCGCGCTCGCACTTCAGCCTGCTACCCCCACCCCATCCGCCTTCGCCATAGCGCGTCGAAGACGCGCGTAAACGCGCCTATGGCTTCGGCGGACGACCCACCCCGCAAGGGGGAGGGTAAGGAAGCAACTACACCCGCTGCTCCACCTCATCCGCACGCGGCGACTTCTCGAAACGAATCCCCAACGTCTTGATTCTTGAGGCCAACGTCGTCGGCTTGACGTCGAGCAGTTCGGCCGCGCCGCCCTGGCCGAAAATCTTGCCGCCGGTGGCTTCCAGCGCCGCCACGATATTGACGCGGTCGCGCTCGCGCCGGTCGTCGTCGGTGAGGATCGACTGTTTGCCGGCGGAGGCGGCGACCCGCTTGCCGGCATGGGAGCCGGACGGCAGATCGGGCAGGTCGATGCGAACCCGGCCCTGGCGCGCCAGAATGGCGGCGCGCTCGATGACGTTCTGCAATTCGCGCACATTGCCGGGCCAGACATATTGCGACAGCCTTCGCGCGTCGCCTTCGGTCAGGCGCAACTCGCCGGTCTTGAGCTTCTTGCAGGCCTGCCGCAGCAGATGCATCGCCAGCGGCGGAATGTCGTCGGCGCGTTCGCGCAAGGGCACCAGATCGACAGGAAACACGTTGAGCCGGAAATACAGGTCCTCGCGGAAGCGGCCGCGCCGCACAAGGCCTTTGAGGTCGCGGTTGGTCGCGGCGATGACGCGGACATCGACATCGCGCGTGCGCACTTCGCCGACGCGCTCGAACTGCCCCTCCTGCAACACACGCAACAGCTTGCCTTGCAGCTCGAGCGGGATCTCGCCGACCTCGTCGAGAAACAGCGTGCCGCCGTCGGCCAGTTCAAAACGGCCGATGCGGTCGCGCAGCGCGCCGGGAAAAGCGCCTTTGGCGTGGCCGAAGAATTCGCTCTCGAACAGGTCGGCGGGGATCGCCGCGCAATTGGCGCGGATCAGCGGCCGGTTGCCGCGCCGGCTGGCGTCGTGGATGGCGCGCGCCACCAGTTCCTTGCCGGTGCCGCTCTCGCCGGTGATGAGCACGGTGGCGTCGGTCGGCGCCACCAGCTCGACCTGCCGCAAGGTCTGCTGGATCGCGGCGCTGCGGCCGATGATGCCGTGGTGGTTGCCGTCGATCCTGATCTCCTCCTGTAAATAGGCATTCTCCAGCTCCAGCCGCTTGCGCAGGCGGTCCACTTCCTCATGGGCGGCGCGCAGCTTCTCGTCGGCGTCGTGGCGCTGTGTCACGTCGCGGAAGACAATGACCGCGCCGATCAGGACGCCGTTGTCCCGAATGGGCGTCGAGGTGTAGTCGACCCAGAACGATGTGCCGTCTTTGCGCCAGAACATCTCGTGGTCGACGTTGTGAACCGCGCCGTCGCGGAACGCCGCATAGATCGGGCATTCGTGGTCGTGATAATGCGTGCCGTCCGGGTGGGTGTGGTGGACGAGGGTGTGCATGTCCTTGCCGACGATTTCCTCCGCCTTCCATCCCAGCATCCGTTCGGCCGCCGGGTTGACGAAGGTGGTCTTGCCCTCGGCGTTGACGCCGTAGATGCCTTCGCCGGCGGCGCGCAGGATCAACTGGTTCTCGCGCTCGATGCGACCGAAAGCGGCATCGGCGCCGCCGTCTGCCTGATCTTGATGCACAGTCATTTTGCCACCCCTTCCGCGCCAACGAAGATTCGTCGTGCCGGCTACGAGATTTCGTCGGCTACGAAATATCGTAAGCAAAAAACAGGCCAACCACGGGCTTTTTCGGCATTGCTCACCGTGTCGCGGGCAAATCCGGAAGACTTGGCACGGCGGTTGCTCTGTCTCCCTGTAGCCGCGGACGACTTTTTTGGGAGCGACCTCATGTCCACATTCGACAATCCCTTTGACGCCAAACGGCGACTGAAAGCTGCGGGCTGCTCGTGTGGCCAGCATGCCAGCCAGGCCGACCACGACGCCCAGTCCGCTTTGCAAACGGTTGCGGCCGAAAGCGACGAGAAGCGCTACCAACACGTCGTCGCCTCCGCCGTCATGCGCCAGCTTTTCCCGCAGGACGCCGGCCGCCGCGCCTTCCTCAAGGCGCTCGGCGCCTCCACCGCGCTCGCCGCTCTGTCGCAGTTCTTCCCGATCCAGAGCGCGACCGAAGTCTTCGCCGCTGCCGGTCCGGTCGAGAAGAAGGACCTCAAGGTCGGCTTCATCCCGATCACCTGCGCGACGCCGATCATCATGGCCAAGCCGATGGGCTTTTATGAAAAGCACGGCCTCAACGTCGAAGTGATCAAGACCGCCGGCTGGGCGGTCATTCGCGACAAGACCATCAACAAGGAATACGACGCGGCGCACATGCTGTCGCCGATGCCGATCGCCATCTCGATGGGGGCGGGCTCCAACCCCATTCCGTACACGATGCCGGCGGTCGAGAATATCAACGGCCAGGCCATCACGCTGGCGATGAAGCACAAGGACAAGCGCGATCCGAAGTCCTGGAAGGGCTTCAAGTTCGCGGTGCCGTTCGACTATTCGATGCACAATTATCTGCTGCGCTACTATCTGGCCGAGCACGGCATCGATCCGGATCAGGACGTCCAGATCCGCGCCGTGCCGCCGCCGGAGATGGTTGCCAATCTGCGCGCCGACAATATCGACGGCTTCCTCGGGCCCGATCCGATGAACCAGCGCGCCGTGTTCGACGGCGTCGGGTTCATCCACATTCTGTCGAAGGAAATCTGGGACGGACATCCGTGCTGCGCCTTCGCGGCATCCAAGGAGTTCGTCACCGGGATGCCGAACACCTACGCGGCGCTCCTGAAGTCGATCATTGATGCGACCGCGTTCGCGCACAAGCCGGAAAACCGCAAGCAGATCGCCGAAGCCGTCGCTCCGGCGAACTACATCAACCAGCCGGTGACGGTGCTTGAGCAGATCCTGACCGGCACCTACGCCGACGGCCTCGGCAATGTGAAGACCGATCCGAACCGCGTCGATTTCGATCCGTTCCCGTGGCAGTCCTTCGCCGTCTGGATCATGACGCAGATGAAGCGTTGGGGTCAGGTCAAGGGCGACGTCGACTACAAGGGCATTTCCGAGCAAGTGTTCCTGGCCACCGATACCGCCAAGCTGATGGCGGAAATGGGCATGACGCCGCCGAAGGCGACGACGAAAACCTTCGTCGTCATGGGCAAGACCTTCGATCCGTCGAAGCCGGAGGAATATCTCGCCTCCTTCAAGATCAAGAAGGCGTCGTGATTCCCTCCCTCAACCTCCGCGCCGCGATCGTCTCGATCGCGCTGTTCGCAGCCTTCATCCTCGCGTGGCACCTGGCCACGCGAGGCACGGCGGCCGTGCAGCAGATGTCGCCGGAATACGCCAAGTTGATGGGAGCGACGGCGACGCAGGGCAAATCGGCGATGCCGGGTCCGTTGGAGGTTGGCGCCAAGCTCTGGGAGCACATCCGCGATCCGTTCTACGACAAGGGCCCGAACGACAAGGGCATCGGCATTCAGATTGCCTATTCGATCGGCCGGGTGTTCATCGGTTACGGTCTGGCGGTCGCCTTCGCGGTGCCGATCGGCTTCCTCATCGGGATGTCGCCCCTGATGAGCAAGGCGCTGGATCCGTACATCCAGGTCATGAAACCTATATCCCCATTGGCCTGGATGCCGCTGGCGCTCTATACCATTAAGGATTCAGGTCTTTCGTC
>JAUSBQ010000050.1 GCA_030651965.1 Pseudolabrys sp. | reverse complement strand
GGCCAGCACATCGACCTGCGCGCCGGCGTCGTTGATGTAGTATTCGCGCGTCACGTCGAAGCCGGCGAATGCCAGCAGGCTCGCCAGCGCATCGCCGAACACCGCGCCGCGGCCATGGCCGACATGCAGCGGCCCGGTCGGATTGGCCGAGACATATTCGACGTTGATCTTCTGCCCGGCGCCGATGGCGCCACGGCCGTAGTTCCTACCGTGCACCAGAACCGCGCGCAGCGCGTCTCCCCAGACATGGGCTTTCAGCGTGAGATTGATGAAGCCGGGACCGGCGACGTCGACTTTCGCCACCAGGCTGTCGGCGCGCAACGCCTCGGCAAGCGCATCGGCGAGGTCGCGCGGCTTTTTGCCGGCATCCTTGGCCAGCACCATCGCGGCGTTGGTCGCCATGTCGCCGTGGCTCGGATCGCGCGGCGGTTCGACCACGACGCGTGACAGATCGGCCGAGGACCCCAGTACCGCGCTTGCGGCGGCGTGGACACGGGCGAGCATGGTGGCGAATAGGTGGGCGGGCGTGGAACCGGCTGTCATGATGGGCTGCGGGTAAGGGATTTTGGGCTTTGAGTCAAAACATCGCGACAAATCAGGCCTTACGCAGGCCGATTTCAGCCGAGATTTACAATCTGGATTGCCGCGCGGCGCAAAAAGACGGCGATGGTTTGCGTCAAATCAATGCGGCGCCCCGCAACCGGCAGGAGATGTCTCAAGGTCAATCGATAGGAGCAGGCTATGTTCAGGCTGACGACGATGATGTGGTCGATCGCGGGGACGGTCCTTGCCGGCATAGCGATCATGGTGGTTCTGGCTGTGCCGTCCCTCTCCGGTCACGCCATGAGTTACATTCCGTATGCGGCGCTCGGCGGTGTCGTTGTCGCCCTTCCGATCGCCTACGTCGTCGCGCGCCTGCTCAACCGCCCGCCGGCGCACGCGACCGGTCAGCGATAACCAATCTCCCGCTCCCCGGCACCTCATTTCGCTCGCGGCGCCGCCGGCGTTCGCTGGCGCTTAGTGCCAGCGAAGCAACCGGGGTTGCGTGCCTGCCAGCATTCCGACGGTCAAAAGCCCGCTCACCGGCAACATCAGGTCCTGGGGAACGTCGAGCAGAACGGCGGCGCTGCCGCCAATGATCGACCACAACAGCGGAACGACCATCACCCACCATGCGACCGGGCTTTGCAGCATCAGCAGGCAGCCGAAGGTGAAGAAGAGAATCGGACACGGCGCCACGCCGAACAGCGGCAGGGCCGGATAGACGTGCCCGAGCGCCAGGCCGGCAAGCGGATAGACCGCTGCACTGTAGACAATCAAGACCAGCCCGAGCGCGCAGCGCGGCGTTCCGGTCCACGCGAAATGCATCTCGCGCCGCACGGTTCCGGAAACCACGAAGATCGCGCTCTGCATCAGGAAAGCAAAGCCGAAGATCAGCGCCGCCGCATTGATCGGAGCGAAATAAATCCAATGATAGACGATGCCCGCCAATCCCCACATCGACGCCAGGATGCCCGGCACGATGCGGTCGGTCGCAGGTCCGGGCATGAACAACAACGCGACACCCGGCAACGCCACAATGTAGACGACGATCTGCGCCGGCCAGATCGCATTGTTGTATGCGCCGAATACCTCGAAGAATTGCGCGGTCGTAAACGGAAGCATCATGGGACTATCGCAAGCGTTCACCGGCTGGTGGTTTTCCCGGCACCGGCACGATAGCATTGCCGGATGAACAAGACCGCCGTTCTATACGCTTTGGCATCCGCTGCGTTGTTCGGGGCGTCCACCCCGGCCGCCAAGCTGTTGGTCGGTTCGGTTCATCCCGCCGTGCTGGCGGGGCTGTTGTATTGCGGCGCTGGAATTGGCGTCGCCGTGCTTAGGCGTTTGTTTCCAGCCGTCGCGTCCGGCGCGCCGGAAGTCGCATTGACGCGCGCCGAGTTGCCCTGGCTCGCCGGTGCCATTGCGGCGGGCGGTATCATTGGTCCGCTCTTGCTGATGGCCGGACTTGCTCACACCGGGGCAGCGACCGCTTCCCTGCTACTGGCGCTCGAAGGCGCGGCGACCGCGCTGATCGCCTGGTTTATCTTCCACGAGCACGTCGGCCGCCGCATCGCCCTGGGCATGGTGTGCCTCGTTGCCGGTGCGCTGGCGCTGGCATGGACAGGCACGCCGACGCTCGACGGCTTGATCGGCCCGCTCGCCATCGTCGGCGCATGCCTGGCCTGGGGTCTCGACAACAACCTGACGCGCAAAGTCTCGCTCGCCGATCCGATGCAGATCGTTCAGTTGAAGGGCTTGATCGCCGGGCCGTTCAATCTCGTCCTCGGCCTCTTGGTCGGCGCCTCAATACCGGCGCTCGGCACTGTCCTGGCCGCCGGCGTCGTCGGATTTTTGGGCTACGGCGTCAGCCTCGCCATGTTCGTCATTGCCTTGCGCCATCTCGGCGCGGCGCGGACCGGCGGCTATTTTTCCACGGCGCCCTTCATCGGCAGCGTGGTGGCTATTCTCGTTCTCGGCGATCCGATGACGCCGCAGTTCGCCCTCGCCGGCATTTTGATGGGCATCGGCGTGTGGCTGCATCTGACCGAACAACACGCGCATACGCATGACCATGAAGCGATGGCGCACAGCCATCCCCATGTCCATGACGAGCACCATCGCCACTCCCATGGCCCTGACGATCCGCCCGGCGAGCCGCACACGCATGCCCACCGGCACCCGCCCATGCATCACGCTCACGCGCATATGCCGGACATGCACCATACTCATCGGCACGATAGCCGGTAGGGCGAATGGGCAACCCCTCGCCTGCGCTGCGGCGCGGCGACGCAGCCACCCGGGTATCGCCCCGCCGCGCCAGCGTGTAGCGTCGCGGCGATCCCGGCTGCCGGGCTTAAATCGTCGCGAAAGTCTTCCGCCTTGATGTTCCCAACCGACCTGTCCGGGTTTCTCGACCTCATTCGCCAGCACGGCGATGCCGCGTATACCTTCATGTTCGCTTACGCGGCCTCGCACAGCCTGCTGTTCGGGCTGTTTTCCGGCTACGCCGCGCATTCCGGCGCGCTGGCGCTGGGAACCCTGATCGTCGTGTGCTGGATCGGCAGTTTCTGCGGCGACGTCATCCGCTTCTGGATCGGGCGCAAATATGGCGTGCGCGCGCTGTCGTCGTTTCCGCGGCTGGCCGCGACGGTGCAGACCGCGGCGCGGCTGACCGACCGGCATTACCTCTGGATGATCCTGGTGCATCGCTTTCCGCACGGCATTCGCGGCTTCGCGGCGATCGCCTACGGCATGTCGAACCTGCCGTGGTCGACGTTCCTGGCGCTCAACTTCGTCGCCGCCGGCCTGTGGAGCGTCACGGTGGTGATGACCGGCTATGCCTTCGGCCAGGTATCCGAAAAACTGATGAACGACTCGTCGTCGGGCTTCGGCGTGGTGATGCTGGTGATCTTCCTCGGCCTGTCCTGGTACCTGTCGCGCAAGCTCGAGCGCACCATCGAGCGCAGCTGAACGCTCAGCGTAACTCCGGCGTGCGCGCAAAGAACCGCGCATGCTCCACCAGCGCATAGCGGTCGGTCATGCCGGCGATGTAGTCGGCGATGCGGCGCGCCCGCGAGCCGTGGTCGAGCTGCGCAAATCCGTCGCTCCACTCGGACGGCAGATCGCCGGGCGTCTGGGTGAAGTGGGCGAACAGATCGCGGATGACGCCCTCGGCTTCGTCCATCACCCGCATCACGCGGGCATGGCGATACATGCGCGGATAGAGGAAGCCCTTGATGCCGGCGTCGGCGTCGACCATCGCGGCTGAGAACATCACAACCGCCTCGCTTGCGTGACGGATGGCGGCGGCGTCGCTGGGCCCCAGCATGGCGAGGCGCTTGCCGCTTTCGCCGATGACGTCCTCGATCATCCGCGTGATGACACGGCGCACGACCTCATGCACGCGCCGCGCCGGTTCAAGAAGCGGATAGCGCGCCTGGATTTCGCTGACGATGCCGCCGATGAACGGCACGCTGGCGATGTCGCCGAGCGTGAACAGGTCGGCGCGCAGGCCGTCGTCGATGTCGTGCGCGTCATAGGCGATGTCGTCGGCCAATGCCGCGATCTGCGCTTCGGCCGACGGCTGCGTCCACAGCTCCAGGTCCTGCACCTGGCAATAGGCCGTGATCGCGGCCGGCACGCCCTGCGCGGCATGGCGGCCGAAGGCCTGGCCGTCGCGGGTCGTCAGCAGGCCGTTATGCTTGACCAGGCCCTCGAGTGTTTCCCAGGTCAGATTGAGGCCGTCGAAATCGGCGTAGCGGCGCTCCAGGTCAGTGACGATGCGCAGCGCCTGCGCGTTGTGATCGAAGCCGCCGAAGCCTTCGAGCGCCCGGTCGAGCGCGCGTTCGCCGGCGTGTCCGAACGGCGGGTGGCCGAGGTCATGCGCCAGCGCCAGCACCTCGGCGAGATCCTCGTCGAGGCCGAGCGCGCGCGCCAGCGAGCGGGCGATCTGCGCGACTTCAAGCGTATGCGTCAGCCGGGTCCGATAATGGTCGCCTTCGTGATAAACGAAGACTTGCGTCTTGTGCGCCAGACGGCGGAACGCGGTCGAATGGATGATGCGGTCGCAATCGCGCCGGAAGTCGTTGCGGGTCGGGCTTGCCGGCTCGGCATGACGCCTGCCCCGGCTCGCACCTGGATCGGCGGCATAGGCGGCGCGGCTGCGGCCGGTTTCGATCGCCATAGGGGGAGCCTTTTGACGGCGCATTGACGGAACAAGTCGACGCACTTAACTAACTGGCATTGGCCATTCCAATAAGGAAGCCTTGGCCAATAGGAAACCGCGATTATGAGCGAAAGCGTCACGGTCAGCGAGCGGGCGGCCCGGCGGGTCGCCGAAATCCTGAAAAGCGAGCCGGAAGGCACCATGCTGCGCGTCAGCGTGGAAGGCGGCGGCTGCTCGGGCTTTCAGTACAAGTTCGACATGGAACGCGCCAAGACCGACGACGACCTCGTCATCGCCCGCGACGGCGCCGTGGTGCTGATCGATTCCGTTTCGGTGAACTATATGGCCGGCTCGGAGATCGACTTCGTCGACGACCTGATCGGGGCCGCCTTCAAGGTCAAGAACCCGAAGGCGACCGCGGCCTGCGGCTGCGGCACCAGTTTCGCGCTGTAGCCCTACTCCGCCGCCACCGCCGGCGGCATGTCCCGCACCTCTTCGACCTGCCGAGCGCGATCGGCAGCGTGCCGACGTTCGCGGCGAATGTCGTCATCATGATCTCACTGTGCATTTCCCTGCGCCGCTCTGGTAAAGACGGGGGGATTTTGGCTATTCAGCCCGTTCCTCGACCGTTACCGGGACCTTTTGCCATGCGTATAGCCACCTGGAACGTCAACTCGGTCCGCCAGCGGCTGGATAGCCTGCAAGCCTGGCTGAAAGAGCGCGACCCGGACATCGTCTGCCTCCAGGAGATCAAGTGTCAGGATGACGCCTTCCCCCGCGAGCCGCTGGAGGCGATGGGCTATAATGTCGCGGTTCACGGCCAGAAAACCTTCAACGGCGTGGCGCTTTTGTCCAAACTGCCCTTCGAAGAGGTGGCCCCCGGCCTGATCGGCGATGAGGCCGACGTGCAGGCCCGCTTCCTCGAGGCGCTGGTGTCGACCAAGTCCGGCGTGGTGCGGGTGGTCAGCCTCTATCTGCCCAACGGCAACCCGGCGCCCGGCGACAAGTACGACTACAAACTCAAATGGATGGACCGGCTGACGGCGTTCGCGCGCGAGCGCATGAAGCTCGAGGAGCCGCTGGTCCTGGCTGGCGATTACAACGTCATTCCGGCCGCGGCTGACGCCCGCCGCCCGGAAGCCTGGGTCAATGACGCGCTGTTCCTGCCGAAGACCCGGGAGAAATTCCGCTCCCTGCTCAACTTGGGGCTGACCGACGCGATCCGCGCCACTACCGACGATGCCGGTCTCTACAGCTTCTGGGATTACCAGGCCGGATCCTGGCAGAAAAACGACGGCATCCGCATCGACCATCTGCTGCTGTCGCCGCAGGCCGCCGACCGCCTGGTTGACGCCGGCATCGACAAGCATATGCGGTCCTGGGACAAGCCTTCGGACCACGTGCCGGTCTGGGCGGATCTGAATATCGAGAAGCGGTGAAAGCGGCCGCCGCCACAGCTATCCGTGAACCGGGCTAATCGCGGCGCGTCTCAAGCCAGCGCTTGAGATAGACCAGCGCCAGCGCGCGCTCGTCCTCGGTCGATTGCTGGTAGGCGCTGTCATACAGCTTTTCGACCCAGGCGAGATCGGTGGTGCGCGCCGAGTCCTTGGCCAGCGTCAGCCACATCAGCCCGCGCGCGGCCTGACGCGGCACATGATCGCCGGCAAACAGCATGGCGCCCAGCATCGCCTGGGCTTGAAACTGGCCCTTCTGCGCGGAGAGGCCGAACCACCGCGCCGCGGTGCGCGGATCCTGCGGCGCGCCGGTGCCGTTGAGGTACAGCCGCGCCAGATAATACTGCGCGTCGGGATCGCGGAAATAGGATGCCGCATAGGCGAACATTTCGCGGGCGCGGCGCGGATCGGGCCGCACGCTGGTCTGCGGGATGCCTTCGAGATAATAATGGCCGAGCGCCACGAAGGCGTTGGCGA
>JAUSBQ010000045.1 GCA_030651965.1 Pseudolabrys sp. | reverse complement strand
GCTCGACCCGCGCGCGCGTCTCGACGGCGCGCGTCTGGTGACGCGGCTCATCCGCACCATCGATTTTGCCTGCCGCGACGACGACGGCGCGATCCTGATCGCCTTCACCCAGACCGATCTGCGCAGCGCTCATGTCGTCGCCCGCCGCATCGCCGCCGCGATCAAGAATGCAATGGGCGCGCCGCAAAGCCAGGTCACCGCCAATATCACGCTGGCATCCCAGAAAAACGGCGACACGCTAGACAGCCTGATGCAGCGCGTGATGGGCAGCCGCATGGTTGCGGCGGAATAGCCGCGATACTAGGCTAGCTCCGAACAGGAGCCAGCCGCCAATGTCCGACGCTCAGAACCAGCCCGTCCGCATCGATGTCGTTTCCGACGTCGTCTGTCCGTGGTGCTTCATCGGCAAACACCGGCTGGAAGCGGCGCTCGCGCTCAAGCCCGGCATCGCGGTCGAGGTGCATTACCGCCCCTATTTCCTCAATGACTGGATTCCGCGCGAAGGCATCTCGCGCGAGCAGTATCTGACCACCAAATTCGGCTCGCCCGCGCGCTACAACGATATCGCCAAGCGCGTCACCGCCGCGGCCGCCGAGGAAGGCCTGGTCTATGACGCCGCCAAGATCAAAAGCCAGCCGAACACGCTCGACTGTCATCGTCTCATTCGCTGGGCCGGCGGCATAGGCAAAGCGCCGGAGATGAAGCAGCGGCTGATGGACCTGTATTTCACCGAAGGCGCCGATCTCACCAACCGCGCCGTGCTTGTCGATGCCGCCGTCGATGTCGGGCTCGACCGTGAAGATATCACCGCGGCGCTCGCCAGCGATCTGGACGTCGAGGCGATCGAGCAGGAATCGCAAGAGGCCAAGCAGGCCGGCATTGAGGGCGTGCCGTGCTTCATCTTCGCCGGCAAATTCGCGGTGTCGGGCGCGCAGCCGGCGGAATATCTGGCGCAGGCCATCGAGCGCGTTGCCTCAGGCGAAGCAGACGCGGCGGAGTAAGACTTAGGCCGCCTTGGCTTGCCCTGCGATACTCGACAGCCGCCGCACGATGGCCGTCGCGCCCTTGAGGCGTTCGTCCGGCTTTTCCCAATCGTCGAGGAAGACGAGCTTTTGCCCCGACTTCTCGTTGCGCACCCGCGCATCGGCGCCCTGCTCGCGGATAAATGCGAACAGACCGTCCGGGTTGGCGAAGTTGTTGTCGCGGAACGACAGCACGACGCCCTTGGGTCCGGCCTCCAGCTTTTCGACATTGGCGCGACGGCACAGGCCTTTCAGCGCCACGATCTGCAACAGATGCTCGACCTCTTTCGGCAGCGGGCCGAAGCGGTCGACCATCTCGGCGGCGAAGCTCTCGATGTCGCGTTCTTCCTCGATGTCCGCCAGGCGCCGATACAGCGCGAGGCGCACCGACAGGTCGGCGACATACTCTTCCGGAATGAGGATCGGCGTGCCGATGGTGATCTGCGGCGACCAGCGGTCGGCGACCGGCTCGCTGAGGCCCGCCTTGGCGCTCAGCACCGCCTCCTCCAGCATCTGCTGGTACAGCTCGAAGCCGACTTCCTTGATGTGGCCGGATTGTTCCTCGCCGAGCAGATTGCCGGCGCCGCGAATGTCGAGGTCGTGCGACGCCAGTTGGAAGCCGGCGCCCAACGTGTCGAGCGATTGCAATACCTTGAGGCGGCGTTCGGCCTGCGGCGTGATCGGCTTGTTGGCCGGCAAAGTCAGCAAGGCATAGGCGCGCAATTTCGAGCGGCCGACGCGGCCGCGCAATTGATAGAGCTGCGCCAGCCCGAACATATCGGCGCGATGCACGATCAGCGTATTGGCGGATGGAATGTCGAGGCCGGATTCGACGATCGTGGTCGACAGCAGCACGTCGTATTTTCCATCATAGAACGCCGTCATGATATCGTCGAGCACGGTCGGCGGCATCTGGCCATGGGCGACGACGACGCGAATTTCCGGCACATTCTTGTCCAGAAAGTCCTTGGCGCCGGCGAGGTCCTCGATGCGCGGGCAGACATAGAAAGCCTGGCCGCCGCGATATTTCTCGCGCAGCAGCGCCTCGCGCACCACCAAGGGATCGAACGGCGAAATGAAGGTGCGCACCGCCAGCCGATCGACCGGCGGCGAGGCAATGATCGACAGGTCGCGCACGCCGGTCAGCGCCAGTTGCAAGGTGCGCGGGATCGGCGTCGCGGTCAGCGTCAGCACATGCACCTCGGCACGCAAGGTCTTGAGCCGCTCCTTGTGCGAGACGCCGAAATGCTGTTCCTCGTCGACGACGACGAGGCCGAGATCCTTGAACTTGATCGCCTTGCCGAGCAGCGCATGGGTGCCGATGACGATATCGATGCTGCCGTCGGCCAGGCCGTTTTTGGTCGCTGTTTGCTGCGCGTTGGGCACCAGCCGCGACAACTGCCCGACATTGACCGGAAAGCCCTTGAATCGCTCGGTGAAGTTTTTGGTGTGCTGGCGCGCCAGCAGCGTCGTCGGCACCACGACGGCGACCTGCTTGCCGTTCATCGCGGCGTCGAATGTCGCGCGCAGCGCGATCTCGGTCTTGCCGAAGCCGACATCGCCGCACACCAGCCGGTCCATCGGACGGCCCGACGCCAGATCCTTGAGCGTGGCGTCAATGGCGGTGAGTTGGTCCTCGGTTTCCTCGTAGGGGAAGCCGGCGCAGAATTCGTCATAGGCGCCGGGACCGACGGTGAGCTTCGGCGCTTCGCGCAGTTGCCGCTCGGCGGCGATTTTTATCAGTTCACCCGCGATTTCGCGGATGCGGCTCTTCATACGGGCTTTTCGCGCCTGCCAGTTGCCGGAGCCGAGGCGATCGAGTTCGACAGTGGCGCCTTCGTTGCCGTACCGCGACAGCAGGTCGACGTTCTCAACCGGCAGGAAAAGCTTGGCGGCGTCGGCGTAATGGATTTCGAGGCAGTCGTGCGGCGCGCCGGCGGCGGTGATCGCCTGCAGGCCGACGAAACGGCCGATGCCGTGATCGACATGCACGACCAGATCGCCGGCGGCCAGGCTCGTTGCCTCCTGGATGAAATTGTCGGCGCGGCGCTGGGAGCGGCGCGGCCGCACCAGGCGGTCGCCGAGAATGTCCTGCTCGCTGACGATTGCGGCATCGTCGGTCTCGAAACCGGACTCAATGCCGAGCACGAACAAAGCCACCGCGTGTTTCGGCACCGCTAAAGCCTGCGGCCACGACGCCGCGTTATTGAGATTGTGCAATTTATGGTCGGCCAGCACATGCGCCATGCGCTCGCGCGCGCCTTCGCTCCACAGCGCGATCGCGACGCGCTTGCCTTGCGCCTGCAGCGCCAGCACATGCTTGCTCAGGGCCTCGAAGACATTCGCCCCCTCGACCGCGCGCTCGGCGACGAAATTGTGCCCGGCGCGCGCGCCGATATCGATGACGTCGCTTCCCGGCGGCGCCTCGAACGGCGTCAGCCGCGCCAGCGCGGCTTTTTCCAGGCGCGCGGTCCATTCCTTTTCGGTGAGATAAAGCTTGTCCGGCGGCAGCGGCTTGTAGGCCGGGCTGACGCCGTCCTTCAGCGCGTCTTTTCGTGCGTCGTAATAGTCGTTGATCTGCGTGAAGCGTTCATGGACCGCGTCGTCGGCCAGAGCCTCCAACACCAATGGCGTGCCCGGCAGATAGTCGAACAGCGTATCGAGTTTGTCGTGGAACAGCGGCAGCCAGTGCTCCATGCCGGGATGGCGCCTGCCCTCGCTCACCGCTTCGTACAGAAGATCGTCCGGCGAGGCGGCGCCGAACTGCGCCACGTAACTGGTGCGGAAGCGGCGGATGGTCTCGGTGATGAGCTGGAATTCCGCCACCGGCACCAGGTCGAGCTTGCCGAGCGGCGTCTCGCTGCGCTGGGTCTGCGGATCGAAGGTCTTGATCGTCTCCAGCGCGTCGCCGAAGAAATCGAAACGCACCGGCATGTCGAGGCCGGGCGGAAACAGGTCGAGAATGCCGCCGCGCACGGCGTAGTCGCCGGGCTCGCGCACCGTCGAGGCGCGCATGAAGCCGTTGAGCTCCAGCCAGTTCACCACGCCGGCCATGCCGAGCACATTGCCCGGCGCGACCGACAGCGCATGCGTCGACGTGAACTCGTGCGCCGGCACGCGCTGCGACAGCGCGTTCACCGTCGTCAACAACACCGAGGGCTTGTCGCGGCCCTTGACGCGGGCCAGCCGCGACAAGGTCGTCATGCGCTGCGCCACCACGCTGGCGTTCGGCGAGACGCGGTCATAAGGCAGACAGTCCCAGGCCGGGAATTCCAGCGTCTGAATGTCCGGGCCGAAGAACGACAGCGCGCGCGACAATGCCGCCATGCGCTGGCCGTCGCGGCAGATCACCGCGAGCGAAATCGCCGGCGCGTTGGGCCGCGCCGCGACGGCGCGGGCGAGATCGGCCAGCACCATGCCTTCGGCGCCATCGGCCACCTGCGACAGCGTCAGCGCCCTGCCGGGACGTAAATTTTCAGCCGGGGATTTCGCCATCAGTCCTTCGCGCCATCGGCATGGTAGGTGCGCAGTTTGCGGAACAGCGCGGTATCAACTTCGGCCGGCGCGGTCTCGGCGCCGTTGACCCAGGCAAACATCTGCTGGTCGGGAACATCCAGCCAGGCCTCGACCTCGCCGAGGTCGGAATCGTTCAGCGCGGCCAGTTCGGCATCGGCAAAGCCGCCCAGCACCAGGTCCATCTCGCGGATGCCGCGATGCCAGAGTCGGAACTTGAGCCGCTTGCGCCGCTGGTCCATCCCTTCGCTCGATTGTGTGGTGCCGCTCAAATAAGTCTCTCCAACGCCAAAAACCCGGACGGTGCCGGGAGCGGGTTATATAGAGCGGTTAGGTGGGGATGTCAGCGCCCGCCTGTGCACAGCCGCATTGCGCAGGCGAAGCGCAAAAGCCAGCATGCGCGCCATGCGCCCCCTCAGTCTCAATCCCCTGTTTGCCTCGCTGACCAGCCTGCCCGGCGTCGGGCCGAAGCTGGAAGTGCTGTACGGCAGACTGCTCGGCCGCGAAGCGCCGCGCGTCATCGACCTGTTGCTGCACATGCCCTCCGGCGCGATCGACCGCCGCGCCCGGCCGCGCCTCAACGAGGTGCTGCCGGGCCAGGTCGTCACGGTCGACGTCACCGTGCTGGAACACCGGCCATCGCCGCCGAACCGCCCGCGCGCGCCCTATCGCGTCGTCACCGGCGACGACACCGACGCGACGCTGACGCTCACCTTCTTCCATGCCCGCAAGGACTATCTGGAGAAGCTCCTGCCGGTCGGCGAGAAGCGTTACGTTTCCGGCACCGCCGAAGTCTACGACGGCAATTTGCAGATGGTGCATCCCGACCGCGTCGTCGACGAGAAAGGCTTTGCCGACCTGCCGCTGGTCGAGCCGGTCTATCCGCTCACCGAAGGCGTCGGGCTCGGCGTGCTGCGCAAGGCAATGGATGGCGCGGTGGCGCGGCTGCCGGATATTCTGGAATGGCAGGACGAGGCCTGGATTTCGCGCGAACGTTTTCCGCCTTTCACCGAAGCCTTACGCCAGTTGCATCGCCCGGCCGAGCCGCTCGATGTCGCGCCTGAGAGTCTCGCCTGGACGCGGCTGGCCTTCGACGAGTTGCTCGCCGGCCAATTGGCGTTGGCGCTGGTGCGCGCGCACATGCGTCGTCAGGCCGGCCGCGGCTCGTCGAGCGAAGGCCACCTGCGCGCCAAGGTCATGAAAGCGCTGCCTTATGCGCTGACCCACTCTCAACAACTTGCCGTCAACGACATCGTCAACGATCTGGCGCTGCCGCAACGCATGCTGCGGCTGCTGCAAGGCGATGTCGGTTCCGGCAAGACTGTCGTGGCGCTGATCGCGGCGGCCTCCGTCATCGAGGCCGGGCGTCAGGCGGCGATCATGGCGCCGACCGAAATCCTGGCGCGTCAGCATCTCGCTACGATTGCGCCGCTGGCGGAAGCCGCCGGCATCCGCGTCGCGTTGCTCACCGGCCGCGATCGCGGCGGCGAACGCGAGGCGATCCTCGACCGGCTGGTGCTCGGCGATATCGATCTGTTGATCGGCACCCACGCGCTGTTCCAGGAAGACGTCGCGTTCCACGATCTGGCGCTCGCCATCGTCGACGAGCAGCATCGTTTCGGCGTGCATCAGCGGCTGGCGCTGACGAATAAAGGCGAAGCGGTCGATGTGCTGGTGCTGACCGCGACGCCGATCCCGCGCACCCTGGTGCTGACCTATTTCGGCGACATGGACGTTTCCGAACTGCGCGAGAAGCCGGCCGGCCGCCAGCCGATCGACACCCGCACCATCCCGATGTCGCGCACGGCGGAAGTCGAGGATGCCGTCGGCCGCGCCCTCGACGAAGGCAAGCGCGCCTACTGGGTCTGCCCGCTGGTCGAGGAGTCCGAGAAGATCGATCTCGCCGCCGCTGAAGAGCGCTACGCGGATTTGCGCCGGCGCTTCGGCAACAAAGTCGATCTCATCCACGGCAAGTTGAAATCGGCCGAAAAGGACGCGGCGATGGCGCGCTTTGCGTCCGGCAAGTCCCAGCTTCTGGTCGCCACCACGGTGATCGAGGTCGGCGTCGACGTGCCGGAAGCCACCATCATGGTGATCGAGCACGCCGAACGCTTCGGCCTTGCCCAGTTGCATCAGTTGCGCGGCCGCGTCGGCCGCGGCTCTGCCCACTCGACCTGCCTGCTTCTTTACAAAGCGCCGCTTGGAGAAACCGCGAAAGCGCGGCTCGCCATCCTGCGCGAGACCGAGGACGGCTTTCGCATTGCCGAGGAAGATTTGAAATTGCGCGGCGAAGGCGACCTGCTCGGCACCCGCCAGAGCGGCCTGCCCGGTTTTCATGTCGCCCGCGTCGAGGCGCACGGCAAATATCTCGGCGCCGCGCGCGACGACGCCGCGCTGATCCTGTCGCGCGATCCGAATTTGCAGACCGAGCGCGGCCAGGCGCTGCGGCATCTGCTCTATCTGTTCGGCAAAGACGAAGCGATCAAGCTGATCCGGGCGGGGTAACGTTCTTGGCCACCTGCAGCGCCCTCGCGCTCATCGCCAGGTTCGCAAGTTTTTTCTGCGGGTCGCCATTCGGCTGCACCATGCCGGCCGACATGATCAGCGTCATCGCCATTTCGACGTTGATGTCGAGTTCGACCAGATTCTTGCGCGGCACAAAAAAGAAAAAGCCCGTCGTCGGATTGGGCGTGCAAGGCAGGAACACCGATACGCTGTCGCTTTCGGGGAGCCGATCGGCAATGCTGTCTCCCGGCGGCTGCGAAATAAACACCAGCGACCACATGCCCGGCGCGGGAAACTCCACCAGCGCCACCTTGCGGAAGCTCGATCCGGTCTTCGAGAACAAGGTTTCGAAGATCTGCTTCATGGTCTTGTAGACTGGCCGCACGATCGGCATGCGGTTCAGTAGCCCCTCGCCCAGTTCGACCAGAGTGCGGCCGACCAGGTTGGCGGTCAGGAAGCCCAGCATCGTCAGCGCGAAGAACGCGATCACCAGTCCGGTGCCGGGGATCGGCCATGGCAGATAGGTTTCCGGCCGGTACGCCTCCGGAATAAACGGTTGAACGAGATTGTCGACCCAGGTGATGAACGACCAGCTCAGATAGGCCGTGATCAGGACCGGGCCGGCGACCACCAGCCCGGTGAGGAAATAATTGCGGATGCGGCCGGCAGCGCTGGCCTGCGGCGCCACCGCCTGCTCGATATCCGTCACCAGATCGTCATAAACCGGTTCATCGTCTTTGTCGGCCATGAATGTATTCTACTCTACCGTAACCGATTTTGCGAGATTGCGCGGCTGGTCGACGTCGGTGCCGATTGCCGCAGCCGTATGATAGGCGATCAGTTGCACCGGGATGGCATAGACCAAAGGCGTGACCGTCGAAGCCATTTCCGGCAGCATCAACGTCACCAGGGATTCAATGGTCGCCTCTTCGGCGCCCTTCGGGTCGGTCACCAGGATGATCTTGCCGCCACGCGCGGCGACTTCCTGCATGTTAGACACCGTCTTCTCGAACACCCGATCGTGCGGGGCGATGACAATCACCGGCATGGTCTCGTCGATCAGCGCGATCGGCCCGTGCTTAAGCTCGCCGGCGGCATAGCCTTCGGCATGGATGTAGGAAATTTCCTTGAGCTTGAGCGCGCCTTCCAGCGCGATCGGAAAGCTGGTGCCGCGGCCGAGGTAAAGCACGTCCTTCACCTTGGCGAGGTCGTGCGCCAGTTTCTCGATCTGCGGCTCGAGCGTGAGCGCCAGCGCCATCAGGCGCGGCACTTCGACCAGCGCATGTACAAGCTTCTGTTCGTCCTCTGCCGACAGATGGCCGCGCGCACGGCCGGCGGCGAGCGCCAGACAGGCCAGAACCGACAACTGACAGGTGAAGGCCTTGGTCGAGGCAACGCCTATTTCGGGGCCGGCCAAGGTCGGCATTACCACGTCGCTCTCGCGCGCGATGGTCGACGAGGTCACGTTCACAACCGACAGAATGTGCTGCTTCATCTCGCGGGCGTACCGCAAAGTCGCCAAGGTGTCGGCGGTTTCGCCCGACTGCGAAATGAAGATCGCCAGGTCGCCCTCTTCGAGCGGCGCGCCGCGATAGCGGAATTCCGACGCGATATCGATTTCGACCGACAGTTTGGCGAAACGTTCGAACCAGTATTTCGCCACCAGCCCGGCATAGAACGCCGTGCCGCAGGCCGAGATCGACAGCCGCTTGATCTTGGTCCACTCGAACGGCAGCTTGACCGGCAGCGCGACGGTCTCTCTGACCATGTCGATGTAATGCGCGAGCGTGCGGCCGACCACTTCCGGCTGTTCATGGATTTCCTTGGCCATGAAATGCTTGTGGTTGCCCTTGTCGACAAGTTGCGTCGAGATGCTGGATTTCTCCACCGCGCGCTTTACGGGCCGGTCCTGCGCGTCATAAACCGTGACGCCCTTGCGGGTCAGCACCGCCCAGTCGCCTTCCTCGAGATAGCTCAACGTGTCGGTGAAGGGCGACAGCGCGATGGCGTCGGAGCCGAGATACATCTCGCCCAAGCCCCCCTTGTCGCTTGTGCCGTAGCCGACCGCCAAGGGCGAACCCCTGCGCGCGCCGATCAACAGATCGTCGTGGCCGGCAAACAGGAAGGCGAGCGCGAAGGCGCCGCGCAATTCCTTGAGCGTGGCTTTCACCGCCTCGACCGGCGATTGGCCTTGCTTGATCTTCTCGCTGACCAGATGGGCGACGACTTCGGTGTCGGTCTCGCTGCGGAATTTGGCGCCGCCGGCGATCAATTTCTCGCGCAGTTCGCGGAAGTTCTCGATGATGCCGTTATGCACCACCGCGACGATGTCGGTCGCGTGCGGGTGCGCATTGCTCTCGGTCGGCCGGCCATGCGTCGCCCAGCGGGTATGGCCGATGCCGGTATTGCCGCCAAGCGGTTCGGCCGCAAGCTTGATTTCGAGCGCGTGCAATTTGCCTTCGGCGCGGCGGCTCGCCATCGCGCCGTGATCGAGCGTGGCGATGCCGGCTGAGTCATAGCCGCGATATTCGAGGCGCTTGAGCGCATCGACCAATTGGCCCGCGACCGGCGCGCTGCCGAGTATTCCAACAATTCCGCACATCCGCCTGGATAGCCCCCGCCTGAATTGACCGTTTAACTACCGCGACAGCACTGAAGGAAATCAAAACCTATTGCGTCATGTATCAGCGTTAAGAAGCGATTACGTGTTCTTCTTGCGCGCCGCCTTGGCCGCGCGGAAGCGTGCCGCCCAGCCTTGCTTGGTCACCAGCTCGGCGCGCTCGAACATCAGCGCGTCGGCCGGCACGTCCTTGGTCACCACCGAGCCGGAACCAATATAGGCGCCGTCGCCGATTTTCACAGGCGCAACCAGCGACGAATTGGTGCCGATGAAAGCGCCCTTGCCGATGTCGGTGCGGTGCTTGTCGACGCCGTCATAATTGCAGGTGATGGTGCCGGCGCCGATATTGGCGCCCTCGCCGATCCGGGCATCGCCGATATAGGCAAGGTGATTGGCCTTGGCGCCGTCCTCGATGGTCGATGCCTTCACCTCGACGAAATTGCCGATATGCACATCGGTGCCGAGCTTCGCGCCCGGCCGCAGCCGCGCGAACGGCCCGACCCGCGCGCCTTTTCCGACATGCGCGCCTTCCAGATGCGAGAAGGAACGGATGGTCGCGCCGTCTTCCACCGTCACGCCGGGGCCGAATACGACATTCGGTTCGATAACGACGTCGCGGCCCAATTTGGTGTCGCTCGACAGAAATACGGTCTCGGGCGCAATCAAGGTAACGCCCGCCTCCATGGCCTGCGCGCGCAAGCGGCCTTGCAGCACCGCTTCGGTCTCGGCGAGCTGGGCCTTGGTGTTGATGCCGCGCACGTCGTCCTCCCCGGTTTCGATAGCGACCGCCTTCAAGCCCATCTGGCGGGCGATGGCGACCGCATCGGTCAGATAATATTCGCCTTTGGCGTTGGCATTGCCGATCTGGTCGAGAATGGCGAGCGCATTGTTGCCAGATAGCGCCATCAGACCGCCATTGACGAAGCCGATCGCGCGCTGCTGCGGCGTCGCATCCTTTTCCTCGACGATGGCCGCAAGGTCATCGCCGTTCATCACCAGCCGGCCGTAGCCGGCCGGGTCCTTCGGCGTAAAGCCGAGCACCGCCACCGCGGCGCCTTCGCTCAATGCCGTGCGCAACCGGGCCAGCGTCTCCCGCCGCACCAAGGGCGTATCGGCAAACATCACCAGAATATCGTCGGCGGCGGCTTCAATCGCCTTGCGTGCCGCCAACACCGCATGCGCGGTGCCGAGCCGTTCGCGCTGCTCGAAAATCTGCGCCTGTGGCGCCAGTCTGCGCGCCTCGGCCGCGACGTCTGCACGGTCCGGCCCGACTACGATGGCGAGTTCCGCCCCGCCCGCCTCGATGGCCGCGCTCAGGACATGGGCGATCAGCGTTTTTCCGCCGATCGCATGCAGCACTTTCGGTCGTGATGAACACATACGCGTGCCTTCGCCGGCCGCGAGCACGATCGCCAGGCAGGTCCGTTTAGCGCGGTGTGACGAAATCATACGCGTCATTAGCCTTTTACCGCTTTGATTGAAAGCCAGCATTGCCGGATTCTGCTAATGTTTTCAATGACCTGATTCGCAACCCTGACGGGGACTGGAAATGGCCGTTGAACAGGAGCCGCCGGAGCTCGGCCCCTTGCGCGATAACAGCATCCTGTGGCGCATCAGCCTGTGGGGTGGCGCCGCGACGGTCGCCATGGCGGCGGCGGTGCTGATGACGCAAACCGATATCGGCGCCCAGCGCCTGCAAATGGTCATGCGGAGCGAACCGGCGCCCAAACCCATCACCCAGGCCGACTTCGTGCCACGCGCAGAGACTGATACTCTCAGACGCGAGACGCTGCGGCTTGAAAGTCAGGTGCGCGAACTCGCGGCCGACCGGGATAAGCTGAATGCGCGCATCGCCGCGCTCGAAACCAGTCTCTCGGACATGACCGGCTCGATCAAACGCGAACTCGCGGCGGTCGCCGCCAAACCTGTCGCGGTGCCGGTAGCGCCCCCGGCCACCCAGGCTCCCGTGATCAGCGCCCCGCCGACCGCGCCGCCGGCCAGGCTTCAGCCGCTTGATCCGGAGCCGACGCGCGAGCCCGGACTAGACACCGTGGCCAAGACGGGCGTGCAACCGCAAGCCGCGCCGCCGCTCGGCGAGCCGGTCCCGCTGCCGCCAATGCGCGTCGCCTCAGCCTCCACTGGCGAAATCGGCGTCGATCTCGGTGGCGCGCGCAGCCTGGACATCATGCAGGCGCGCTGGGCCGCCGTTAAAGCCAATTTCGGCCCGCTGCTGACCGGCCTGAACCCACTGGTCGCGCGCGATCCCCGGCCGAACATGATCCCCTACCGGTTGATCGTCGGACCGCTGCCGAATGCCGCCGCCGCCGCGCAGGTCTGCGCCCGCTTTGCCGCGTCGAAGGTGACCTGCCGCACCACCAAATTCGCCGGCGAGCAATTGACGATGCAGCAATAGCGCACCGCCGAATTGCCGCCGCGCGCGCCACGGCTTAAGGTTGGCGCTCGTTCATCTTCAATCGGGCTTCTCCGCGATGAAACTGTTTCTGCCGAGCGCGCGCGCCATCAATGTGCTGCTGATCGTCGGCTTCAGCGCGCTGGGCTATGCGCTGTATCTGCGTTATCTCGCCATCGAACAGTCGAGCGTCGGTCTTGCCTGCAGCGCCGGCCTGGACACCTGGCTGTGCTTCTCGCGCAAGACGGCCACGACCTTGTTTCAGAATTCGGTGTTCGGCATCGGCGCGCTTCTGGTCGCGGCGATCAATCTGCTGCGGCCGTCGCTGCTTTTATTCGCGGTCGCACTCGCGCTCGCCTGCGTCGGCCTGGTGCTTTACAACATCGTGCTGTCGTCGCTGGCGATCGGACTGCTGATCCTCAGCCTCGCGCGTCGCGAACCCGAGCAAGAGTAACAGCCAGCGCCGCCAGCATCGCGGCGACCCACAGCGCCTGCCAGTTCGCAAACGTCTCGTTGAGCACGATGTAAGGCACCGACGCCGCCAGCACGGCCGCGGCCGAGACTTCCGCCGCGGCGCGCGCGCCCGATGGACGCGGCATGACGAGGCTATGCAGCAAAAGCGGCACCACGGCCGCGGTCAGCGGCGCGAAAGGACAATCGCGGTAGCGCGGATCGAACACCAGTCCGAGCGCCACGATCAGCGCCAGCAGCATGGTCGCCATCATCACCGCGCCGATCAGCAATGCCAGCGGATCGCGCACGCGCCCGCCGGCCGGGCCGATGACACGCGAGAAAGGCGGCAGCGCCACGCCGCGCATGATCGCCGCGCTCGCCGCGATTGGCGCCACAACGGCGACCGCGAGAAACGCCAGCGAACGAAGCCAGCCGCTGACGTAGAGACTTTCGATCGGCAGATTGGCGATGCTCAGACCGATCAAGCCGCCGCCAGCGATCGCATTGCCGGTCACCGCCAGCCATGCCGTCGGCGTTGGCGTCTGGCGGCGCAGCGCGTAAGCCACGCCGAACACCAGCGCCGCAAAGGCGATGCCGCCGGCCGCCTGCCAGGGCCAGTGCGGGTGATTGGACACGGCCTGACCGAAAGTGAATTTCGCCTTGTGATCGGCATCGTCGAACAGGCCCCAATGGCCGCCGACCACGCCTTCAAGCGCCCGCTTCCACGGCTGATCGAAGGCCTCGATCACATTGACCTTGACGTTGTCGCGCTTGGCCAAAGCCAGCACGTCCTGGATGACGCGCGCCTGGTTGGCCGGCGACGGCAGCGCGCCTTCGCGCATGCGCCCGGCGCTCGGCCAGCCGACCTCGCCGATGATGACTTCCTTGCCTGCAAATGCCGCCGCCACCTGACGGCGGATGGCGTCGATATGCGCGCCGGCGGTCGACGCGGGGATCGGGAAGTCCTCCCAATAGGGCAGGATATGGATGGTGACGAAATCGACCGCCGCCGCCACGTCCGGGCTGCGCAGCCAGAATTCCCAGACATCGGCATAGGTCACCGGCACCTTCACCCGCGCCTTCATCGCCCGGATGGTGGCGGCCAGATCGCCAGCCGACAGGTCGCCACGCAGCAACACTTCGTTGCCGACGACGACGGCGCGGATCGTGTCCGGGTAGCGGTTGGCGATGTCGACCGCCGCTTCGAACTGAGCCCTCGTCTTCTCGGCATTGCTTGAGATCCAGAGCCCTTGCAGCACCTTCAAGCCCAGCCGGGCGGCGATTGGGGCTACGTGTTCGAGGCCCTGATCGACCGCATAAATCCGCACGCAGTCGGTCAGCTTGGCCAGTTGGACCAGGTCAGCCTCAATTTGAGCGGCAGGGATACTCGTATTGGGGTCGAACGGCGTCTGGCTGCCACGAAACGGCGCATAGGACACGCAATAGAGCTTTTCACCGGCGCCAAACGGAGATTGCGCGACCGGCACCGGGCTGCCCAGCCAGGCCCAGGCGCCGGCGATGAGTGCCGTCGTGACAGCAAGGCAAACCAGTCCAAAGCGCATGGGAGGCCCAATTCGAAGCGAAAAGCAGCAGATGATCCGGCCTGATCGGCATATAGCGGCCGCCCGCTTGTGCCAAGGTGCCCACAAGCCGCATGCGCCGGGCCAAGCGGAGCCTGCGGGGGCCTACCGACCTTAAGCTAGGCTCGCGGATGCACTGGACAAAAGCGCGCCACTAAGGCCAAGTTTTGTTTTGGGGAATTGCGCGGGCGGCACCTTCCGGTTCAAGACCCCCGGCGGACGAAAGCTGAACCTAGGCCTAACAAAACGACCAATCGAGCTGGGGCTTCAAAAAAGATAATCGAGACGTACAACGCCGGACCGTTCGGGGCGCCGCAATAGCGTCCCAATCCAGTCTCAGAGCAGACAGGACTTCGGGCGGACGGCTACCATCAACACCGGCGGGAAAACACCGTTTATGACTTCGCTGCGTCAATTCTTTGCCGTGCTTTGCGTGGCAACCCTCAGCCTCACGGCTTCGTCGGCCTTTGCGCAAAGCGGCAAGCCGGCCGAGCCGCAACCGCCGAAAGCGGCCACCACCGAGCCCGCCGCCAAGGACAAGGAAGGCCAGAAGAAGATCGACGAAATCGCCGAGGCCACCCGCAGCCTGGTCGGCCCTGCCGGCAACCCGGAATGCGTCTGGCTCGGCCGCCGCGTCGTCAACCTGCTCTGGCGCGACGACCTCGACACCGCCTTCCGCCACCTCGATCTTTACGACCGTTTCGGCTGCCCCGGCGCCCATATCCAGGCGACGTTCCGCTGCCTGGTGCGGCAGGGCAATATCGATCCCAAGGCCCAGGAAACGCTGAATGGACGGGTCCATGCCTGCTGGCTCAACCCCGGCCTTGAGCCGACCGCGGCCGAAGCTGCGCCCGCCGCCGCCACCACTTCCGGTGGAACGGCCAAGCCCTGACCGCGTTGAAATGCGGCCGTCTAAATTCGTTTCAACCCGGCCGAAAATCTTGCTCACGCCATGCGCGTGTCAAGGATTAGCCATGTGCGTGATTTACTTGAACAGATGCCTACCGCTGAGCTATGCTGCACCACAGCAGAACAAGCTTCGGCTGAGCCCAGGGGACGGGTTCGAGGGTCTGCCATCCTGCCCCATGTGGTTGTAAAGTAATGCGCACCGTCGCTGCTGTCGTCGCCCTCGTGGTGTGCGTGCACGCCGCCCTGTGGGCATTTTCACGCGACAGCGTAAACGCTCCCGATTTCAACGGACAACTCGCCAGCGTTTCCTATGCCCCGTTCGAGGGCAACGTGAATCCCGACGAAGGCGGCCGGGCCAACGCGGCCCGCATCCGCGCCGACCTCAAGCTGCTGTCACCGATGACCCGCGCGGTGCGCACCTATTCGTCGACCGGCGGCGTCGAACTGGTCCCCGGCATCGCTTCCGAATTCGGCCTGCGCGCGACCATCGGCGCCTGGATCGACAAGGACAAGACGCGCAACGAGCGCGAAATGCGTTCGGTGATCGAACTGTCCAAGCGGCACAGCAATGTCAACGGCATCTTCGTCGGCAACGAAACCATCTACCGCGACGAACTCAAGGTCAGCGAACTCATCACCCTGATCCAGAAGGTCAAGCGCCAGGTCAATGTCCCGGTGACGACCGGCGAAATCTGGAACGTCTGGATCGAGCATCCGGAACTGTTGTCGGCGGGCGATAACATCGCCGCGCAGATCCTGCCCTATTGGGAAGGCTTCTCCGAAGCCCAGGCGGTCGATCAGGCCATCATCATCTATGACAAGCTGCGCCGCGCCTATCCCGGCAAGCGCATCGTCATCGCCGAGTTCGGCTGGCCGAGCGCCGGCTACAATCTCAAATCGGCCAATCCCGGCCGTATCGAGCAGGCCGTCGCGTTGCGCGAATTCGTGACGCGCGCCGAAGCCTACGGCATCGACTACAACATCGTCGAAGCCATCGACCAGCCGTGGAAAATCTTCGAAGGCGGCGTCGGTCCTTATTGGGGAATGCTCGACGCGTCGCGTCACCCGAAGTTCGAGTGGACCGGCCCGGTCCAAAATCCGGATCACTGGCGCCTCGCCGGCATCGCGCTTCTCGTGAGCGTGCTGTTGTCGCTGCCGATCCTGTCGGCAAGCGCGGTCACCGTCTGGCAGGTCGTGTTGCTCGCCGCCGCCGCCAACGCCGTCGGCGCCTGGTCGGCCGCTTTGTTCGGCTACTGGAACGGCCATTATTTCGTGCCGGGAGCGGCCTTCGCGCTCGGCCTCGGCACCGTGCTGCTGATCCCGCTGATCGTCATCGCGCTCGCCCGCATCGAGGAAATGGCGGCCATCGCTTTCGGCCGCAAGCCGCTGCGCCTCGTCCCGCACGCGCCGCCGCTGGCGCCGGAATTCGCCGCGCCGAAAGTCTCGATTCACATTCCGGCCTATCGCGAGCCGCCGGACATGCTCAAGCAGACGCTCGATGCCGTCGCGCGGCTTGATTATCCGAATTTCGAATGCGTCGTCGTCGTCAACAACACGCCCGACCCGGCGATGTGGATGCCGATCGAGGAGCACTGCCGCGCGCTCGGCGAACGTTTCAAATTCGTGCTTGCCAACAATCTCGAAGGCTTCAAGGCCGGCGCATTGCGTCTTGCGACCGTTCACACCGCGGCCGATGCCGAAGTCATCGGCATCATCGACGCCGACTATGTCGTGACGCCGGACTGGCTCAAGGATCTGGTGCCGATGTTCCGCGATCCCGAAGTCGGCCTGGTGCAGGCGCCGCAGGATCACCGCGACGGCGACCGCAGCCCGATGCATCACGCCATGAACGGCGAGTATGCCGGCTTCTTCGACATCGGCATGGTGCAGCGAAACGAACACAACGCCATCGTCGTGCACGGCACCATGTGCCTGGTGCGCCGCTCCGCGATCGAAGCCGCCGGCGGCTGGTCGAGCGACACGATCTGCGAGGATACCGATCTCGGCCTGACGCTGCTCGAACTCGGCTACCACGCGCACTACACCAACAAGCGCTACGGCCACGGCCTGCTGCCCGACACGTTCAACGCCTACAAGAAGCAGCGCGACCGCTGGGCTTACGGCGGCTTGCAGATCTTGAAGAAGCACTGGCGCCGTTTCCTGCCCGGTGGCAGCCGGCTGACGCGCGACCAGAAGCGCGAGTTCTCGCTCGGCTGGCTCAACTGGCTGGGCGCGGAAAGCGTCGGCGTCGTCGTCGCCATCCTCAACATCATTTGGGTGCCGGTCATCGCCTTCCTCGACATCGCCGTGCCGGACCGCATCCTCACCGTGCCGATCATCGCCAGCTTCGTGATCTCGATGGCGCACTTCGTCACGCTCTATCGCCTGCGCGTGCGCATCGGCGGCGGCCACTTGATGGTCTCCGCGATCGCCGCCATGTCGGTGCAGTGGACGGTGGCGCGCGCCGTTGCCATGGGCATGATCAAGGATCACCTGCCCTTCGTGCGGACGGATAAAGGCGGCGCCGGCAAGGCCCGCCGCCGCACCGACTTCCATGCTTTCTGGGAGTCGATCCTGGCTGCCCTCTTGATCCTCGGCGCGGTCATCCTGGTTCAGACCAACATCAAGGAAGTGCGCGAGATCAACATCTTCGCGGTCGTCCTGCTGATCCAGAGCCTGCCGTTCATCGCTGCGGTTGCGATCGCGCTGTTCGAGCGTTCGCGCTTCAACGACTTCGCCACCTGGCGCGACATGGAAGCCTCGTTCGGCGAACTGGTCGGCCGCGGCCGCCGCCCGGCGCGCATCGCCGAGGCTGTGGCTCCCGCGCCTGCGCCGATGGTGCAGAAGCAGACCGAACTGGCGCAGTAAGCTTTCTTCACCTCTCCCATTGGGAGAGGTCGGATTGCGAAGCAATCCGGG
>JAUSBQ010000028.1 GCA_030651965.1 Pseudolabrys sp. | reverse complement strand
TCCGGCTCGGTGAGCGCGAAAGAGCCGATCAATTCGCCGCTGGCAAGACGTGGCAGATATTTCTCGCGCTGCTCCGGCGTCCCGTCCATCAGGATGCCCTGCGAACCGATACCGACATTCGTCCCGAACACCGACCGGAACACCGGCGAGGTCCAACCCATCTCGAAAATGATCTGAACCTCCGCGGTCATTGACAGGCCGAGACCGCCGTATTTCTCCGGGATCGAAATGCCAAACAGGCCAAGATCGCGCATAGCCTGCACGATTTCCGGTGGAATCTTCTCCTCACGCGCCACTTTGCCTTCAAGCGGCACGAGTTTATCGAGAACAAAGCGGCGGATAGTGTCTCGCAACTGCGCTACGGTGTCGGCGCTGACGCCGTCAAATGGCATAATGTTCATGGCGCGATTGCCGGCAACCGAAGGATCGCTGTCCCCAGCGATTTCGCCGTCTGATCGAACCGTAAGGTGTTGGTGGCGCTTCCGCCGAGCGCATCGTGCATCAGCACCAGGCAACCATCGATATTTGGCATCGGGAAGACTTCGATCTTGCCCTGGACCCAATCGCCGTACAGCGCGGCCACCGTCTTCGGCGTCACGCTGGCGATGACCTGCGCATAATATTCCGGCGATTTGGCCAGCACGCCAACCGATACGGAATCGCCCTTATCGCCGGCGCGCACATAGGCAATGTCGACCAGAGAACGCGTCATGAGGTGATGTGCTCCACCGAATGAGAAACCAGATCGCGCGGCACCAGCGTCGGCCACAGCGCGATCGTCGGCCGCGGCTTCATCGGCGCGCCGAACGAGGTGCCGCCCGGGCCCATGATCCAGAGCTGCGAACAAGCCCGACGAACTTTTTCGGCCTCGTCGCGTGATGCGGTTTTGACCGCGACGCGTAGGCCAACTTCGTTGAGATTATCGGAACTGGGCATCGGCGCCGCCGGTCCGTGCAACATATTTAGGCCGATATAATTGAAGCTGATCGCCGATGACGAGAGACCAAGTCGCTTGAAGCGCTCGCGCAGCGTCTCTTCGGCCTTGCGGGCGCGAGCGTGAGCGTTCGGCCACGGGAACATCAACAGCCCCTCGCCGATCCAGCCGTCGCTGTAGCCGATCAGCAACTTTAGGCTGTCCGGCCGCGCCTTGCCGCGCATGCCGGTGACGCGCACGACGTCGGCGCCGGCCTCCGCGATATGAGGCGTAGTGAAATCCGCGACGCCATCCGGCGTGAAATAGCTGCGCGGGTCGCCTATCTCATAGACCAGATGCTCTTTGACCGTGAACTGATCGACGTGGCCGCCGCTGCCAGGCAGCTTGGAGATGGTCGCGGTGCCGTCGTTGAAAATCTCCGCGATCGGGAAGCCGACTTCGCCCATGCGCGGCATCTGGTCGAACCGCGAAGACATGCCGCCGGTGCAGCCGGCCGCGCATTCGAGAATGTGTCCGACGGTGATGGCGCTGGCGATACGGTCCGGCTGGTCGAAGCCCCAGCCCAGGCGATGCATTGCCGGGCCGATGAACAGCGCGCTGTCGGTGACCCGGCCGGTTACGACGATCTCCGAACCGCCCTCCAGCGCCTCGATGATGCCATCGCTGCCGAGATAGACGTTCGCGCTGACCACTTTCGACTTTATCCGGTCGAAGCCGTCCTCGCCGGTGCGCATATGGGTAAGTTTCACGCCGGCATCTCGGAACGCTTCGAGCCGCCCGAGCACATCGTCACCGGCGACGACGCCGATTTTGCGCCCGGCAATGCCTTTGGCTTGCAAGGCTTTGGCCAAAGCCTCGGCGCCGGCGCGAGGACTGACGCCGCCGCCGTTGCAGACGAGCGTCGTGCCCGAGGCCTTGGCCGGCGCAGCCAAATCGGCAAACCAATTGACCATGTCGGGCACGTAACCCTGGCCGGGATCTTTCGCCCGCACCCGCTGCAACAACGACATCGTCAGCTCTGCGAGAAAATCGAAGCAGAGAAAATCCAGGTTGCCGCGTTCGGCGAGCTCTAGGGCCGGATCAAATGCATCGCCCCAGAATCCGGCGCCGCAACCGAGCCGAACGGAGGTATTCTTAAGGGTGTTCGGCATTATGGCTCGTTCACTTTCAGAGGAACCGCGACACGCTGAGATCTGACGAGGCGCACGGCCACCAGACCGCCGACCAGGCAAATGCCAAGCACGTCGGATGTCCAACTCGGGTAAAACAGTGTGAAGCTCGCAACGTAGAGATAGAGCCGTATGTACCAAGCCAGCGGCCCGAAGAAATAGCCGATGGATGCGCCGCTGATCGCCGCGATCGCCATCAGCGCAACGGCAAAATTGTAGACGATCGCCGTCACTGAGCCGGCCATCAGAAGTTCCGGCCGGTAGATGAAGAGAAAGGGTATGAAGTAAACCGCGCCGGCGATGCGCAGCGCCTGGCCGGCGACCTTCCAGAAATTTTCATTCACCAGGGTCGCCGCGGCATAGACCGATGCGCATACCGGCGGCGTCAACGCCGACAGAATGGCGAAATAAAAGATGAAGAGATGCGCGGTGATCGGCGCAAGGCCCAGCTTGATCAGCAGAGGCGCCGCGACCGACGCGGTGAGAATGTATGAGGCAGTCGTCGGCACGTCCATGCCGAGCAGCGTGCATAATACCGCCGTGAGGATCAGTACCAAGAGCAAATGCTCCCCGGTCAGCCCAAGCAGAAGTTGCGAGAATTTCACCCCGATTCCGGTCGCGTTGAGGACGGTTACCAAGATGCTCGCGCAGGCCAACAACGCAGCGATGACGATCACGCCGGAGCCGCCGGCAACCAGGCCTCTCCAGACCTGGAGTGCCCAATTCTTCATTTCGGCGCCAAGCTCGTTCGCCCGCCGTTCCCACAGGCAGTAGAAAATGCGGGTGGCGGCGGTGAGCCCGATCAGCACGAAAGTTGCAATCGCGCCAGCGAGCGTCGGCGTATAATTCTCGAAAAGAAGGTAAGCCAGCGTCAGAAGCGGCCCAAAGGCGACGAGGATATTGCGGTCGAGAAGGACGTCGCGCAAATTCGGGATAAGCTCGCGGTCGATTGGCCGCAAGTTCGTTGCCCTCGCGAAATTGTCGACGCTGAAATAGATCGCGGCGAAATACAGGATTGCAGGGATGACAGCCGCAACGGCGATCGTGGCGTAAGGAATGTTGAGCAGTTCAGCCATGATGAACGCGCCTGCGCCCATGACCGGCGGCATGATCTGACCACCGGCCGAGGCACTCGCTTCGACGCCAGCGGCGAAATCTTTGCGGTAGCCGGCGCGTGTCATCATCGGAATGGTAATCGAGCCCACCGACATGACGTTGGCGACAGCAGAGCCGGAAACCGTGCCGAACAGGGCTGACGTGACAACCGCTACCTTTGCCGGACCGCCGTAACTACGCCCGGCGATCAGCGAGGCCGCGCGCATGAAGACATCGCCCGCGCCAAGCGCGATCAAAAGCGAGCCAAAGATAACAAAAATCGCGATAACCCGGGTGCCGATGTCGGCCATGAAGCCGAACATGCCGCTAGTCGAGCCGTACATCGTCATAAGCGCCGTTTCCAGCGACGTACGCGGCGGCTGCCATCCACCCCAGATGAGGCTGTTGCCGAACAGATAAACAATCAGGGCCAAGACTGCCATGATCGGCAGCGAGATTCCAATCGTACGCCGCGCGGCTTCCAGCACGAGAACGATCATCACGATCGCAAGCGCGTTGTCGAGCGGCGTCATGTCGTTCATGATGTCCATCAGTCGGGCATCGTTCGCGGCGACATGCAAACCAGCATAGAGCGCGGCCAGGCCGGCCACGACACTGAATCCCAGGCGCCATGACCATACGAGATTCGAAGCCTGCAACTGGCGCAGGAAGATGAACCCAACGCCGCACCCGATAAAGATGCCGCGTTGGATCAGTGGATCGAAGGAGCCCAGCAGCGCCGTGTAGATATGGAAGACGGCGAAGGCCGCCAGCGCGATGTTCATCAACGCGGGCAGCCATCCTGTGGCGGCAGGTGCTTCTTCGCTGCGGGACATTGTAGCCAACTCCATCCGTGGCGATTAAGGCAGCGATTCCCAGAAACGCTTGGCGCCAGGGTGCAGCGGGAAGCCGAGCTTGTCGGCGAGCAGCGCCTGCTGCTTGAAGTTGAAATCCTTCAGATGCGGCCAGGTGTCGATAAGCGTCTGCCGGTTCTCGTAGATCGACTTGGCCACGTTGTAGGCCGTCTGTTCGTCCATCACCGCAAGACGCGTCGCGTAGACAATCGGCACCACCGGTACGTCAACCGCCTTTTGGCCGGGGATGATGTTTTCACTGACTGTCCTAAAACCGACGCCTTTGACCTTGGCGACCACTTTCTCCTGCTGGGCCTTATCGAAACCGATCAGGCGCATTTTAGTGGAAGTCAGCAGTTCGCGCAGCGTGGCGTCGATGCCAGTACCGGGTCCGTATTTGGCGTAGCCGACGATCTGCCGGTTCTGGATACCTTCGGATGCGTCCTGCACGGTGCCGGGGGTCCAAATCGGCTCGATGCCGAGGATCGAGAAGGATTCACGGGTCAGCACTTCGGCGCCGCTGCCGCGGATGCCGGCGTTGAACTTCTTGCCTTGGAGTTCGGAAACGTTGTTCACGCCGGAGTCGGCACGCACCGCGATATTCAGTACCGATACGTCATAGGCATAAACCGAGACCAGATCGGTGACCGATTTATCCTTGAATGGCCCCGTGCCGTTGATGGCCTGAATGCCGGTGTCGACCGCAATCAGACCCAAGTCGATTTCATTGCGCGTCAGGCGCCGGGTGTTGTCGACGCTGGCGCCGGTTTCGATCACCGTTACGTTTGCGCTCGGCATGCCGGCCTTGATCGCCTTCGACATCGCCACGGCGACGGCATAGTGGCTGGACGTCGAATTGGTCGAACCGAGCGTAATCGAGGATTTTTGCGCCGAGGCCGGCGCCACCGCAAGCACCAAAAATGCGCCGAAGGCGAAAGTGCGCGCAGCAAGTCCCTTGGTCCTGGTCATAGTCATTTCTCCCCAAATGGAGGCGGCCCTGTTCCCGACCGTCCGGTCGGTAGCTAAACAGAGGTTGACTGCCCGATCAAGAACAAACGAGGGGAGAAATTCGGGAATCGTCTTTTATGGCTCCGGCCTGCGAGAAAATCGATGCGGCCGCTATACGCACAGCCCTTGCATGATGAGGCTTGCGTATTCTTGGGCGAATTCGCGCGCCCGTTTCGGTCCGCCGGGCTTGTACCAGCGCGCCATCCAGTTGAGCATCGACAAGATTGCCCGCGTCGCTATGACCGGATCGGCTTTTCGGAATTCGCCGGCTTCGATGCCGGCTTTGACGACGTCGCGGAGAAGTTCCTCATAGCTGTCGCGCAAGGCCACCGCGCGGGCGCGGCGGTTTAGCTCGCGAATGCCGCCAAAGCCGATTAACATTGCTGTAAAGGCCCAAAAGTTATCCTCGAAGAACTGACCGTGGGCCTCCATTGCGGCCACCAGGCGCCGTGAAGCCGTATCGTTACGGTCGATCGATTCCTTAACAAAGGACAGCAGCCGCTCTAACGTATCGAGGATGATCTCACTGTAGATCTCCTCCTTGCTGGCGAAATAATGATAGATCGTGGCCTTGGACAGGCTGACTTCCTCGGCGATCTCGTTGAGCGACGTGCCTTCAAAACCCTGGTGGGCGAACAGGCGGGCCGAGCTCTCCAAAATGCGAAAGCGCTGCACTCCCTCACTGCCGTTGTGGGGTCGTTTCATATTCTAGCGCTCGTCTCTTGTGTCATCTTGTGTGATCTGACCTTGGATGTTATCCCGACTGTACGGTCGGTCGTACTCGCTGCCGCTTCGGCGAACTTTCCATCAGTTGCCCGCAAATGGCTGCGAATTGGGCCCGCTTTCAGTTCGAATAGCTAATCGTAATCGACCGAATAGTCGACAGTTAATGAGGTTGCCAATGGCCCGCCGGGATACTCAGGAAGTGTTGAGCCTCGTCGCCAATCCCCGTTCGATCGCGCTGTTCGGGGCCTCGGAAGACCCGACCAAGCTCGGTCATGTCGCCGTCAAGCTATTGAAAGAAGGCAAGTATTTCGGCCGAATCACCCCGATCAACCCACGCGGTGGCGAGATCCTCGGGCTGCCGGTCGCCCGCGACCTGAGCGAGGCCGGTGGCCCGGTCGATGTCGCGGTCAGCTTCGTGCCGGCGGCGCAGATGCTGGGAGTGCTGGAGCAGTGCGAAGCCAACGGCGTCCACGCCGTGATCGGCGTTACTTCAGGCTTTGCTGAATCGGGCGGCGCCGGCGCCGAATATGAAAAGGCCCTGAAAACTTTCCTCGCAACGTCACGCCTGCGCCTGCTCGGCCCGAACTGCGAGGGCATCGTATTCCCCGGCAACGATCTGCTGCTGAGCTTCAGTCCGATGTTCATCGGCCTCAAGCCGGGCGGCATTGCGATTGTATCGCAGTCCGGCGCGATCTCCGGAATGATGGCCAACCGCCTGTCGCGCAACGGCGGCGGCATCCATTCGGTCATCACCACCGGTAACGAATCGGACATTTCCGCGAGCGACGTACTGGAATGGCTTGGCAATGACGATAGCTGCGATGTCGTTCTGATGTATGTCGAGCAGATCCGCGATGCGAAGCGCTTCGTTGCCGCGGCCCGCGCCATGCGCGGGAAAAAGCGCATAGTCATAAACAAGGTCGGGCGCAGCGGCGTCGGCCAGCGCGCGGCCCTGTCGCACACCGGCGCCCTGGCCGG
>JAUSBQ010000179.1 GCA_030651965.1 Pseudolabrys sp. | reverse complement strand
TGGCCTTCCAGCGAGAACTCATAGAACAAAGCAGCCTGTTCGACTTGCCGATGTCCCATCATGATCTTCAGTCCTGGCTATAGCCACGACTGAATCAGTGAACGTCATGCGTCGCAACTAAGACTTTTTCAACAAAATCGGCCCAGAAGAAAAGCGCCGCGAGCCCCCGGCGGGCGGCCCGAGGCCGCGACATAGTGAAATAGTAGGGCCTCCAATGATAGGCCGAAACCGGCCTGAACTAGCCCAAAGTCAGGGTTGCGCGCTCATATTGCCCGCTGCCCATCGTGCCCTCCGGGAAGATGCCGTGGGCGGCGATCCATTCGAAGGATTCCTCGTAGGTTTCCTTGGTATAGGGCTCGAACACCAGACGCTCGCCCGGGCCCCAGCGCCGCGTGTCCATCTGCGCGTGGAAGCGGTCGGGAAATTCGTTCTTGTAGTAGTGGGTATAGCGCTCCGGCCGCAGGTCGATGTCGCGTTGCGCCTTGCGCAGCGCGCGGAAGAATTTGCGCAGGTCCTCCGGGTCCGGATCGCCGTCGATCATGGTGCCGATCATGAAGGTGGTATCGATCACTTTGCGGAAGCCGAGTTGCTCGGCAAAGTAGTACGGCCCGTTGAACAGGTTGACCGCCTCGGCCTCGCCGTTGAACAGATGCTCCATGCGCTTGAACAGCATGCCGGTCTCGTAGCGAAGGTTGATCTCCTCCGGCTTGAGGTAGCTCTCGAGCGCCTGCACCGTGGCGTAATGGCTGCCGGACTGGAAGCCGACCGAGACCGGCACGCCGGCAAGGTCAGCCGGCGTCTTCACCTTTGAATCGGCCGGCACGAAAATGCCCGCCTGCGCCACCGAATAGACATCGGTCATCATCTTGCCGTGGCCGTTGGAGGCAGCGACGTTGACGGTCCAGTGGCAGGCGCAGGAAACGCTGGCCTTGCGGCCTTCCTCAAACGATTGAAAAGCGCCTTTCGAGCCCTTGTCGTGGATCTTGCCGTCGGTGGCGCGCATCAGCTCCCGGAATTCGTAGTCGAGCCCTTCCTTGCGGAAGTAGTCCTTCTCCTCCGCCACCCATTCCTGCAGGCGGAAATGCGGTTCGATGATGAATTTGGCCATGGCGTTCTTCCCTTTTATTTATCGTTGGCGCGCGGCAGGCCCGGATCATGGATCGCCGCGGCCGTCGCGGCAATGACCGCACGGCGTTTGAAAATCCCGCTTGACCTGCGTTAGGTCCTATGTATATATTCCACCATTCGGTCCGGCCGAGGGCGTCTTCGCGAGGCGTCACGATGACGGGATCGGATGCGGTGCCTGCGGGCAAAGGGAAACGCACCCTTTGCCTCCGGGCGGCGCCGGACCCCGCCCGGAGGCACTAGGACCTCCCGCGAGGAGCTCGCTGATGGTGCGTGGGGCACGTTGTTCCCCGCCAGAAGCGCGGCCCGGACGCCGGAAGACACCGCGATGGAGCGCCGCGGGGCGTGCACCCTTCGCCAAGGGTGCCCGCGCCGCCAAGCGCGAATGAGAGATGTTGCGCCACGCGGCGCTCCATCCCCTCGGCATTTAACCGAGGAGCGGAATGAGAATGCCGGCGCCCCCGCGCCGTTAAATAACAGGGGCGATGACGCGTGGCTGCTTTCTCGAAACCCCACCCGGCTCGCTCACGCTCGCCACCCTCCCCGACGACGGGGAGGGATAAGAAAGAAAACGGCTGTTTGATACTTGAATGGCGATCCTCGGACGGGAAGCGCACCCAGCCTTCGCGATTGCCGAACTCAGCCTTGCGCGCTTTCGCATTGTGCGGCGTCGCGGCTTCCATCATGGTCCGCGCCTGTTTGCGAAACGAAAGGCCGGCGGCGTGGATTCTCCTGCAATACTGATCGCGGTCGCGGGCGCTTTTCTGCTGGCGGGTTTCGTCAAGGGCGTGATCGGGCTCGGGCTGCCGACGGTGGCGATCGGTCTGCTCGGCCTGGTGATGTCGCCGGCGCAGGCCGCCGCGATCCTCATCGTGCCGTCGCTGGTCACCAATGTCTGGCAGATGTTCGCCGGCGGCCATCTGCTCGAATTGCTGCGGCGGCTGTGGCCGATGCTGCTCGGCACTTGCGCCGGCACATTCATCGGCGCGGTGTGGTTGCCGCACAGCGGCGGCGGCCAGGCGACGATCTGGCTGGGCGCGGCGCTGATGGTGTATGGCGCGCTCGGCATTTTCAACGTGCGCTTTTCGGTGCCGCGACGCGCCGAAGTCTGGCTCGGCCTTTTGATCGGCGTCGCCACCGGGGCGGTGACGGTGGCGACCGGCGTTTTCGCGCTGCCGGGCGTGCCTTACATCCAGGCCTTGCAGATGGAGCGCGACAAGATGGTGCAGGCGCTCGGCCTGTCCTTCACGGTCTCGACCGTCACTTTGGCGATGGCCCTGTCGCATGCCGGGGAGATGAACATGTCGCTGCTGTGGCCGTCGCTGGTCGGGCTGGCCGTCGCGGCGGCCGGCATGTTGCTCGGCCAGATGGTGCGCGGTCTCATCCGGCCGGAGACCTTCCGGCTGTTCTTCTTTATCGGTCTGCTGGCGCTCGGCGCGCATCTGGCGTTGCGCGGCCTGCTCTGACAGCGGCCCTGCCGCAAATTCCCGCTTTACGGAAATTCATTTGCGTGCATATAATTTGTTCCAGCAAGTGGGGGATCGATGCCGCATATCAGCGCGCGAGACGGCACCCGGCTGTATTATGAAGAGGCCGGGCAGGGCAGCCCGATCGTCTTCGTGCACGAATATGCCGGCGACTACCGCACCTTCGAGCCGCAGATGCGGCATTTCTCCCGCGCGCACCGCTGCATCACCTACAGTCAGCGCGGCTATCCGCCTTCCGATATTCCCGAAGACGGCGCCAAATACGGCCAGGACATTGCCCGCGACGACGTCATCGCGGTGATGGATGCGCTCAAGATCGACAAGGCCCATGTCGTCGGACACTCCATGGGCGCTGCGACCGCGCTTCATGTCGGCATTCATTATGCGGATCGATGCCTGTCGGTCACCGCCGCCGGTTGCGGCTATGGCTCCAGTCCCGATCCGAAAGTCGTCGAGGAAGGACGCGCCGCCTCGCGCGCGACCGGCGAGGCTTTCGCCAAGGAGGGCATGGCGGTGATGGCGCCGCGCTATGCCGACGGCGCGACGCGCCAGACGCACAAGCATAAGGACCCGCGTGGCTATGCCGAATTCGTCCAGATGCTCAGCGAGCATTCGGCCACCGGCCATGCGCTGACCATGCTGCATTTGCAGGCCAAGCGGCCGACCTTGTGGGACATGGAAGCTGACCTGAAAAAGTTCAAACCGCCGCTTCTGGTGCTGGTCGGCGATGAAGACGACTGGTGTCTCGAAGGCAGCGTGTTCCTGAAGCGCACGGTGCCGACCGCCGGCCTCGTCGTCATTCCGCGCTCCGGCCATACCATCACCAGCGAGGAGCCGGCCGCGTTCAACGCCGCGCTTGCCGATCTGATCGCCAATGTCGAAGCGGGGCGCTGGCTATCCCATAAGGGCAAATAGAACCTGTAACGGAGAGTGTGCAATGGATCTGAAACTGAATGGCAAGACCGCGCTGGTCACCGGCGGCTCGGAAGGCATCGGCAAGGGCATCGCGCTCGCATTGGCAAAAGAAGGCGTCGATGTTGCGATCTGCGCGCGCCGCAAGGAGCCGCTGGAAGCGGCCGCCGCCGAGATCGCCAAGGCGACCGGCCGCAAAATCGTCGCCATCCCCGCCGATCTGCGCAAGGACGCCGACGCGAAGAACTTCATCGAAGCCGCGCACAAGGCGCTCGGCCGCATCGACATCATGATCAATAATGCCGGCTCCGCCGCCGGCGGCGTCATCGAGCATCTCACCGAGGACGATTGGGAAAAGGGCCTCCAGCTCAAATTCATGGGTTATGTGCGCTGCCTGCGCTACGCGCTGCCGATCATGGTCAAGCAGGGCGGCGGCCGCGTCGTCAATCTGATCGGCAATGACGGCGTCAAGCCGTCCTACTGGGAAATCTGCCCGGGCGCCGCCAATGCGGCGGGGCAGAACCTGACGCTCTCGCTCGCCGGCCAATATGGCCGCGACAATGTCAGCTTCGTCGCCGTCAATCCGGGGCCGGTGCGCACCGAGCGTTGGGCAGGCCTCGTCGATGCGATGGCGCGCGACATGAAAATCCCGCGCGAGCAGGCCGACAAACTGGCGCCGGCGTCGATCCCGATGGGCCGTATCGCCGAAGTCGAGGAAGTCGCCAATCTGGTCGTCATGCTGGCGTCGCCGATGATGGAAATGGTCAACGGCACCATGATCGAAATCGACGGCGGTCAGGACAAAGCGTTGATGGATCGATTCCGCGACCGGCCGAAGGCGTAATCGCTGAAAGAAAGCACGGCAGTTTTCCAACGCGTGCAAACATGGAGTTGAGTTTTACGAACAAGGTCCATGCAAACAAAATGCGCTGTCGTGCCGCATTTCGTGTCATAGGCCCTGCTTGACAAGTTGCGTGTTGCGGTCGGACTATTTGCGTACAAACAAGTAAGCCCGGCCGGAAAGTTGCTAACCGATTTTTTGACACGCGGCTCCGCATTGCGCGGTCAGCCGCCCCGCAGGGAGGTTGTTATGAGACCCACGCGACACGTGCTTGCTCTTGCTACCGCGCTTGCTTGCGCCTTCGCCGCGCCGGCCTTCGCGCAGGACACCATCAAGATCGGTGAGCTGAACAGCTACAAGGCGCAGCCGGCCTTTCTCGAGCCTTACAAGCGCGGCATGGAGCTGGCGCTGGAGGAGATCAACGGCAAAGGCGGCGTGCTTGGCAAGAAACTCGAACTGATCGTGCGCGACGACGGCGCCAATCCGGGCGAAGCCGTGCGCGTGGCTGAGGAGCTGGTGACGCGCGAAGGCGTCGTCATGCTGACCGGCACCTTCCTGTCGAATATCGGCCTGGCGGTGACCAACTTCGCCGGGCAGAAGAAAGTGTTCTTCCTCGCTTCCGAGCCGTTGACCGACAAGATCACCTGGTCGGACGGCAACAGATACACCTACCGCCTGCGCGCTTCGACCTATATGCAGACCGCGATGCTGATGCCGGCGGCGCTGGCGGCGAACGCCAAGCGCTGGGCCATCGTCTATCCGAACTACGAATACGGCCAGTCGGCCGCCGCGACCTTCAAGCAGATGCTGAAGAAGGCGCAGCCCAACGCGGAGATCGTCACCGAACAGGCGCCGCCGATCGGCAAGGTCGATGCCGGCGCGGTGGCGCAGGCGATCGACGACGCCAAGCCGGACGCCATTTTCAACGTCCTGTTCGGCGCCGACCTCACCAAGTTCGTGCGCGAAGGCAACACCCGTGGCGTGTTCAAGAACCGCACGGTGGTCAGCCTGCTGTCGGGCGAGCCGGAATATCTCGATCCGCTTGGCGAGGAAACGCCGGTCGGCTGGATCGCCACTGGCTATCCGTGGGACAAGATCAAGACCCCGGAACACATCGCCTTCCTGACGGCGTACCAGAAGAAGTTCAACGACTATCCACGGCTCGGCTCGATCGTCGGCTACACCACGATCAAGTCGGTGGCGGCCGGCATCGCCGCGGCCAAATCGACCGACACCGAGAAACTGGTCGCGGCGTTCAAGGGCCTGTCGGTTTCCGGTCCGTTCGGCACGTTCACGTACCGCGCCAGCGATAATCAGGCGACGATGGGCGCCTATGTCGGCAAGCTCGCGCTGGAAAAGGGCAAGGGCACCATGGTCGACGTTAAGTACATCGACGGCGCTTCGGTGCTGCCGAACGACGCCGACACCAAGAAGCTGCGCCCGGCGGCGGAGTGATTCTTCCTTATCCCTCCCCTGAAAGGGGAGGGTGGCTGTGAGCGAAGCGAACAGTCGGGTGGGGTTTCATGCGTTGTAGACCCCACCCGGTCAGCTTCGCTGACCACCCTCCCCGAAGGCGGGGAGGGATAAGAGCAAAGCATGACCCTCAACGCCTTTCTGTTTCAGGTCCTCAACGGACTGTCGTCAGCCTCCGGTCTGTTCCTGATCGCGGCCGGCCTGTCGCTGATCTTCGGCGTCACCCGCATCGTCAATCTGGCGCACGGGTCCCTCTATATGTTGGGGACCTATATCGCCTACACCTTTGCGACCAAGATCGGCGGCGTCACTGGCTTCTGGGGCGGCATCGTCGCCACGGCGATCATCGTCGGCATCATCGGCGCGCTGATTGAAATCGTGCTGCTGCGCCGCATCTACCGCGCGCCGGAACTGTTTCAACTGCTTGCCACCTTCGCGCTGGTGCTGGTCATCAACGACGCGGCGCTGTGGCTGTGGGGCCCGGCCGATCTCCTGGGGCCCCGCGCGCCAGGCTTTCGCGGCGCCGTCGAAATCCTCGGCCGCAGGCTGCCGACCTATGACCTGTTCCTGATCGTCATCGGCCCGCTGGTGCTCTTGGCGCTGCATCTGACGCTGACCCGCACCCGCTTCGGACGGCTGATACGCGCGGCGACGCAGGACCGGGAAATGGTCGGCGCGCTCGGTGTCAATCAGGCCGTACTGTTCACATCGGTCTTCGCCCTCGGCGCGGCGCTGGCCGGCCTCGGCGGCGCGCTTCAGATCGCGCGCGAGCCGGCCAATCTCGCCACCGACTTGATCGCGCTCGGTGATGCGTTCGTTGTTGTCGTGGTCGGCGGCATGGGCTCGATCCCGGGGGCTTATCTCGCCGCCGTGATCATCGCCGAAGTGAAGGCTTTGTGCGTCGGCATCGGCGTCGTCGACTTCGGCTTCTTCACCATCAACTTTTCCAAGTTCACCTTGGTCGCCGAATTCTTGGTGATGGCGATCGTCCTGATCGTGCGGCCCTACGGCCTGCTCGGCAAGGCGCAGGGCGCGGTACGCTCCATCGCCGAGCCGGAGGAGCCGATCCGTCCGGCGACGCCTTTGCTGAAAGCGCTCGGAATCGTCGTGCTGGCGGTGCTGCTGTGCTTGCCGCTGTTGGCGCAAGGGTCACCTTATCTGCTGGTTCTCGGCATCGATGTCCTGATCGCGGTGATCTTCGCCACCTCGCTGCATTTCATCATGGGGCCGGGCGGCATGCATTCGTTCGGCCACGCCGCCTATTTCGGGCTCGGCGCCTATGGCGCGGCGCTGCTGGTGAAATGGCTCGCCTTCCCGATGGGCGTTGCGCTCATCGCCGCGCCGCTGCTGGCGCTGGCCGGCGCTTTGCTGTTCGGCTGGTTCGCGGTGCGGCTGTCCGGCGTCTATCTCGCCATGCTCACGCTCGCCTTTGCGCAGATCGTGTGGGCGGCTGTGTTCCAGTGGGAAGGCTTCACCGGCGGTTCTAACGGCGTCATCGGCGTCTGGCCGCCACCGCCTTTCGACAAGTCGTGGGCCTATTTCCTGCTCACGCTTGTTCTGGCGGCGGCCGCCGTGTTGCTGCTGCGCCGCTTTCTGTTCGCGCCGTTCGGCTACGCCATGCGCGCCGGGCGCGATTCACCGTTGCGCGCCGAGGCCGTCGGCATTGACGTCAAGCGTGTGCATTGGCTGGCCTTCGCCATCGCCGGCCTGGTCTGCGGCGTCGCCGGCGGGCTTTTCGCTTTCGCCAAGGGCTCGATCTCGCCGGAGACCATCCACATCAACCGCTCCATCGACGGCCTGGTGATGGTGCTGCTGGGCGGCGTGCAGACGCTCACCGGTCCGATCGTCGGCGCCTCGGTGTTCGCGCTGTTGCAGGACACGGTGATGCGCCAGACCGAATACTGGCGCGCGCTGATGGGCGCGATCATACTGTTGCTGGTGCTGACCTTCCCGCAGGGCATTGTCGGCGCCTTTGCTTCTCTGTGGCGCAAGATGGGAGGCCGCATATGAGCGTCTCCGATCTAAGCGTTTTGGAACTGCGCGCGTTGAGCAAATCCTTCGGCGGCGTGCATGCCGTGCGCGATGTCAGCTTCGAGATCGGCAAGGGCGAGTTCCTCGCCATGATCGGGCCGAACGGCGCCGGCAAGTCGACCTGCTTCAACATGATCAATGGCCAACTCGCGCCGGACAGCGGCGAGATTCTGTGCGAGGGCAGGAGTATCGCCGGGCTTGCGCCGCGCGACATCTGGCGGCTCGGCGTCGGCCGCACCTTTCAGGTCGCCGCTACTTTCGGCTCGATGACCGTGATCGAGAACGTGCAGATGGCGCTGATCTCGCATACGCGCGAGACGTTCCGGCTGTGGCGTCCGGCGGCCTCGCACCACCGCGGCCGCGCGCTTGAACTGCTGGCGCAGGTCGGCATGGAAGAGGCCGCCGACCGGCCGAGTCGCGAGCTCGCCTATGGCGACGTCAAGCGCGTCGAACTCGCCATTGCGCTCGCCAACGATCCGCGCCTGTTGCTGATGGACGAGCCGACGGCGGGCATGGGCGCCGGCGAGCGCCACGGCCTGATCGAACTGGTCAAGCGGCTGGTGGTCGAGCGCGGCATTTCGGTGCTGTTCACCGAGCATTCGATGGACGTGGTTTTTGCCTTTGCCGACCGCATCATCGTGCTGGCGCGCGGACGGCTGATCGCCGATGGCGACGCCGCCGCGATCCGCGACAATGCCGAGGTGCGTGAGGTGTACTTCGGCACCGGCAAGACCTTTGCTCTTTCCGCATCGCAAGGGGCCAAGGCATGAATCAAGCCATGAGCCAGCCTATGCTCTCGGTCGAAAATCTCAGCGCCTGGTACGGCGCCGCGCGCATTCTCTACGATCTCGATTTCGAAGTCCGGCGCGGCGAGGTGGTCGCTCTGATGGGCCGCAATGGCGCGGGCAAGTCGACG
>JAUSBQ010000009.1 GCA_030651965.1 Pseudolabrys sp. | reverse complement strand
GTCCTCAGTACACCCGTGCCTTGGGCTTGATGTACTCGATGTCGTTCGAGAGCGTGTAGGTGTGGACCGGGCGGTCGTCGAGCGAGACGGTGCGGTTCTCGTCGTCGATCCAGGACAGGGTGTGCTTCATCCAGTCCTTGTCGTCGCGGTCTGGATAATCCTCGCGGGCATGGCCGCCACGGCTTTCCGTGCGGTTCTGCGCCGAGTCCATGGTGACGACCGCCTGCGCGATCAGATTGTCCAATTCCAGCGTCTCGATCAGATCGGAATTCCACACCAGCGAGCGATCCGTCACGCCGATATCGGTCATGCCGCCATGGACCTGATGGATCAAAGTGTGGCCTTCGTCGAGAATTTCGCCGGTGCGGAACACAGCGCAATTGCTCTGCATCACCTTCTGCATCTTCAGGCGAAGCTGCGCGGTCGGCGTGCCGCCCGAGGCGTAACGGAAATGGTCGAGGCGGGCGAGCGCCTTCTCGGCCGAATCCTTCGGCAGGTCGGGGCCCTTCTCGCCGGGCGTCAGGATTTCGGCGCAACGCAGCGCAGCGGCGCGGCCGAACACGACAAGATCGATCAGGGAGTTGGAGCCGAGACGGTTGGCGCCGTGCACGGAGACGCAGGCGGCTTCGCCGATCGCCATCAGGCCGGGGATGACCGTGTCGGGATTGCCGTCCTTCTTGGTCAGCGCCTCGCCGTGATAGTTCGTGGCGATGCCGCCCATGTTGTAGTGCACGGTCGGCAGCACCGGGATTGGCTCGCGGGTGATATCGACGCCTGCGAAAATGCGCGCGGTCTCGGAGATGCCGGGCAAGCGCTCCTGCAGGATGGCGGGATCGAGATGGTCGAGGTGCAGGAAGATGTGGTCCTTGTCCTTGCCGACGCCGCGGCCTTCGCGGATCTCGATGGTCATCGAGCGCGAGACGACGTCGCGTGAGGCGAGGTCCTTGGCCGACGGCGCGTAGCGCTCCATGAAGCGCTCGCCTTCGGAGTTGACGAGATAGCCGCCTTCGCCGCGCGAGCCTTCGGTGATCAGGCAGCCGGCCGGGTAAATGCCGGTCGGATGGAATTGCACGAACTCCATGTCCTGCAACGGCAGGCCGGCGCGCAGCACCATCGCATTGCCGTCGCCGGTGCAGATATGGGCGGAGGTGCAGGAGAAATAAGCGCGGCCATAGCCGCCGGTCGCCATGATGGTCTGGTTGGCGATGAAGCGGTGCAGCGTGCCGTCGTCCATGTTGAGCGCGATAATACCGCGGCAGCGGCCGGTCTCATCCATGATCATGTCGAGGGCGAAATACTCGATATAGAACTCGGCCGCGTGCTTGAGCGCCTGGCCGTACATCGTGTGCAGCATGGCGTGGCCAGTACGGTCGGCGGCGGCGCAGGTGCGCTGCGCGGTACCCTTACCGTAATGTGTGGTCATGCCGCCGAACGGGCGCTGATAGATCTTGCCGTCTTCCTCGCGGCGCGAGAACGGCAGGCCCCAATGCTCCAGCTCATAAACGGCGGCCGGCGCGTTCTTGCACATGTACTCGATCGAGTCCTGGTCGCCGAGCCAGTCGGCGCCCTTGACCGTGTCGTACATATGCCATTTCCAGTCGTCCTCGCCCATATTGCCGAGGGCGGCGGCGATGCCGCCTTGGGCCGCGACCGTATGCGAACGCGTCGGGAAGACCTTGCTGATGCAGGCCGTGCGCAGTCCGGCTTCCGAGCAGCCGACAACGGCGCGCAGTCCGGCGCCGCCGGCACCGACCACGACGACGTCGTAGTGGTGATCTTCGATCGGGTAGGCCCTGCCGTTCACGGCAGGACCTTGACTAGAATGGCCGCCGTTCGCTTTGCCGTTTGTCGACGCCATAGCCCTAGACTCCGAACGAAAGCTTGAGAATGGCGAAGGCGGAAGCCAGGCCGACGGCGATGACGAAGAACGTGTTCATCATGAGGCTCAAGAACTTGAATTTATCGTCGTGCACGTAGTCCAGGATGATCTCCTGCATCCCGATCCACATGTGATAGGCGCTGTTGAGGATGAACAGCAGCATGATGATCGCGACGATCGGCGAGCCGAGTATCTGGACGGCGGCGGCATGGCTGCGGCCGAGCAAGGCAATCACGATGACGATCAGCGCGATGGTCAGCGGAATGCCGGCGACCGACGTGACGCGCTGGTGCCAGAAATCCTTGGTGCCGGCGCGGGCCGCGCCCAGGCCGCGCACGCGCCGCGCGGCGGTCCGCATTTCGTTCGGGTTCTGGCCGATCATCGCGGGCCTCCCATGGCGAGATAGCCGACGACCCAGACAACCAGTGTGAGCGAGATCGAGCCGACCAGAGTGGCGACGGTGAGCAGTTCGCGCTCGGACGGCTCAAGACCGTGCAGCGTATCCCAGATCAGATGGCGGATGCCGCCGAGCATGTGATGCAGCAGCGCCCAGGTGTAGCCGAACAGCACGACGCGGCCGACCAGCGTGCCCATGAACCATTCGACATTGGCGTAAGCGTTGGGACCGGACGCCGCCGAGATCAGCCACCAGGCGAGCAGCAGCGTGCCGAAGTAGAGCGCGGTGCCGGTGATGCGATGGACGATCGACATCACCATTGTCAGCATCGGGCGGTAGATTTGCAGGTGCGGCGAGAGCGGTCGCGAATGCCGCGGTCCCGACGCGGGTCCCGCCTTTAGCTCGGCCATCTTCATTCTCCACATCGCACCGCCGGAACTCTGTCGGCGGTCGCGGACGGTTGGTAACCAAACTACGCGGCTACCGCAACGCACCGGAGGGTTGCAGCGACCGCGACTTTCGAATGGGTCCAGATATAACTTCTTCAAAGACGAAACTAAACCGTGTAAAATGCTTGATCAATATGTGTTTTACGTAGCCTACCTTCGCCAATCAAGAAGGATGCCGTCATGCGGTTTGATTTTACCGACCTCAATCTTTTCCGGCACATCGTCGAAGCCGGCAGCATCACGCATGGCGCCGAGCGCCTGAATCTGGCGCTTGCCGCCGCCTCGACCCGCATCCGCAAGCTGGAGCTGGCATTCGGCGCGGAGCTGCTGGTGCGCGGCCGCCAGGGCGTGACGCCGACCCAGGCCGGCCGCACTCTGCTGGCCCATGCCCGCACCATCCTGGCGCAGTCGGACAAACTGCAGGAGGACCTGACGCCTTATGCGCGCGGCCTGGCCGGGCAGGTGCGGGTGCTGTCCAACACCAATGCGCTCACCGAATTCCTGCCGGAGACTTTGAGCTCGTTCCTCACGGCCTATCCGGACATCAGCGTCGATCTCGAGGAAAGGCTGAGCGACGAAATCGTCGGGCTGATCGCGGAAGGAACCGGCGACATCGGGATTGTCGCCGGCACCGTCGACCACGCGGGTCTCCAGACATTTCCATTCCGCAGCGATCGCTTCGTCCTGGTGGTGCCCTCTAACCATACGCTCGCTAGCCGCGGCAGCATCGGCTTTGCCGAAGTGCTCGACTACGACATGGTCGGTCTCGACCGCGCCAGCGCCATCCAGCGATTCCTGGCCGACAAGGCCAACCGTATCGGCCGGCCTCTGCGGCTGCGCGTGCAGTTGCGGTCGTTCGACGCCATTTGCCGGCTGGTCGAGTGCAATGTCGGCGTCGGCATCGTGCCGGAAACGACAGTCGAGCGCACCGCGCGCAGCATGGCGATCAGCGCCGTGCAACTCACCGATTCCTGGGCGGTGCGAGATCTGACCATCTGCGTGCGCGACATCGACACGCTGCCGCCTTATGCAAGGCAACTCGTCGATCATCTCAAGGCGAGCGCGTAGCCTCGGCGACGGTCATCGCATTGCCGCGCCATTCGAACTCGTCGCCCAGCCAGGCGGCGACCCATAGCACCGGCAGCAGCGCGTCCCGCAATACGCACATGGCGATCGATCGCAGCGACATCGGCCAGCCGGCCGCGGAGGCGAGCAAGACCTCGGCCGAATACCAGGCGACGGCCAGCGGCGCGACCGTGGCGACGACAGGCCAGCCCATCGCGGCGGCGACCACGGCGGCTGCCGCGAGCGGCGGCACGCCGCCGACGAGGATTTCGGGCGCAAAGAACCATTTGAATGTCCGTCGCCGCAGCCGCGCCCAGCGCACCTGCCGCCGCCAGACTTCCGTGGCGCGGCGATAGCCGAGCGGTTGCACGAAAGGCTCTGAGACCAGCCGCACGCGCAAGCCGGCGGCGCGAACGATCTTCGTGGCTGCCGCGTCTTCCGCAACCTCGCGGCCCAGGGTTTCGATGCCGCCGGCACGGTCCAGCAACTCGCGCCGCCACAGCATCGATTTGCCTTGGGCGAAGCCCATTCCGATGCTGTCGGCAAAGCACTGCCAGCGCGCCTGGTAGGTGTTGAGGAACGCGCATTCCAACTCGGCCCAGAGGTTGCCCGGCGCGCCACCGATCGGCGGCGAGCACACGAGGCCGGTGTCGGATCGCCACGCCGACAGCATGCGCTGCAGTTGATCCGCCGGCATCAGCACGTTGCTGTCGGCCATCAGGACCCAGTCATAGCGGGCCGCGTGCCAGCCTTTCACGAGGTTGTTGAGCTTCGGATTGCCGCCGGCCATGGCGCGTCCGACGAGCAGCCGGGCCTCGATCTCGGGATGCGCGGCGATCAACATCTCCACGACCGGAATGACCGGATCGTTGCCATCCTCGACGCAGAATATGATCTCGTAACGCGGATAGTCGAGGTGAAACGCCGACAGCAAAGTCTGCTCGACGAAGTTCTCCATGCCGCAGACCGGCCGCAGGATGCTGACGGCCGGCATGTCGACGACGGGCTCGGCACGCGCACCAAGCCGCCGAATGACGGTGAGGATGCTGGCGATCTGCACGATACTCGCGCCGGCAACGAAGATTCCGGCCGTGAGAATCAATACGTCCATCGGCATTTTCTAATGCAGATCTGTGACAGTCCGACGACGTTCGCCTGTCGTCGCCCCGTACCTCGCGCTCACTTCGGCATCAGCACCCAATAATCGAGATCGAGGATCACCGCCGGGTCGTATTCCTTGCCGATCTTGTAGGGGAAATCGTCGCAAGGCTTGTCTTTGGTGGCGACGGTGCGCAGGCGCAGCGCACCGACGTCGGCGCGGCCGGGCACCTCGGCGGTCTCCAGCACTTCCGACCAGGCAAACACGGTCAGACCGGCAAACAAGGGCGACACATGGCGGCCGCCATTGATCGCGGCGACGTGGAACGCATTGCCGAGCCCGTTGAACGACAGCGCCCGCGCCAGTGAAATGGCGTGACCGCCGTAAATCAGCCGGTGGCCGAAGCGGCCTTTGCTCTCGGTGAAATGGTCGAAGTGAATGCGCGCGGTGTTCTGATAAAGCCGCGTCGCGATCATGTGCTCGGCGTCTTCGACGGTGATGCCGACCAGATGGTCGATCTTCTCGCCGGCCTTGTAGTCGCCGAAGCGATGCGGGCTGCCGGCCAGCACCGTGTCGTATACCGCGGTGTTGAGTTTCGGACAGCCTTTGCCGAGCGCGGCGGCCGGCACGCTTTCCGGCAGAGTCGGGATTTTCTCTTCCGGCGTGGCTGCGCTCTCGTCGCGCTTCTTGACCATCACCCAGCGGGCATAGTCGAGCACCGGCGTATTGTTCTGGTCGAAGCCGCGCGATCGCACATAGACGATGCCGGTCTTCTTGTTGGAATTCTCCTTCAGCCCGATCACTTCCGACGTCGCGTTGAGCGTGTCGCCCGGATAAATCGGCTTGAGGAAGTGGCAATCGGCGTAGCCGAGGTTGGCGACGGCGTTCAGCGAAATATCCGGCACGGTCTTGCCGAACACGATATGAAAAACCAGAAGGTCGTCGACCGGTGAGCGCGGATAGCCGATCGCCGCTGCGAAGGCGTCGGACGATTGCACCGCGAAGCGCGCGCCGAACAGCCCGTTATAGAGCGCGACGTCGCCGAGCGTGACCGTGCGCGGGGTGGCGTGGCGGATCACTTGCCCGAGCTTGAAATCCTCGAAGAAATTGCCGGCATTGGTCTTGGTGGTGGCGCTCACGATTCACGGCTCCTTCGGCGACAATTTCGGCGGGCCATTCTCACAAAACCGGAGCGCGAAGGCCAGCTTTCCGTGCCGTGTGGCGCCGAAGGAGCCAGGCAATTTCCTTGGGTGACCGGTATCGCTCAACGCACCGAAAAAGGGTTCAGCAGGGTCACGCCGAATTCCTTGAAGTCCTTGGTGTTCCTCGTGGCAATCGTCAAGCCGTGCACCAATGCCGTCGCCGCGATCATGGCGTCTTCGATCATTGCATCCGAGCGCCGGTGCATTAGTTTGCCCCACATACGGAATGCGGCGCTGTCCATCGGCAAGACGTTCCAGGTTTCGGCAACTTGGTCGGCCCATGCTTCGATCTCGGCCGCCTTGACCTTATCCTGCTCGCGGGTGATCTCGATTCCAGCCTGGATCTCCCCCAGCGTGACCGCTGAAATGCGGAGTTGCCGGTGGTCCACACTTTGTACCCAGGCAATGACCGCACCGTGCGGCTTTGGCTTGCGCAGTTCCGACACCACATTCGTATCGATGAGATACATGGATCGTCACCCAACTCGCTTGGGTGACCGCCGTCGTTTGGCACCACGCGCAGGGATGTTCAGTTCGCCGCGAGCTTCCTCGCTCAACAAGAGTTCCTTGAACGTTGGTTTGGCGTCGTTGGAAAGCTGCCGCCATTGCTCGGCCGGCACCAGCACGGCGGCGTCAACCCCGCGCCGGGTGACGAGCTGAGGGCCTTTCTTGAGGCAAGCGTCGAGCATCTCGCTGAAACGCGCTTTCGCATCCTGGACAGGCCAGACCTTCATGCCACGGGACCCTTCTGACTAGTCAGATGACTAGATTAATAGCAGTACGCCGGTTTCGCAAGGCCGGGTGCCTTGCCAATCCGGGCGTGGCGCTTTAGCACTCCGCGCAGCAATTTTCCTTGTGAGGCGGACGTCATGGCAACCCACAATCTCCTTCTGCTCCCCGGCGACGGCATCGGCCCTGAGGTCATGGCCGAGGTAAAGCGGGTCATCGAATTCTTCAACAAAACGGGGCCGGATCGCTTTACGTTCGAAGAAGGGCTGGTCGGCGGCGCTTGCTACGACGCGCACAAGGTGTCGATCACCGACGAGACGATGGAAAAGGCCAAGGCCGCCGACGCCGTGATCTTCGGCTCGGTCGGCGGGCCGCAGTGGGACAAGGTCGATTACGACGTGCGGCCGGAAGCCGGCCTGTTGCGCCTGCGCAAGGATCTGGCGCTCTACGCCAATCTGCGCCCGGCCGTGACCTATCCGGCGCTGGCCGATGCCTCGTCGCTCAAGCGCGAACTGGTCGAAGGTCTCGACATCATGATCCTGCGCGAATTGACCGGCGGGGTTTATTTCGGCGAGCCGAAGACCATCACCGATCTCGGCAACGGCCAGAAGCGCGCCATCGATACGCAGGTCTATGACACCTACGAGATCGAGCGTATCGGCCGTGTTGCGTTTGAACTGGCGCGCAAGCGGCGCAACAAAGTCACGTCGATGGAAAAGCGCAACGTGATGAAATCGGGCCTGCTGTGGAACGAAGTCATCACGGCACTGCACGCGCGCGAGTTCAAGGACGTCCAGCTCGAGCACCAGCTTGCCGATTCGGGCGGCATGCAACTGGTTCGCAATCCGAAGCAGTTCGACGTCATCGTCACCGACAATCTGTTCGGCGATATGCTGTCGGATATCGCGGCGATGCTGACCGGCTCGCTCGGCATGCTGGCGTCGGCTTCGCTCGGCGAAGTCGATCCGAAAACCCGCAAGCGCAAGGCGCTGTATGAACCGGTGCACGGTTCGGCGCCGGATATCGCAGGCCGAGGGCTGGCCAATCCGATCGCCATGATCGCCTCGTTCGGCATGGCGCTGCGCTATTCGTTCGATCTCGGCAAACAGGCCGACATGATCGATCAGGCCATCGCCGCCACGCTCGACAAGGGCATCCGCACCGGCGACATCGCGGCGCCGGGCGAAAAAAGCGTCGGTACCTCGGAAATGGGCGACGCGATTTTGGCAGAGTTGGAAAAGCTCGCCGCCTGAATCGGCGTCACCCGTCGAAAATGAAAACGCGGCCGATGAGGCCGCGTTTTTTTATTCGGAATGCCGGCCGGCGGTTAGAAGCGCAGGAACGGGCCGTTCTTGCCAAAGCCCGGCTCAAGCGCGCCCGGCAGCGCCGTCTGGTTGCCGCCGAAAGCGGTATTGTCGAGCACGCTTGATGCGCGCTGACCCGGCGACGAGGCATATTCACGGTCGTGCCGGCTGCCGGGAAGCACTTGGGTGCCCGGATCGAGATAGGACCGGCGCTGGATGATGATGCGGGTGCGGGTGCGCCCGTCTTCGTCGCGGCTGGTGAAGACCGTATGGCCGCGCGCGTTGGACGTGACGCGGCGTTCGCTGGACTGGGCTTGAACCGGCGCCGCCATAACGGCCAAAGTGCCGAGTGCGGCAAAAGTCGCGGCAACGAGTTTCAGGCGCATAAGTTCAGTCCCCAACCGGTGATTCATGTTGCGGCGCAGTCTAGCGGGCTTTCCGCTAAGAAAACAGAGCTATCCTGCAACAGTCACCCGCGAATCATTAAGAAACCGGCGACCGATTGGTTCCTGGGCATCCTGTTGCCATGCCCGTTGCCTTGGCCGTTGCTTTGGCCGTGTCCCGACCCGATAGTCTGGCTGGATTGCAACCTGAAGCCATCCGGGAGCGGCCATGGCGCCAGAGACCCATTCGGCCTTGTCGGCGCTGCTGCCGCGTCTGGTGGCGTTCGCCCGTACCCTCGTCGGTAATACCGATACCGCCCGCGACCTGGTGCAGGAAGCGGTTACCCGCGCCCTCGGCGCCCCGCGCGTACCGGATGCGGCCGCGGCCTACCGCGCGTGGATGTTTAAAATCGTCCGCAACGCGGCGCTCGACGAACTGCGCCGCAAGCGCATCGAGGCGGTCGACCTTGAAGCTTCGGTCGATCTCTGGCGTTTCGACAATGCCTGCATCGCCAAAATTACCGTCGATCAAGGCCTGGCAACCATCGCGCCGGCGCATCGGGAAATTATCGCCTTGATCGACATTGCCGGTTTCAGCTACGCCGAAGCCGCCGAGGTCCTCAACGTGCCGATCGGCACCGTTATGAGCCGCATCACCCGCGCCCGGATGGCGCTGCTTGCGGCCATAGACGCAAGTTCGGTGCGGCCAATGAAGTCCAGCCATGGCTATTGATAGGAACGATGATCGCAAAACCGACGACGCCATCGAGCGCCTCAACGCGCTGATCGACGGCGAATTGCCGCCGGCCGAGCATGCGGCGCTGGCCGACCGCATCGCCGCCGGACGCGATCTGGCGCAGGCGCACGCGACCCTGGCGCGCTTGAAAGCCTGCATCGTCGCCTCCGCCGATCAGGCGCCCGCGGGCGGCTTCGACATTGCAATACCCAAGGCGAAAAGCCGGCTGCTGCCGGCGCTCGGCATCGCGGCGGCCGCGGCCGTCGTGTTGGCGGCCGTGAGTTTGTATCCGGAGGGGCCGACCGATCAGGCTTCACGGCGGGAAATTGCGCCCTTCGTGACGCTTGCATCGCTGCCCGCGGCGCCGGTGATTCCCGATCTGACCCATGCCGGGCTCAATCTCGTCGGCGGCGAGGTAGAGCGACCCGGCCAGACGGCGGTGCTGGTTGCCGCCTATCGCGGGCCGCGCGGCTGCCGCCTTGAATTGCGCGTGCGGCCGGTGGCCGTCGCCATGGCCGCCACTGTCGGCACCAGCCGCGCCGCCTGGACCGCGGGCGATCTGGCCTATGAGCTGGTGGCTTTCGGCATGCCCAGCGGGCGGTTCGCGGCGGTGGCCGCCGCGGCCGAAGCCGCGACCCGCGCCGGAGTGCTGCCGGACAATGCCGCCACCCGCTTGCGCGAGGCCAGCCTGTCGGCGCCGCCCTGCACCGGTTGATGGAATAAAAAGCGAGGCTGGTTCGTTTCTTCTCCAACGCGGCATGGCGAGGGCCATGAACACGCGAAAACGCCGCCGTGACGCGGCCGGGAGGAGCTAAAATGACCGACAAAATCGAGCGATCGATCGAGGAGCTTTATCGCAACGACCCGCAACGGGCCGATGCCGAGGTCTTCGGGCGCGTGACCGAACCGAGCCGCCGTGGCTTTCTGAACGGGGCCGGACTTGCCGCCATGGGAGCTGCCGTCGGCGGCGCCATTCCATTCGCCGCCAATATGCCGGGCGGCCTGATCCCGGCCGCGATGGCGCAGGGGTCGCCAAGCGCGGCGCCGCCTCCCATCCCTGCCACCCCCGCCGCACCGAAGGGGCCGATACATCTGAAATTCCCCGGCAAGAGCGACAAACTGGTGGTGATCGGCGAGCGCCCGCTGGTGGCGGAAACGCCGGAGCACCTGCTCGACGACGACACCACGCCCTATGAAAAATTCTTCATCCGCAACAACGGACAAATTCCGGAGGAATCGAAAGAGGGCGACAAGTGGAAGTTCACCGTCGAAGGCGAGGTGAACAACAAACTGGAACTGACGCTCGGTGACCTGAAATCGAAATACAAAGCGCAGACGCGGCGCATGGTGCTGGAATGCGGCGGCAATGGCCGCTCGTTTTACTCGCCGCCCGCCAGCGGCAATCAGTGGACCAATGGCGGCGCCGGCTGCGCCGAGTGGACGGGCGTGCGGCTTGCCGATGTGCTCAAGGCCGCCGGCGTGAAGCCCGCGGGCATTTATACCGCGCACTATTCGTCCGATTTGCATCTGTCCGGCGACGCCAACCGGCCGACGCTGTCGCGCGGCGTGCGCATGGCGAAGGCGATGGACCCGGATTCGATGATCGTCTGGGCGATGAACGGCCAGCCGCTGCCGAACATTCATGGTGGCCCGGTGCGGTTGTTGATCCCCGGCTGGCCGGGCTCGGCGTCGCAGAAGTGGCTCACCAAGATCGTGATCCGCGACAAGGAACACGACGGACCGGGCATGACCGGCACATCGTATCGGCTGGCCATCAACCCGATGGTGCCGGGCGCCAAAGCCGATCCGAAGAACTTCAAGGTCATGGAATCGATGCCGGTGCGCTCGATCATCACCAATCCGGCGAACGGCGCCAAATTAGCCGCCGGCACCAAGGAGATAAAGCTGCGCGGCGCGTCATGGGCCGGCGACCTCACGGTCAAGCAGGTCGACGTTTCCACCGACTTCGGCGCCAGCTGGCAACGCGCCAATCTGGAAAAGCCGAAGAACAA
>JAUSBQ010000005.1 GCA_030651965.1 Pseudolabrys sp. | reverse complement strand
GCTCGCCAGCGTCAGCATCTGCCATGGTTTTGGCTGCAAGTACCGCACCGAACTGGGATTGACCGCGGCCGACCGCTCGACCTTGGCCGGCATCCTTGCGGCCGGCAAGGCATCGGCGGCGGCGGAACGAAAGGCCATCGGCAACGCCGGCGCCTGGTTCGACCGGCGCATCGGGCCGGTCGCGGGGACGACCGGACATGTGGCGCGGGCGAACCGCTTTTACATGTTCGACAAGCGGCAGATGGACTGCATCGATTCCAGCCGCAACACCACCAGCCTGCTGCTGGTGCTGTATCAGCTCAATCTGCTGCGCCACCACGACGTCGCCGAGCCGGTCGCGCGTGGCTACATCATCGACGGCCGTCCTCCGCACGTCACCGCGGTGCTGGTCGAGAAGACGACGGGGGCCGAATGGGCTGTCGATTCGTGGACCCGCAGTTACGGCCAGGCGCCGGAGATCATGCAACTGTCGCGATGGAAGACGCTCGATTAATCCGGGCGCCAGGATCCAGATAAAATCAAAACGCCCGCGTTGACGCGGGCGTTTGAAAACATCGGGAGCGCGTAGCCTTTGGGGCTGCGTCCTAACCCCGGTGGGTGGCCTGCCAGGCGACGGCCGGGATGTCGGAGCGACTGATGCCGATATCGGCAAGCTCGCGATCGCCGAGGCGGGAAAGCTCATTGAGGCTGCGGTTGTATTGCTTCCACTGGTGAAGCAGGCGGATGAGGGTGGCAAACATGGGCGTTCTCTTTCTGTCAGAACCGGCACCGGGCCGGTGAATCGTATGATATGAAAATAGGCCTCTTCCGGCCGTTTTAAAGGAATTTTGCTGCGCTGCAGCTAAGTGAAAAACGCATAGCTTAAGTTTCTGATATTTAACCATTAAATAGCAAATGCGGCGGCTATGAAGGCGATTTTCGGCTCAGTTTTGCGGCAATGCACAAAATGCCGTCTCGTGCGCCTGAATCGATACCGATGGTGTACGTTGCCCCGGCCAAGCGAAGGAGCCGTCCCATGAATTTGCATACGTGTCTTGCTGCCGCTCTGACCATCGCATTGGCGCTCGCTGGGCCGCTTCCGGCTGCAAGAGGCATGGCGCCGGCAAGTTAAAAGTTCGCGCCGCAGATGACTTCGGTTTTACCAGCACCTCCGTCGATCGATCGCCGCCTTGTCGTAGCGGCGCTCGGCGTCGGCCAGATACTGGGCTACGGCACGTCGTTCTATTTTCCCGCGGTGTTTGCCGGCGCAATCGTCGCCGACACCGGTTGGTCGCTCGGCCTTGTGGTCAGCGGCATGTCTATCGGTCTCCTGGTCGGCGGTCTGATTTCGCCGAAGGTCGGCGCGCTGATCGATCGCCATGGTGGTCGCCCCGTTCTGTTCGCCAGTTCGCTGTTTTTCGCCGCCGGACTTGCCGTCGCGGGCCTGGCGCCGAACCTGGGCGTCTATCTGGCAGCATGGATCGTTATCGGCATCGGCATGGGCACCGGCCTTTACGACGCGGCGTTCGCCACGCTCGGCCGCCTCTATGGCAGCGCGGCGCGCGGACCGATTACCAATCTCACGCTTCTAGGCGGTTTCGCCAGCACGATCTGCTGGCCGTTGAGCGCCTTCATGATCGATCATGTCGGCTGGCGTATCGCTTGTCTGATATACGCATTGCTGCATCTCTGCCTGGTATTGCCGTTGCAGATGGCGGTGGTGCCGTCGACGTCGCCACGCGGGCCTGAAAAACCGGGCGAAGCAGGGCAGGCAACGACCGCTTCGCCGGCGCCGATCGAAAACGAAGGCGTCATCTTCGCGCTTGTCGCGCTGGTGATGTCGCTGACCGCGGGCATCGGCGCCATCGTGATCGTCAACTTCATGATCTTTCTCCAAGCCACCGGCGTCGACTATGCGGTTGCCGTCGGTCTCGGCACCTTGTTCGGCCCGGCGCAGGTCGGCGCGCGCATGATCGAAAGTCTGTTCGGCACACGCTATCACCCGATCTGGACGATGGTCGCGTCCTGCGTTCTGATGGCGCTGGGCTTGATGATGCTGTACGGGCATTTCCCGCTGCTGGCCGTCGTCGTATTGGTTTATGCCGCCGGCTACGGCATATTCTGGATCGCGCGCGGCACCTTGCCGCTGGCATTGTTCGGCCCGGTCCGGTTCCCGCGGTTGATGGGGATGATCGCGTTTCCAAGCCTGATTGTGCAGGCGCTGGCGCCCACGGCGGGCGCCTGGCTGATCGAAGCCTATGGACCGGATACGACCATCGGCCTATTGACCGTGCTGGCTTCGATCAATGTGGTGTTGATCGGTATGCTCTGGCTTAAGTGCCGAACCCGAAACGAGCCCAATCCATGACGATGTTGATGCTGCGCACGCTGTATTTCGAGGACCTGTCGCTCGGCATGACCGAGCGCCTGGCCAAGACCGTGGCGTCATCCGACGTGGTCGGCTTCGCCGAAGTCACCGGCGACCGCAATCCGATTCATCTTTCCGAACACTTCGCCGCCAAGACGCCATTCGGCACGCGCATCGCGCACGGCCTCTACACCGCGAGCCTGATCTCGGCGGTCCTCGGCACGCGATTGCCGGGACCGGGCGCGATCTATATTTCGCAGACGTTGAATTTCCGCGCGCCGGTCAAGATCGGCGACACCGTCGATGTAGTGGTGTCAGTCGCCGAACTGCTGCCGGAGAAATTTCGCGCGCGACTGACATGCACGTGTTCGGTCGGCGACGAGGTCGTGCTCGATGGCGAGGCCTGGGTAAAAGTGCCATCGAAAGAGCGCGGCGGCCGACCGCTGCCGCGCGTCTGAGCACGACGGCCGCTCGCGACGAGACTTCAGCTTCCAGACGGCGGTGCAAAGAAACAGCGCGGCGATCCGTCCGGCCGCTTGCATCGCCAGTATGCGCCGTCGGGTGAGGGCAGCGCTTTGCTGTAGGGGACGACCTCGTTGACGTCCTCTCGCCATGTTGGACCGTCGGCTTCGTTGCCGGTGGCACTGGCACCGTAAGTGACGGGGCCACTCAGCGCATAACCGCCGCTGCCGACCTTCACATTATTCGGCGCAACGATACCGCAGTCGCCGGCGCCACAGCACCACTCGCCGGCGAGGTTCTTGTATCCGCCGCGACTGATCGGGGCGTCATGGGCAAAGGCGGAACTACAAACCAGGGACGATACAAGGACAAGTGAAATTTGCACGAGCAGTGAGGGCACCAGAGTTCGCGACATCGAAAGCCTCCTTACGTTGGCCCGGCGTAGCGTTTCTAGGTTTCGAGACTGCTCCTCCTTCTCCCTCGGATGGCGGGCGCGAGTGCGACCGCTATCTGCGTCCGGCTTTGCCTTAGCCGCGACGAATCGTGTTCAAAAAATGATATCAAGAAGAGTTTTTGTAGAAGAGAAAAATTGTGCGCTGCGGTATGCAGATAGGCGGTGGTCCCTATGCTACTCGCTGACAACTGCTGAACGTCAACAACGGCCAGTCAATGAATAACTTCTCTTGGCAGATCTGGCGCGACCGGCGCGGCCGGGTGTCGCCGTTGCGGATCGCGGCCCTGGCGCTGCTGCTGTTTCCCTTGGCCAAGGCGCTGGTTGACGCCGGCGCCATCGCCAACGGCGCACGGCCGTTGAACGACCTCATCCATCGTGCGGGCTTCTGGGCGCTTATATTTCTCGGCGTGACGCTGGCGGTGACGCCATTCCGGCGCATTGCGCGCTATGGCGCCTTGAGCGACGTGCGTCGGATGCTTGGCGTCGGCACATTCTTTTATGTCGTCGCGCATCTCGTGCTCTATGTCGCCGATCAGCGCTACGACATCGCCAAGATTGCCCATGAACTCACGCATCGGGTTTATCTGATCGTCGGCGGCATCGCTTGGCTTGGTCTCGCCGCGCTGGCGGCAACCTCGACCGACGGTATGGTGCGGCGGCTCGGTGGTCTGCGCTGGCGCAGACTGCATCAGGCGATCTACGCCATCGCGCTGCTCGCGCTCATCCACTATTTCCAGCAGACCAAGGCCGACATCAGTGTGCCGACTTTCGTAGCCGGATTGTTCACCTGGCTGGTCGGTTACCGCCTGCTGGCCTGGTGGCAGGGCGGCGGCGAACTGTCGACCTTGCGGCTGCTGGCGCTTGCCGTCGTGGTTTCAATACTGACATTTGCCGGCGAGGCGATCGGCATCGGCATTACCTTTGGCGTGTCGCCGCTGCGGGTGCTTGAGACGGCGTTCGATTTCGAGGCCGGCATCAGGCCGGGCTGGCAGGTGCTGGCGGCGGGGCTGGCTGTTGTCGCCGTCGATTTTCTGCGCGCGCGCTGGAACAGTCAGCCATCGCGGCCGCGCAGCGCCGTGGCTAAATAGAGGAGGACACGGATGGCCACATTCCTGGTTTGCCACGGCGCCTGGAGCGCCGGCTGGGCGTGGGCGAAGATGCATCCGCTGATGAGCGCGCGCGGGCACCGCTTGATCACGCCGACCTTGACCGGGCTCGGCGAGCGCAGCCATCTGGCGCGCCCCGACATCGACCTCGATACCCACATCGCCGATATCCTGGGCGTGCTCACATACGAGGACCTGCGCGACATCAATCTGATCGGTCATTCCTACAGCGGCATGGTGGCGACCGGCGTCGCCGATCGCGCCCGCGAGCGCATCAAGCAACTGATCTATATCGACGCCTTCGTGCCGCGCGATGGCGAGAGCGCCTTCGACGTGCTGCCGGAGTCCGTGCGCGCCCAGCGCCAGGCCGGCGCCAGCACCAGTCCCGACGGCTGGCGTATTCCGCCAGGGCCGATGCCGCCCGATACGCCGCCGGAAATTCGCGCCTGGTGCGAGCCGTTGCGCGTGCCGCAACCGGTCAAGACCTTCGAGCAGAAGCTGACGTTTCAAAATGGCCCGCTGACGCTGCCGCGCCAGTATGTGTATTGCCTGCGCAAGTCGGCGGACGATCGTTTCCGGGTATTTTACGACCGCGCCAAGGCCGAAGGCTGGGGCGCCTATGAGATCGACTCCAGCCACAATCCGCATCTGACCTGTCCGGCCGTGCTGGCCGATCTGCTGACGAAGATCGCAATTTAGAATTTGGTGCCTTCTAAAATTTCCGGCTGTCATAGGCCCAGTGCAGCAGCGCCTGCCGCTGGCGCGGCCGGCAGAGCAGGTTGCCGCGCTCGCAATTGATCTCGATCTGGCGGATGTGACGGCGGATCGCCTTCCAGCGGCCGATCTGGCGCTGGTCTTCGACCGGCATCCGGCGGCCGAGATAGTAGCGGCAATACCACTGGAACCAGCCGCGCGGATCGTCGGGATGGATCCAGCCTTTGCGCCGCCATTCCGACAAAGGCTGGCTGGCATCGACGTTGAAGAAGTTGAGCGCGTTGTCGCGCTTGCCGGCGGCGAGCTTGGCGCGGGCAAACCAACTCTTGGGAAACTCGCGCGCGCAATCGGTCATGTATTTGCCGCCGAAGACGCCGAGCCCGAGCATTTCCGCCGGCGTCAGTTGCGGCTTGAATTCGGGGTCGAAAGAACGCCCCGCTGCGGCGGTCAGTTCGTAGCGGTAGGCCTTCTGCATCTTGTCGTTGACGGTGACGATGCGCTTTTTCATGGGCCTCAGGAATGCCCACGAATTTGCGTCAAGTCAAAGTGCAAACAGGCGCGGCGCGGTATTTTCGATAAACTTCCGGTGACGGGAAACGGACATGGCCAGAATCGCGATTATCGTCGGCAACCCGTTGCATGACAGCTACAGCGAAGCGCTGGGCAAGGCCTATCAGCGCGGCGCCGAAAGCGGCGGGCATCAGGCGCAGCTATTCATGCTGGGCCGGATGAATTTCGACGCCATCCTGCGCGAGGGCTACCGGCGCGAACAGCCGCTCGAGCCCGATCTCGTTGCCGCGCGGGAGGCTTTCGTCGCCTGCGACCATGTCGTGTTCGTGTTCCCGTTGTGGTGCGGCGACATGCCGGCACTGATGAAAGGTTTCTTCGAACGCGTGCTGCAGTCCGATCTGCTGACTGTCCAGAAAAGCGGCGGCAAGGCGAGCTGGAAAATGTTCAAGAACAAGTCCGCCCGCGTCATTATGACGATGGGCATGCCGGGCTGGTTCTACCGCTGGTATTTCGGCGCGCACGCGCTCAAGCTGTTACGGCGCAACATATTGCAATTCGTCGGCATCACGCCGGTGCGCTCGACCATCTACGGCATGATCGAGGCGGTGGGCGACGACAAACGCAAGGTATGGCTGCGCGAGGTCGAGGCGCTCGGTCACGAGGCGCGTTAGCTCTCTTCGGCTTTGGCGAGCGGCAGCGGCGCCAGCGCCTCCGGCCGGCGCTGCCAGAGCGGCTTCAAGTGAGCGGCGGCATTGATCAGCGGGTCGACCAGTTCGCCCTTGACCGTATGCGCGTCCGGGTGGTCGGCGAAGCCGAACGTCAGCGGTTCGCGCTGCTTTTGCGGCACATAGAGCGTGCCGAACATCCAGTCCCAAAGCGCCAGGCAACTGCCGAAGTTCTTGTTGAAGTGCTTCGGATTGTCGGAGTGATGCACCTGATGATGCGCCGGCGACACGAAGACGCGGCCGAGCGCGCCGCGGAACGCGATCCACATGTGCGAATGCTGCAGGTGGACGTAAGTGTGGATGAACAAAACGAGGATGATGTTGGTGTCGGACAGGGCATATTGATACGCCGTCTCGCCGAACATGTAATTGCCGAGACCGTTGGCCACCGCCGCCGAGAAGGCAATGATGTTGGCGAAGATCCAGGTGTAGACCGGATGGACGCGGAAGTTGGTTAGCGGCGTCAGCACTTTGGCGCTGTGATGCACCTTGTGGAATTCCCACAGCACCGGCACCTTGTGGCTGAGCCAGTGGTTGAACCAGTAGCCGAGTTCGTAGGACAGAAACAGCATCACGGTGATGACGCCGCGCGAGGCATAGTCCGGCAGCGTCGTCGGCTCAACTTGGCCGAACAGCGCGATCAGCCCGGCGATGACGCCGTTCGAGATCGACTGATAGGACAGCACCGCCCAGCCGAACACGACGCCGAACACGAACACGTTGAAGAACAGATAGCCGATATCGGCCTGGTTCGATTTGGATTCAATGATGCGTTTGGGAAACAGCGCGCGCCAAATCGTGCGCCAGCGCAAGCTGCGGCCGCGCTTGAGACGCTGCCAGACAAAAAACAGCGTCGCGAACAGCAGCGCCGTGCCGAGCGAGGTCAGCGAGAAATGCGAGCCGAGCGAGAACAATAAAGTCTCGATCTGGCCGAAAAAGAATGAAAAGCCGGCGGCAAAATCCAAAGCAGGCTCCGGAGCAGAGTGCACCGGAGCCAATGTCTTACCGAAGGGTAAAGATTGCCTTACGCGGCAGGCAAAATTCGGCGCCTACGCGCCGGCGACGCTGCGCAGGACGAAGTCGGGGCGAACGACCGGGCGGGCGGACTGCGCGGCGTTGTAATAATGCTGCATCACATACTGACGCACGGCGGACGACAGATTGGCGTTGTCGCGGCCATCGGCGATCAAATCCAGCATCTGGCCGAGCGGCACGTGCTTCTGATGCGCGATTTCCTTCAAGGCAAGCCAGAACGTATCTTCCAGGCTGACGCTGGTTTTCTTGCCGGCAACAACGACCGAACGCTTGATAATCGCAGAATTCATGATTTCTCCAGTGGGGGTTTGGCTTTCGACTTGCCGTCACCATGAGGAAAAATCGCATTCCGCGAAAGACCACAGAATTGCACGCGGGGCACAGAAACTGTCGCGCATCTGTCGAACTCCCTCAAAAACGCCAATGCACCGGCGATTTTTGCTAAAGCGATGGAACAGAAGCGCCAAAGTGCGCGCGCATTATCTGCATACCGATTTTGCCGGTACCATTTTCTTCGCACCCGCTCGCTGGCTATGCCGAATTTACTTTTAGCGGGGGGCCGGCGCCGACAATTTTGAGCCGGTTTTCTTTTCGCGTTGGATAAACGCCGGCTTCGCCGCCCGGCAGAACAAAAAATTCGACGCCGCCTGCGGAAAGTGCGTCCTTGATTAGATTGAGCGGCTCGGCGGCATTTTTGCTGGCTTCGTCGTTCTCTTCCAAACGCCGCACGACGC
>JAUSBQ010000461.1 GCA_030651965.1 Pseudolabrys sp. | reverse complement strand
GAGTATCGCCCGCAGGCGCCCCGTATGGTATCGCACCGATTTTGCACGGCATACCATGCGCCGCTGGACTGTCGCTGCGCATGATTTCAGCTTCACACTGAGGCGCGCGCCGCCTCTGGTCGTCATGGGTGCTCTCGCTGTGATCGTGGCGGCGACTTCTGCTTTTTTGCTTTTCAAAGCGCCCAGTACATCGTCGCGGGCGGGGATCAGCGAAACAAGCAAGACGACTAAACCTGCTCCCGCTGCAGGAAGTATAAATGCGAACGCTGGACTAGATGTCGCGCCCAACTGGACCAAACTCGAACCAGCCTACAAGAGTTTTAAGATTCAGGTCGGCAACGACAATACCCTGCTGACAGACCAGCACGCGATTGAACTTTATGGCGTCAATATCTTGCCACGCAACCAGATCTGCACCTATAGCAGCGGGGAGCGCTGGGCTTGCGGGCAACGGACATATATCGCGCTCCTGAATATTCTGGGAGCGGCGACCGTCGATTGCAGGCCCCAACAAGAAAATCAGCCCCGCATCGTCGTCTGCCATCTCGGCGGCAGAGACATTGCGGAGCTGATGTTACGCGAAGGATGGGCCACCCTGGCTAACGGGGTAACCGAGCAGCATTATATGGACGCCGCCACCGCGGCATCAACCAATAAGAACGGGATGTGGAGTCTTCAGGCTTCGAAACGATGAATTACCTGCGGACCTACCCTCTATAGGAAACCACACCTTCCCGGCGCTGGCCACAAATCCAAACACGCTGCATCACTGGCCCCCGGCTGGTCTCGACCGTTACATAACGCACGCAGGAACGAGCCCAGCGATAGCCGTATGGAAAAGGCTTCCCCCAGAACGTGACTTTTGTCACATCCGACACCGCCGTCGCCTGAAGGGGCGCCAAGGGAAACGCCACACCAGCCCCGACGGAAGAAAACAAAGCAATGGCGGCCGCTGTGGCCAAAACTACCTTATGTGTCATAGCGTAGCCCTCCGGAAAGAGTGATAGGCGGCTAAAGTTAGCAGTCGAATCCCCGCCTAAGGGAAGATTCGCAGACCGTCCGCGACAAGACAAGCGGGCTGCCCCGTCACCGGCCGGAACTAAAGAAATGCGCACCTCGGTTACGGGTTCCAATAAACCGCTAATTGCCGAAGGAAATCGGCTTCCTATAGGCCTCTTTGAGAATGTCATAGTTGATCGCGCGCTTCAGATCGACCGAACCGTCCATTAGCCGGGCGCTAGTCAGGATCGCGCGTAGCTGCTTCCACTGCTGCTCGTCGAATTCCGCTACGCGCCGGCCCAACGGCATGACGAAATCGCGTTGGGCGGCGAGTTCGAACTGCACCTGCTCTGGCGTGAGATTCTTTCCGGCGGCTACAATAAGTGGGACGCTCTTTGCTGTGTCGGCATACGTCATAGCCCAACCTGCGAGGATGCCCTGCAAGACCCGCTGCACCAGGGATGGCCGGTCGGAAACAAGCTTTTCCGTCGTAAAGTAGACCGTGTCAGGGACATGAATTCCGTAATCGGAAACCCGGATTACGGTATAAGGCACACCCTTTTGACGAAGGAGAAACCCCTCCAGGCCGATGCGCCCCGAAACGACATCGACTCTGTCATTCAGCAGGGCATCGAGATCGGTCTCAGTCGCGCTCTCACGGATCTGACTGCGGGACAGACCTGTGTTCTTCAGCAAGGCGTCATAGAGGACCGCGCTGTCAGTGCTCGAACGCCGGCCGACACGCTTGCCGATAAAATCTTGCGGCGCCCGGATGCCGGACTTCTCTAGCGCATAGAAGACAATCGAATTCTCAAGAAATCCCGCGGCAAAGGCGACGATCGGCTGGCCTGCCGCGCGGGCGTTGAGAAAGCTGATGCTGTTGGTGACGCCGAAGGTGTCCGAACCACTAACGACGGAAGCAATGGGATCAATGCTCTGGCCGCTTTCGCGAAGCTCGAGATCAATTCCATTTCGCTCGAATATGTTCGCGCGCACGGCGACGATCTCGCCAGCATATTTCGAGCCGTAGGAACCGTTCAAGCGGAGGGAGACGGACGCGGGATTAGATAAAACCCCACCGCCCTTGTCAGCGCCGCTCCAAAAAACGACTGCGATTGCGACAACTGCCGTGGCCAAGATAGTCGCTATAGCGAGACGCATATTGAAGGGACCGCGAGCGCGGCTCCTACGTCTCCCTTTGCTGCGTGGGTTCATTGACGCTTTATTCGAAGTGAAGGCATAATCGCAAATTTCATCATTGCTCGCTAAGAATTTTACGGTCCCGAAACTCCGTTTCTATCACAAACGCGATAACGGCAGTTATCGCATGCGGCGCCGAATTCCCTGCTATCAGGGAAAATTACAGGGAATTATTTCATTTTTCTCGAGGCCAAGCGGCTAAAACGTTTGAATATACGGGCCATTTGACGCCCAAAGCGTGATTTCCCAAATCAAGAACAGGGAATTTCCATCGGCCTAACAGGGAATTCGCGAACCGTAACAGGGATTGAGTCTGGGCTAGCGAGAGCTAGACGGCAGAAGCCTGACACCCGGCCGGTCGTCCGGCGAACCAATAAATTCTACTCCGGCTGCTTCAAAAGCCCGCTGAAGATCGAAGAGCGTCTGCGCCCGGCCGCCAGGCAGCCCGTCCTCCTGCTCCAAGCGTTGAACGGTGGTCAGCGCTACGCCTGAGCGTTCGGCGGCCACTTTAGCCGACCACCTAAGCAAGGCGCGCGCGGCGCGCAATTGGGCCCCCGTTATCAGCTCTTTTACCTTTGATATTGCATCTTTTTGATCTATTATGAGATCTAAATAAACTGATTTCGAGGCGACTTTGGGCCAGATACCAAGAAATGCCGTATTGAGAAGGCTGATGCAAGGCGAAAATGCCTCGCCTCTGACCACCGCAGGGCCGTCGGCAGCTTATCAATGGCGATCCTGCCTAACGAGAATGGAGGGCGCCTATGCCGCCAATACGATCCGCTCGTATCGCGTCGATTTCACGATCTTCGAGGCGTGGTGCGCAGAGAACGAGCGCACTGCTCTCCCAGCTTCACCAGAAACTGTCGCCGAATTCGTACATGCCCAAAGCAAAAGCGCGGCACCGGCTACGGTGAGCCGACGCCGCGCTTCGATCGCCAAGATCCACCGGCTATTGAAGCTCGAGAACCCGGTCTCCTCGGAGGAGGTTAATCTCGCGACGCGGACCGTATTTCGTCAGAAAGGGCGACGTCAGGAGCAGGCCCTCGGTCTCACAAGCGCACTGAAGCAGCAGATCATTGGCGCCTGCGCCAACGACCTGCGCGGGCTTCGCGATCGCGCGCTGTTCGCCGTCGGCTATGACACCCTTTGCCGCAGAGCCGAGCTTGTGCAGTTGCGGATCGATGACCTGACAAGCAAACGCGACGGATCCGCTACGATTTTAGTGCGCAAATCCAAAGCCGATCAGTTCGGGCATGGCCGTCTCGCCTACCTCTCTATCGAAGCTTTCGCGCACTTGCAGACCTGGATCAGTGCCGCAGCTATCACGACTGGACCAATCTTCCGTGGCACCTGCGGCCCGGTTCTGATGCCGGAAGCATTGCATCCCTATTCGGTCGCACGCGTCCTGAAAGACGCGGCCCGCACCGCCGGTCTGCCCAAAGACGAGATTGCCAAACTGTCCGGCCACTCCATGCGCGTCGGCGCAGCCCAGGACATGGCCGCCGCCGGCATCGACCTCGGCGCCATCATGCACGCCGGCGGCTGGAAATCGCCGGATATGGTGATGCGGTATATTGAACATATGGAGGTGGGGAAGTCGGGGATGGCGAGGTTGTACCGCGCAGCCATTAAGGATCCGGCAGAAGTTCTATTGCACCGCATCGGAGCGAAAGGCTAAGGACATTCGACGCCCGGAACGCATTGAGGCAGGCATGTTTCTAGTCACCGGCGGAGCCGGCTTCATCGGGTCGAATATCGTCGCCAGCCTCAACGAGGCGGGGCGGACCGATGTCGTCGTCAATGACGTTCTCGGTGACGAGGGCAAATGGCGTAACCTCGCCAAGCGACAGATCGCCGATTTCGTGCCGCCAGCCGACCTCGCCAAATGGCTCGACGCCCGCAAGTTAGAGGCCGTCATCCACATGGGCGCCATCTCCGACACCACCGCCTCGGACGGCGACTTGGTGATGGAGAACAATTTCCGGCTGTCGCTGCGCCTGCTCGACTGGTGCACCGCGACGCAGACACCGTTCATTTATGCTTCGTCGGCTGCCACCTATGGCGATGGCCACGAAGGCTTTGGCGACAGCTGGTCGTTGCCAGAGCTGCGGAAGCTCAAGCCGATGAATCTCTACGGCTGGAGCAAGCACCTGTTCGACCTCGCACTGGTTGATCGTTACGTCAAAAAGCAGAATCTGCCGCCGCAGTGGGCCGGCTTGAAGTTCTTCAACGTCTACGGCCCTAACGAATATCACAAAGGCCATATGGCCAGCGTACTATCGAAAGTCTTTGGCGGCGCCAAAGGCGGTGCGCCGGTGAAGCTGTTCAAGTCGCACCGCGACGGCATCGGCGACGGCGAGCAGCGCCGCGATTTCATCTACGTTGACGATGTCGTCGCCGTGATCCGCTGGCTCATCGATACTCCCTCGGTCAACGGCATCTTCAATGTCGGCACTGGCAAGGCGGAAAGCTTCCGCGACATGATCGCGGCCATGTTCAAGACGATGGGCCGCGCGCCGAACATCGAATACGTCGACATGCCGGAGGCGATCCGCGGCCAGTATCAGTATTTCACGCAAAGCAGCGTCGAGACTCTGCGCAAGGCCGGCTTTAACGCCGGCTCCACCCCGCTTGAGAAAGCTGTCGGACAATATGTGACCGGCTATCTCGATCAAGCCGACCGATATCGCTGACATCATGTTCGACTTCGACAAACATCTCACCGACCTCGGCGATCAGACGGTACTCTGCGTCGGCGATCTGATGCTCGACGAGTTTGTCTATGGCAGCGTCACGCGCATCTCGCCGGAAGCGCCGACGCCGGTGATCGCGGTCAAGCGCACCGAGGTGATGGTCGGCGGCGCCGGCAATGTCGCGCGCAATCTGGTCGCGCTCGGCGCGCGTTGCATTTTCGTCGGCGTGGTCGGCGACGACGACGCTGGTAACGCGCTGACCAAAGCGCTCACCGCCAATTCGCTGATCGAATTTGAATTGGTGATCGACCCGATGCGCCAGACCACGCGCAAGGTGCGCTTCGTCTCCGAGCATCATTCGAGCCACCTGCTGCGCGCCGATTGGGAAAGCGCTGGCGGCATCAATGCGGCTGCTGAGGACGCACTGATCGCGCATGCGCTCGCCGCCATGTCGCGTGCAGGCAGCGTAGTGCTGTCGGACTACGCCAAGGGCGCGCTGACGCCGTGCGTCGTTCGCGCCGTCATCGACGCGGCCAACAAACTCGGCAAGCCGGTGATCGTCGATCCGAAGGGACGCGATTATAGCATCTATAGCGGTGCGACCATGATCACGCCCAACCGGCAGGAACTTGCCGCGGCCACCAACACAACCGCGCGCAGCGATGACGAAATCGTCGAGGCCGCGGCGGGGCTCAAACGTGCGCTCGGGGCCCAAGCGGTGCTGGTGACGCGCAGCGAGGACGGCATGACGCTGGTGTCGGATGGCGAACCGGTCCATGTGCCCTCCTATGCAGTGAAGGTCCGCGACGTATCCGGCGCGGGCGATACGGTCGTAGCCGTTTTGTCGGCGATGCTGGCCACGAATGCCGATTTCGAATCCGCCATGCGCGCCGCCAATGCAGCGGCCGCTGTCGTCGTCGGCAAGCGCGGCACCGCGACGCTCACCGTCGCCGAACTGCGCTCGCGCATTCTGCCAGCGGCTTCCCTCGCGCCGGAAGAAAAGATTGTGTTCGACTGGGCGCTGCTCGACGAACATCTCGACGACTGGCGCAAGCAGGGCCTGCGCATCGGCTTCACCAATGGCTGTTTCGATATCTTGCATCCCGGCCACGTCAAGCTGCTCGCCGGCGCGCGCGCGGCCTGCGACCGGCTGGTGCTCGGCCTCAATGGCGATGCCTCGGTCAAGCGGCTGAAAGGCGAGGGCCGTCCGGTGCAGAACGTGCAATCGCGCGCCGAAGTTCTGGCCGCGCTTGAGGCGGTCGATCTGGTGGTCGTGTTTGACGAGGATACGCCGAAGGAGTTGATCGCACGGGTCAAGCCGACGGTTCTGGTCAAAGGCGGCGACTACAAGCGCGAGGACGTTGTCGGCCACGATATCGTCGAAGCGCTCGGAGGCTCGGTGGTGCTGATCGATCTCGTACCCGGACAGTCTACAACAGGAACTATACTAGCACTCTCTCAGTTCCAATTAACGCAACACAAAAACGATTAAGAGACACTTCTTCAACATACTCATCCCCACAGTCTTATAATTCTTTGCGCATGTATACTTTTTGCCAAACCCAAGCGACCACCGCAGAAATAGCCATGCGTAAATTACACGTATCATAAATACATTCCATCATCGATCTCCCCAGCCAGCGCATACTTACGTTCACCATAACAAGGGAGTAAAATAGTTCGGCGCATATAATCCCAATCGCCATCCCCACCAATCCATAGTAATTGGATGCTACACCTCCAAAAAACAACCCAACAGAACAACCAACCAATGCCACTATGGAGGGGCCGTACATTCGATTAGTTGCGATTAACGCATGCGCATTGATCCGTCCAATTTGATTACATCCCGCCATGACCAAAAACAGCGCCATGAACGAAAGATCGAACGTTATGTGACCATGCGTCCAAATTCGGAATACTACCCCTCCCGTGGAAAGGAAACCGAAAGCAACCACGGCAAATACTGCCCACCCCACTTGCATACCCATTATTACCAATGAGTACACTTTTTCTTTCTCGTTCCTACCGACACAACGGGCAATTTCTATTTCTAACGGCAATGCAACCATCAGAAGCAGTTGGTCTATAAGTCTCATCGCAGTTCCATACACTGAATAAATTGCAGCCGCGTGCGGGCCTATTGTAATGCTAAGAAGCACCCTTGGGCCTTGGACAACAATGCCTTGCATTGAGAGGTTTGAAAGAGCAAACCCTATCGCTGGCTTGATCTGTTTTTTTATCCACCCGAAATCGAAAAAAGTAAAATCCACGCGAGCCCAGGACGCAGCTCGTCGCGCCATGAAATAGATGACAATGGCGTCTAGTATTCCAACGCCTGTTATTACGCCCGCCACCACTACTTGCTTCTCAGCCCAAATCAACACAATCAAAGCAATAGCAATCAATTCTATGAATTTCGACGTTCCCGAGACAAAGTAAGCCAATCCGTACGATCCATTTGAGTATAACACCGCCACAAGAATTCCTCGCAACGTAGATACCCAAAGCTGAGCTCCACAAATCGCCAAGATTGAAATCGCGCCAAACTGGCCCACCTCCGTGACATTCAAAACGGACGATACGGGCACCAATGAAAAAATGAAAATAAACCCAATTATTATAGGTAAAACGATATAGAACGAAACATTTATCGACATTTGGTATGCTTGTTGCGCCCGTGGCTGATCACCGGCGCCAATCGCCATTACTATTTCGTTTGCCGAAGTTGTAACCATACCAAAATTCGAATACGAAAAATAAGTAGCGAGTGCTGTCAACGCAATCCACTCGCCATAACCACTTAGCCCCCACGCACCAATCAAGATTGGTACAAGCACGACTGTATTAATCGCGTACGCGATCCGAGCGTATGCTTGACCGGAAATACCAGCCAAAAAGCGTCGAACCAGGCTGTAATTACCCACAGTACCGCACTGACCTTCTCGCTTCTTCGCAAAGCCGATGTCCGTTTTTTCTAAAGCGCAAGCGGCTGCACCTCTGTTAAAAGCAACTTGGCAAGCGACAACGCTGGAGCACGCAAGGCTTCATCGTTGACAACCTCGACATTACGAAAAATGTGTTTCGGATCTGCGGATGAAAACAAGACCAAATCCGTCGGACGCAATTCAACGGCCGCCTTAAGTAACAATTTTTCGAGATCGTCAATATTCACAATGTCAAAGCCAATTCTCTCGCTCCAACGAACCTTAGTTTCTGGCATCTCATCGATCCACTTTGCCAAGCCGCGTCTACCATGCCTGAAGATTCTATATACTATATTGAACACCCCGTTTCTCATGATAACGGGCTCTAGGGGTGTCCAATCGAACTGGAGGACATCGCAATAAGGACGATTTTGTGAATATAACAAATCCACTCTTTCATTGCTCCCGCCAACTCCAAAACTTCCAATACGCCCCGCACTCACGCTGTTTTCCAAAAACCTAAGCAGCCCCTCGTCGGTTAGATCCTCTGCGGTTGCCTCATGCATTAAAAAAATATCAATACTCTCCGACCGGAGCGTCCTTAGACTCCTTTCCAAAGACAACCGCGCCTCACGCGCAGTAAACTTACCCTTCGTAGGGCCAGCACCAACTGCCGCCGTTACAGCGCCACTTATTCTCGCGGCGCCGCGCATGCGTTTTGCAATAGGTCTCCCAATCGAACGAAGAAACGGATAAATGCCCTCTGCCGCCGGGTAATACAACCCGTACTTTGTAGTCACTGTTACGTCCGACTTGTGCCGAGTCAAAAATTCTCCAACACACTTCTCAGAGAGGCCCCGTCCATACGACCTCGCGACATCAAAATGGCGTATACCGGCATCATATGCTGCATCTAGTAACGTCGTATTTTCCGGCAAGATATAACTGCATCCGAACCCTAGTTGAGTCGTCACTCGCTTCGTTCCTGGAAGTTCAACAGCCCGCATCAACCCGCCCTCCTCCAACAGAGAACCGATAAATAACAATAATTATTAGTCCTCAATGATGTTCGACCGCAACAGCGTTACGTACATTAAACACTCAATTACTTCGCCCACTAATATATTCCGCCAACCTAATAGATAACGCTATAATTGTATGTGTCGGATTCGAAAACCCGGCACATGGAAAGACAGAACTACTACAAACATACATATTATTGGTGCCGAATAGCCGCAAATTTTGATCGACAACCCCTTGTGTATCTGAAATCGCCATTCTCGTTCCGCCGATGTGGTGAAAACTTTCACGAAAGAGAGCAGCGGCGGCGCGCCCCCCTTCCGTAATTTCTGGGTAGATCGATACGTCTGCGATATCTCTGCTTTCAAAATTTCTCTTGATGCACTCCGCAAACATTCTAATCGAGCGAACTTCGAGATCTGATATGCTCCAGTTTACTTTCGCCTTAAGAACCCCAAAAACATCACGCTCCGACGAGAGCTCTATCAGCCCATTCGATAACGGAGATTGCTCACAATGCACGCACAAACGAAGTTCGCCATCATCTGCATAAGTTTTAAGCGCGCGCTGGCCGTATGGCCACTTATGCCAAATAAGAAGTGGTGCGTTAGAAACTAAATGGAAAAAACGTTTGGTAGTTACGTCACTAAAGCGACGAGTCCTTAATAGACGAACCGTTTCGTACGCAATGGCCAAGTCATCCCGCCCCCCACGCGAAATGGTTCCACATACATTTAATATCTCACTACTCTCTTGAAAGCTTGGTGAAGATTTCAGCTTAAGATGATACTTATGTTTATCGTAAGAAAGATAATCAAAACATCTCTCTGGCAAAAGAGACTTGAAATTACTTACACTCGCCACAAAACAGGAAATATGGTCTTGAAAAAAACGCCCCACCAACCCGCTCCGATTCCAGGGCGGGATGTCTTTATTTTCGGTAGGTTGCAATAATAATCTCGAATTTTCTATTGCGCCCATACACAAGACAAAGGTTCTGGCATAAATTATTTGGGACCGACCATTTAGCGCTTTGCAGCGCACCCCTTTAACGGTCCCGTTCTTGTCATCTAATATGAATGCACACGCGTTAGCATGAAGGTAGACAAGAACATTTTTTCTCTTTCGAATCATATCAGCGTGAATTTTGATAAAATTAGTAACAGGACAAAATCTTGAAAATGATAGGTCAATTTCGTCTCCAAAAGAGATCTCTGAAAGACCAATTCTCTTAAAAACCGTTTCAACATCGGTTTCTGCGTATTCAATGCCTTCCCATTTTTCTGCCTTCAGATAGTAAGGGGCTAATTCCTTCTTTTCTAATGGCCAGCCACTTCCTGCTATCCAATCTCTCGCAGCAAAGACGCTCTCATCAATCTCCATTATTTGACCACCCCATTGAGTTGTGGTCCCACCCAACACTCGTATCCGACCTTCTGTTGCACCTAAAAAGGGTTGGCCAGTTACTTCGGCGCTATAGATATTTTGCGAACCCTTTTCGATATCAGCTCCGCCGCCTTCGACCATTATTACGCGTTTGTTTCGTTTCGATAATTCTGCGGCGACTGTGAGCCCAGCGGCTCCCGTTCCAATGACACAAACCTCACATTCTTCAGCGCCTTGTGGTATTCCATTTAAAAAATCTAACAGCATTGATAGTCTATTTTCCGACCGCTCGTCTTCGTGATCAGCAAAACATAATTCCGGCTACTCGAGTAACAACCCGCATCTATTGCGTCGATGGGGCGCCTTCACCATTCGAGCACTATATTATAATCATAGATTGACGTGCTCATTCATTTACTTCGCGTCGGTTCGAGGAT
>JAUSBQ010000457.1 GCA_030651965.1 Pseudolabrys sp. | reverse complement strand
CTCCTCGATCTCGCGCAACCGACTCGCTTGCAATTCGACAGCACGCAATGTCAGCCAGCCGGTCAAAGCCGACACATCGATCGTGCGCGACGGTGCGGCGACCGGCCCGCGCAGGGCCATGAAAATATCCGGCCGCGCGCCGGCGGCAGCGCTGGAGCCGGACAACACCAGGCGCGCGTCGAGCGAACCGTCGGTCATATCGACGCTGCCTGTAATCGCCAGATCGGCATTCCTGCTCTCGACCGCGACATTGGTCAGCCGCAACTGTCCGGAACTGACGGCAAACGAGCCGGTCGCGCGCTTGACCGACAACTGGCCGCCTTCCAGCGCGGTGCGAACGACGCCGGCAATCCGCGCCGTATCGATGGCCAGACCCTGATCGACGGCGCGGGTGACAGCATCGAAGGCGCGCGGATCGAGCCCCGCCAATTGCGCGTCGGCGATGGCAAAAGTGCCCTTGCCTTGCAACGAGCCGATCAACGCCACCGGACTCAGTCCAGCGCCCGATATCTCGGCCGACACATCGAGCGAACCCGTCACCGGTGGCCGCGGCCCCGCGGGCAACAGCATCGACGCATCGCCGCCGGTCAGCGCGAGCTTCGCCTCCGCCGTCAGCCCGACATCGGTGTCCTTGTAAACAATGCTGCCGCCGAGGCGGCCGCCGGCGAGATCGCCGGCCAGCTCGTCGACGGACATTTCGTTCTTGCCGAAGCGCAGGTTGCCGCGGAATTCGCGCACCGCCAGCGGCGGCGGCAGATCGAGACGCCGCACCTTGAGCGCCACCGTGCCGGCGATATCGCCGAACGCGCCGTCGCTGAACGGCTCGGTCGACCACACCCAGGCTTTGTTCGCGCCGGCCGGCAAGATCGCCATGCCGGTTGCCGCCGCGATCAGCGACGCGCCATCGACGATGTCGGCATCGACATTGCCCGAGATCCGATGCGGCAGACCCACCGACCAGTTCACCTTGCCGTGCAGCGCGGTGCCGCCGACATTGGCGTTGATCTCGGACACCGCGAGTTCGTCGCCGGCAAGCGCCAGACGTCCGTCGAATGTCACCGGCAAGGCGGCGCGGCCGACGCCGGCGCCGCGCAACGGCGCGGCATTGGCGCGCACGATGGTCGTCCGCAAGGCCGCCGAAGGCTGAGCCGCGAAGGGCCGCGCCGTACCGGCGGCCTTCGCCTCCAGCCCCTTGGCGAGCAGGCGGCCATCGAGCTTCAAGTCGCCGCTCGCCGGTCCGTTCAGGCTGAGCGTGAGCGCGCCCGGCCCGGCTTCGATCTCCACCGCGCGCTCGAGACCCAGCATGGTCAGCAGCACCTTGCCGTCGTCGGCATCGAGCTTGGCGTCCAGCTTCAAGTCGCCGGCACTGCCGCCCGCGACAAAAGCGTCGGCGTTGGTCTGCGCCGCGAGCGTGATGCGCGCTTTGCCGAGACTGCCGTCGATGTTCAGCTTCGCGAGCGCGGTTGGCGTCGCGCCATCGACCGCCAGACGCGCGCGCAATTTGGCCGGCGCCATCGCCGCCGTGCCGCGGCCGAGCGAGGCCACGGTCGCCGGCGCAAAGCGCGACAGCACCGCCAGCACCGGCGCCATGTCCGGCGCGGTCAGATCGACATTGATGCTGCCGCGCGGCGTCGGCTGGGTCGTGTCGATGCGCCCGCTCGCCGAGAAGGCGGCGCCGCCGAGATCGGTGACGGACAGCTTGTCGATCTGCAATCCGCCGGCATCGACTTTCAGCCGCGCACTGGCGTTGCGCGCGACGAAGCCGCCGACCGAGGCGCGGCCGATATCGGCGGCGATGGTCATGTCGCGCGGCCTTTGCATCGCCGAGCCGGCGAGCAGCGCCTTGCCGAAACCGAGCGCGGCGTCGATGTCGAGCTCCGGCGCGTTGAGCGCGGCGTCGAGCTTGGCCTGCTCCCTGCCGGCGGCGAAGACATAAGAGAGCCGCCCGGACACCGTCTTGCGGTCGAATTCGGCGCGCAGCTTTTCAATCGCGACCTTCTCGCTGCCGAGCGTCACGTCGCCGCGCAGGCTGAGCGCGCGCAGATCGATCGGCGGCGTCACCGGCACCTCGCTGCGGCCTTCCAGCCACGCCGCCAGCACCTTCGGATCGTTGGCGTCGACTTCCGCCGGCCCGGTAAAGACAACACCGCCGGCATCGACCGCGAGATGACCGCTCAACCGCACCTGCGTGTAACCCGGCGCGCGAAATTCGAAGCGGTCGAGATTCCAGCCGCCGGCATCGCTGCTGATGTCGCCGCGCAGGTTCTGCACGGTATTGCCGCCGAGCGTGATCTGATCGATGCCGAGGCCGATTGAAATCGGGAACGCCGGACGAAACGCCACGCCGCCGAGTTCGATCAGTTCACGGATCGCGGCGGCCGGTGGCGGCCGCGTGCCGTCGCTGCCCACCAGCACGCGGTCGAGATCGATCTGCCGTCCCGACAGCACGCCGTCGAAGCGCGGATTCTTGCCGAACTTGAAATCGGCGACGCCGGTGAGCTTCAGCCCCTGCTCTTCCGAGCCGTAGAGATATTCGATCTGCTCGATCAGCGCCGATTGCGGGCCGGCCTTGATCTTGCCGCTCAGGCGCCAGGGCTGGGTCAGCCGCGCATTGGTGCGCAGGCCGATGCCGACCGGCTTGGCCAGGCTGATCGTGCCGTCGAAATGCGGCGCGTCGCCCAAAGTCAGCACGCCGTCGGTCTCGATGCTGAGCGGATGATTGACCGGATCGACATTGACGCGCAGCTTGAGGCTGCCTTCATCGGTGTAGCGCCCGGTCGACAGGCGGTACGGATAAAGCTCCTCGCCGATCTTGACGGCGCCCTCGCCCTTGAACGGACCGAGCAGCGACTTCGCTTCGCCGTTGAACCAGAACCGGTTCAGCGTCACGGTGCCGCCGCCCGCCACGTCGACGATCGACACCTTGCCGTCCTCGATGCTCAGCCGCTCGATCGCCAGCGAATCCGGATTGAGCGCCAACGCAAGACCGGGCGTCTCCATCTGACCGGCGGCGTTGACGCTGAGCGTCACCTGGGGCCCGGCAAGATGCAGCTCCGTCGCCCGCCATTCGCCGCGCATCAGCGGCGTCAGCGCCAGTTCGACCGTGGCGGCGCGGACCAGAACCCTGCCGTCGCCGCTGCCGACTTCCAGGTCGTTGAGCGTGAGCCGGGGCGACGGCAGCAGCCGCGCGTCGATTGCGCCGGCGACCCGCACATTGGCGCCCAGCAGACGGCTGGCCTCCGCTTCGAAAATCGAGCGGTGGCCGCTCCAGTCGATCAGCAACGGCCCGACAAGTGCGGCCAGCACCGCCAGGATGATCGCAATGGCCAATCCGAGCAAAGTCGTTTGCAAACGCCAACTCCAGCGCCAATTCGCAGCCGGCCTGCGCGTGCGCTCAATTTACCGAAATATACGCCATAGTTCGATGGTTTTGGCGGCAAATATATGTCGCGACTCCTGACTAAAACACTGTCGGCCCACCTGCGCGGATCAACAATTCAATTTTCAATCAGCGGGCAACTTTTTTCTTATCCCTCCCCGGCTACGGGGAGGGTGGACGCGAACGAAGTGAGCGGCCGGGTGGGGCGAGGCCCGATGCCTAACTGGCGAAAACCCCACCCGACCCGCCTTCGCTGTTCGCTCAGGCGGGCCACCCTCCCCTTTCAGGGGAGGGATAAGAAAGCACTCAGCCTTGCGCGATCATCTTGCCCGGATTGAGGATATTCTGCGGATCGAGCGCTTGCTTGATCGCCCGCATGGCGGCGACCGCGGCGGCGCCGTGCTCGGCCTGCATATATTTCATTTTACCCTGGCCGACGCCATGTTCGGCGGTGCAGGTTCCGTCCATCGACAGAGCCCGCTCGACCAGACGGCCGGACAGGCCTTCGGCGCGCTCGACCTCGTCGGCGTCGCCGAGGTCGATCAGCATGGTCAGATGGAAATTGCCGTCGCCGATATGCCCGACGATCGGCGCGATGATGCGGCTCGCGGCGATGTCGGCCTGCGTCGCGGTGACGCATTCGGCGAGCCGGGAGATCGGCACGCAGACGTCGGTGGCGATCATCGCCGCGCCCGGCCGCAGCGTGAAGTTGGAAAACGCCGCGTTGTGACGCGCTTCCCACATCTTGGTGCGCTCTTCCGCGCGCGTGGTCCAGACGAAGGGCCCGCCGCCGAGTTCCTGCGAAATTTCGTTGAAGCGCTCCGACTGTTCCTTCACGGACGCCTCGGTGCCGTGAAACTCCAGAAACAGCAAAGTCGTCTCCGGCAGAGAGAGCTTCGAGCCCAGATTGATGGCGCGCACTTGCAGCGCGTCGAGCAGTTCGATGCGCGCGACCGGGATGCCGGCCTGGATGGTCATGATGGCGGCGTTGCAGGCGGCCTCAACCGAGGGAAACGGACAGGTGCCGCCGGAAATCGCTTCCGGGATGCCGGACAGCTTCAGCGTCAGTTCGGTGATGATGCCGAGCGTGCCTTCGGAGCCGATCATCAGCCGGGTCAGGTCGTAGCCCGCCGAGGTCTTCTTGGCGCGCCGCGCGGTGTCGATCACCTCGCCATTCGCCAACACGACTTTCATCGCGATGACATTGTCCTTCAACGTGCCATAGCGCACCGCATTGGTGCCGGAGGCGCGGGTCGACGCCATGCCGCCGAGCGAGGCGTCGGCGCCGGGGTCGATCGGAAAGAACAGCCCGCTGTCGCGCAATTGCTCGTTGAGCGTCTTGCGGGTGATGCCGGCCTGCACGACGCAGTCGAGATCCTCGGCGTGGACTTTGAGCAGGCTGTTCATGTCGCGGAAGTCGATCGAGACGCCGCCCTGCGGCGCGTTGACGTGGCCTTCCAGCGACGAACCGACGCCATAGGGGATGATCGGCATGCCGTGCTTGGAGCAGATGCGCACGATCTGCTGGACGTCTTCGGTGCTCTGCGGAAACACCACCGCGTCGGGCGGCTGGTTGGCGATCCAGGTGACCGTGTTGCCGTGCTGCTGGCGCACCGCCTGCGAGGTGACGAGGCGGTTGCCGAAGGCGGCGGTCAGTTCGCCGACGGCGGCGGCGTAGCCGTCCGGGCTGCGGGATTTGATGGTGGCTGAAACGGTCACGGCAGGTGCCCCGGGCTGGAAAGGCTTGAGGGCAGCAACCTGTCGGGCAGCGGGGCTCAGGTCAAGCGGGGGCGATTTCGTCATTTCGGGGCGCGCTGAAACCGCGAACCCGGAAGGAGGCTCTGACTCTATCCGTCACCCTGAGGTGCGCGGCAAAGCCGCGCCTCGAAGGGCGACGGCCAAGCTCTTTGTCTTTATGGGCCGTCCATCCTTCGAGGCTCGCCGCCATAGCGCGTCGTAGACGCGCGTGAACGCGCTTTTGTGCGGCTCGCACCTCAGGATGACAGGCAGAAAGCCTGCTTCGATCTGAATGGATCGGCCGTTAGGTCGCCGCTGGAAAAACGGGCTAGTGTCCCAGTCGATTACGGCGTCCAGCGCAGCCGGTACTTGAGGGAATAGCCTTTTCGCTTAAGCCAAACATACATTTGAGCGCGATGTAGGGCTTGGTACGTTTCGTCCACGCTTCGACCAGATCCAATCCAGTGGGTTACGAATGGTCCCCACTCGGCGTCTTTTTCGACTTCCGACAGCACCTTTCGGCCAACCTGATTTTTCTCAATTAGTTTGTTCACCTGGCGCGGGGAACGGGATTCTCTTATTCCACCTAAACCGGAGGCACGCGCTTGATGGTAGCCAAATCCCATTCTTAGAGAGCTTGGAGGATCGTTTGCCATGCACCCTCGCCATCGTCATATCTGAGGAATGCTTGCCGGCAAGCACGGCAAAACATCGGTTTGAAGGTGTTATTTTAACGGCAAAAGTCCAAAAAGCGAAAAGCAACGCACCGTCACTGTAAATTCAAGCAACTCGGCAGAAGGATTAGATAGCCGGAAACCGCGGCAGCAGATGCGGCAAACAAAGCGCCGATAGCGTTCATACGACTTTGTGTACGAAGCGCTGGGGTAAAATCATCCAAAGAATCAGGCACCGTCACTAGCGAAGCCCACAACCAAAAGATCGCGGCCGCAAACGCCAAACCGGCATTAATCCACTGAATATATCCAACGGTCGCGCACGATAAGGGTGTCATTGCAGCCCCTTCTTTGGCCGCTTCTTAGATTGCGCCGGGGTGCCTTCCGCGTCATCTTCTAAGCGGTTTTGGGTGGAGTGCTCACTGCCACATTTTGCGTCGCCATGAAATGCCGATCGGCTTTTTGTCGCTAGACTGATCGTTATTTTTCATCTTTTTCACGGGCATACGGTGTGTGTGATGAGACGCAAGGCGCCGCCTTTAGAATCCTATCGTGGCATTGAACATGACATCAGAAAAGATGTCGATCCTCAGCGACTTGCAGCAATCGGCGCGATTGCACTCGCGTGGAACGAATTTGAATCCCTGCTGGACGATGCATTTGGGTTCGCGCTCCAGATAAAGCCGCATATCTGGTTAGATATCACATCTCGCATCAACGGATTTGACGGCAAGGTCGCGATTCTGAAGCGGGCATGCGCGGTTGTCCAAGGAATCCCGCAACCTATGCTCATCGCAATTGCGGACATGATCGGAGCTGCCGAAGTATATAAACGATACCGCGACGGTGTAATTCACGCTGTGTTTATGGAGCCTTCTCCAACAGTTGCCCCAACCGCCCGCCGGAGAGGCCTCATCGACGAAGCTCTCGTTACCCAAGAGGCGCTTGAGGCCCTTTACGTTCGAATCATAGCTGTTCGCGCTGAAATGAATGCGCTTAACACGCTTCTTTTTGGCATGAACATGACAAGCATTTGGGCTGATCGCATTTCCGATAGCGATAGAAAGCGAGTGTTAGGAGACATTCCTGCGTGTGTCTCTCAATTCCTGGACCTTCAACAGAAGCGCAAATTACTTCCGCCGCTTCCAGAATTTCCAAGCGAACGCCCATCTCATCGAGGGCCGGAAGCGCCGCTAGTGCTTCCGTAGTTGTTTGATGGGAAACGTCTAGGAATACATCCTGTCCGTCGGCAGTTCCTGCCGCGGCTGTGCCGGCTCGCTGTTGCTGATGGTCATGGCCCACGACGCGATCATGATCGCGAGCGCGAATAAAAAGACACCCCGGGCAATTGTTTTGACCATCGAATCCGCTCCCGATTACGGAAGCGAAGATAGCCGAGCGGAATGGCCTGCGGAACACTTCGTTAATTTTTGGTTAACGCGGGAGCCCCGTCACCCCTGTTTCGGGTAGCGTCTCAGTTTGAATGGGACAATTTCTCTCCAGTGCATCGGCGTGATCCAACACCGCCGCGTGCTTCTCGTCGAGCCGCCCCATTAGACTGGAATATCCCTTGGACGCGGCTGAAATTGGACCACCCTGGCATCCAGGAAGCCCTTTGGAACGCCACAAAGGCTTTCGATGTCCCCGAGATTGAGAGTAAGCGCAGTTTCCACCTGCTCGCGGTTTTGAACCCCTTCCTCAATAAGCATCTTTAGTGACTGCGCGAGCATTGACGGTTTTTCTACCGGAAACATTTCATCAAGCGGCTCTGGATTTCTAATCCGAAGTGCATTCATCTGCCTCATCAAATAGGAATGCTGGTTTTCATTAAATATTTTAAGGTCTTTGCAACGATATGCCATCGCCGCTATCGCGACGCCCCATCTGGCTTTGAGAGATTTGAAATAACTTACCGACGTGCCAAGGACTTCATTACTGAATGTTTCTCGGGGCAGCAAAAATGCACCGGCGAAACGATTGGCCTGCCTTTCAATGCGCGAAAGATTGTCTATCGAAAGCTCGACGCTGGCGTGTAGGAGAATGTGCCCCAATTCATGGGCCAGATTATACTTTGAACGTGGGCCACTTATAACCTCTCCCGAGGAAAGCAGGTAGGGACGACCGCCTTGCCAGCATGAAACCGCATCCATGTCGGGGCAATCGACAACCTCCCGAACTATAACAATACCATTTGCTTCTAAGACTGATGCAAGATTGAGAATTGCCCTTCGCCCGAGATTCCAATGATCGCGCAGCGTCTCGGCGGCTTTTTCAATATCATCATCAATCGCATTCTCCGGATCGAAGTCGATCTTCGGTAGGTTGACCGGCGGCAAATCAATAAATTCACCGACATAGGCCGTAATATCCCTCACCCATTCAAGACGCCGCGTAATGCGACGTCGATGATGTTGCTCCATGCGCTTTAGACTTCTCCAAAACGGTGTCCCTTGGCGAGCGCGCTCCCTGGGAGTGGTAAAGAAAAGCGGCGGTTGAGCCGTAATTGCTATGATCTTGCTAAGAACCTCCCCAGATGGCGAGGCTTGGCCGGTTTCATATTGAGCAACAGCCTGGCGGGATACGTCCAATGCCTCCGCAAACTCATCTGGAGTCAAGCCGCGCGATTCACGCGCTTCCCTAATTCGTTCTGGAATCGGTTTTGGCAGGGGCTTTTTGCCCCCGTTCATCACACCCATTATTTCCGTCCCCGACCCTAATCGTTTTTCTTGTCAGACTTATTCTTTTCAATGAGCGATTCTTCAATGTGCTCTTTGAAACGAAGTTTGATTTCAGGGGATGGCGCTTCCGGAGGCTTGCCGTCTGTCGGCGAGACCCCGCTCTGCGCCGCGCGGCGCAAAATATTTATGTGAGCGAGCCAATCTCCCTGATCCGCAGGGGGCATTGCCCAGCAAAGATGTTGGAGTTCGCCGTCGCGATTCGGCGCAAACGTAAGCCACGCATATAATTCTGAGATTCTTGCTACCATATCGCTGAGTGGAACTACATTCTCAGCGAATAGATCGGACTGGTTCACAAGCCGCGCATCCTGGCGGCTCAATGTTTCTTCCGGAAATTCATACGGGCCACTGCTTCTGCAAACATGCGCTTTGAAATTGCCGGATTGGATTTCAAGCCAATGCCAATTGCCATATGGCATCGGCACGATGTT
>JAUSBQ010000453.1 GCA_030651965.1 Pseudolabrys sp. | reverse complement strand
GAAGCTCGATCTGAGTGCGCCGGCGTTAACGCCTTCAGCGGCGAGGCCAGTTCTTCGCAGCGCGAACGTGATTTGGCTGTTGAGCGTACGGCCTTGATCGGCGTCTTGGTCCGCAAATGAGAAGAGGCGCGCCGACGGTGGGGCGCATCCTAGGTAGCGTTTCACCGCCCAATGCACAGCAGGGGACACCGGCACGCGTCTCTGCCGAGTGGCCAGTGCAGCGTGCCTCCTATCGCTTCGTTCGCCTGTAACGACAACCACTCGTTCTCCAGCGGGCACCAATCTTGTTCCCGAAGACCGGCAATCTCCGGAAACCAAAGCCCACAGCCATACGAAAGAAAACATGTTGCTATGCCCCGCGCACCCACCCAGTCAGGTAGGCCGTCGCGGTGGTTTCGGTGCGGCTGAACAAGATCTATAAATTGCTCTCGCAATAACACGTGTCTTTTCGTTCCCAATTTAGAGTTCATTAATGTAACGCGAATTCATTAAATAATGCTGAGAGTACGAGACCGGATCAATCGTCGGCTTACCCGTGCAAACACGGAATACTCACACGCGGCAAGCGCAGTAATGCCTGCCTAATTATCATTTCCGTGTGAGAGGAGGATGCCCCTTATCCGTCCGTGTGAGAGCCGCGTGTGATAGCTGCGGCGTATTGCGGAGGATAAATATCACGCCCAGAGCGCAGAAGTTTTCACTTCAATCAACGCCAAAAGCATGCGCTGCAAGCAAAGGGTCTAGCCAACCACTCTGCCATGGGCGGTCGGCCGGGCAGGTCCCGGCGGTGCAGCCTGAAGCGGAAACCCAGCGCATGCAGCATCCGCCTAACGACACGTTCCGGCACCGTGTCCTTTCCCCGGATCGAACTCATCATACGGCTGCGCACGGCGCGCGTGATCTTCTCTGCCATCGGGCCCTCGTTGCGGGACATCCCCCGGGCGGAGCTAACCAGGTTCGGCTGTCGCCGTACAGCCCGCGGAGGTCCACCGAAGCCCACGTTGTGGGTAGGACATGGGTAGGACGGCTTGCATGACGAATTCCGCTTGCGGATCAGACGGTCGGGGCGGTGGCTGCGGGATCCGAATTCGCAGATTGCTCCAAAATGGACCTTACGCGCGATTTGAAAATCGTTCGAGCGCGGTCATGGCGCGACACTCGATGTCGAGGTCACGCTGGTAGATTTCTTCCTTCAGGTAGCTTAGCTCGGTATCGCGCTTTTCTTCGCCAACGTCGATGAACCACGACTTTGGACGGCCGTCCGTTCCGTCGTTCCAACGATAGCCACGTGCCTTAAGGGCGTCTTTTAACTCGAACGGCGAGCTTTGCGCCCAGACGCGGACGGTCGTTCGTCGCGCGCAGTCTATCAATTCGGCGAATGCCGACCGGGCCGCCGCCGATAGTGGATGAGCAAGAATCTCGACGAGGGCATGGCAATCATCGATGGCGCGATGTGCGTTGTGGAACATCCCAATGTCGGCCAGGAGGTACCCTAGCTTGGCGCCGCCGAAACCGTGTTTGCGCCAGTCAATCTCGGTCTGGGTGCAGGCCCAGTGCTTATGCTCGAAGGTTGACGACAGCCGCTCGGCAAACTTTCGGTCAAACCCTGCGTTATGCGCGATGATTATGTTGGCGTCCCCGACGAATGCCTCCAGCGCGGCGATATCGATCCGCTGCCCGGCGACCATGTCGTTCGTGATGCCGGTCAACTCCGTGACCAAGGCGGGGATCGGGACCGACGGCTCGTTGTAGGATTGGAAGATGTCGCTGACACCGGAGATTTCGTCTGTAGCCGAGTATCGGAATTTGACACAGGCCACTTCGATGATTTCGTCCTTTGCTGGATCCAGGCCCGTCGTCTCGAAGTCGAGGATGATGCCAGTCATGCCGGCGTAAGCGTCTGGCGCGGGCGTAGGCGTTCTCGGGACCAGGCGGCGGAGGACTTTGTAGTTGCCGGTTGCCTCAAGATGGCGCGCCAGACTTTCGTCGTCATCGCGAGTGGACTGCGCTTGAGCTGTCGCGGGCTGAGCGGGGATGTTCATGACGGCCTTCTATGCCTGATTCTTGGGGGCGAGACTGAGAGACGTGGCGCCGGCGATAGTCATATCGTCGATCGGCGCATCTACGAGTTCGGAGGACGGGGCTGTCGGCGGCATTGCCGCGGGTTTGGTGCCCAGCGGCGAGTGAACCAGGACCGCCTGGATATCTGCCCGGTCGAGATAGCCGGCGCCGAACAAGGCCGTGGCAAGCGCCTCAAGGGCGTGCTGGTTCTGGCGGAGCAGCTCAATTGCTGCGGCGTAGGCGCGATTTATGCTGTCGCTGACAGCCGAACGCAGACTGTCGAGCAGGAGCAGGTCGCGATCGCTGGCCCCTCCTGGAATACAGACCAACCCGAAGCTGCCCAGGCCGTAATCCGTTTCCAGGCGTGATGCCAACGTCGTGGCCCGGCCCAGATCGCTTGTGGCGCTGCCGCCGGCGCCGGCGGTCACTTCGCCGAATATAAGCTGTTCGGCGGCGCGCCCGGCGAGAAGCGCAACGAGGAACTTCTCCATGTGCGAGCGGGTGATCGCGCGCATTTCACCAAGGTCGTTTTCGGCAAGGCCGCCGGCGCCGCCAATGGACAGCGCTTTGGGTTCGGCGATGCCGAGGGCCAGGAATGCAATGGCGTGACCGGCTTCATGGCAGGCGATACGGCGGCGCACATCGGCGGGCCATTCGGCCGCGCCCTTGCGCACGGCGTCAAGGAGGTCCCGGAGCGTGATCGGGCGGCCCGCACGGCGGGCTCGGCCACGGGCTTCACGCACAAAACGCTCCACATCGGCGCCCGTGCCACCACGGGCGGCGAGTGCAGCATCGCGCAGGTCAGTGCCGGTCAGATCGGCGGCGAGGTGGGTGCGAAAAATCCCGATAAGCGCGGGAACATCGGGCAGCGGGATCTCTATGTGGCGGTCTAGGCGCCCAGAGCGAACCAAGGCCGGATCGAGCCGGTTTGGATCATTGCAGGCCGCAATGACCACGACACCTTCTCGCCGAGCGTACCCGTCCATGCATTCCAGCAGGGTGGTATTAATGGCTCCGAACCAATCGTCGTTCCATTTACCGGTGCCGCGCGCTGGCAACGTATCAATTTCATCGATAAAAATTATTGCCGGGCTTTGCAGCGCAGCCTCCGAGAAGACCTTGTGAATTGCTTGTGTCACGTGGCCCAAGTGACCCTCGCGGTGCGCTTGCCACTGCGCATAACTCGTGGCGATGAAGTGAACGTTGGCTTCCCGCGCCAGGGCCCGCGCGAAGGAGGTCTTGCCGGTTCCAGGCGCTCCGGTAAGCAGGCAGCCCTTGTCGACCTCTGCCCAACTCAGCTGGCCAGCAACGTACAGGCGCAGGTCATTGATCAAAGCCAGGCCCCAGGACTTTGCGGCGCCCAGGCCGTGCATATCAGACAGAAGAGGGCCGGGTTCTTTCTCCGTAGCATTCGCTCCGACCAGATTGCGCAACCGCGCAAGCGAACGATCGGCGCCGAGGTCCGCACGCACTGCGATATTGAGCGCTTCCAACGTGGTGCTTTTCGCAACGCTGTCATCGCCTGCGCCGGGGTGGCGGCCGGTAATTGCCTCGATCACGGCTGCAATCGCCGGGCCGTCCAGCCGACCGAGGGCGATGCGATGTTCGGCCATGCGAACCAGAAGCGGCGGAAGCAGGCGTTCCGGTTCTGCGGCGATGCCCACGATCGCACAGCGCCGTTGAAAAGCGGCGGCGAATTCGGCGTTGCCGCCTTTGGCCGTCTTCCTGGACTTCTCTTCGCCGCGCCGCGCAAATACGGCGACCGTCCGCGGCACCGCGACTGAGTTTTCCTTGAGCGACAACCCGTCCCCGTCGAGCACCGGCGCGTCGGTACCGATCACGTACTTCTCGAAGAGCCGCTCGACGAAACCGACATATTCCTCGCCGGGGACTTCGATGATCGCCACGGTGTCGCGGTCCTGCAGCTTGGCCAGCACATCGCGTCGGCGGTCGAGCGCCTGGCCGAGCAGAATCGCGACGGCGACCTCGTCCGGCCGCACGACACGGGTCGAATGGCTGTCGCCGCCTTCTTCCTTGTCCTCAAGGCGCAAGGGATACTGATGCTGGTCGCCGACATCGTCGGATGACTGCGTCCGCAGCCTGAGCAAGGAATTGCCGCCGGCACGCAAGGCATCGACCAGCACATCGGCAAGCGGCCTTTGCGATGATGCAAGCATCTGCACGCGCGTCATGATCCGACCTCCACGACAAGCGCCGGATCGAACGACGCATTCTCCATGCCGTAACCGTGTGGATTGCAGATCACCCTCGTGACGCCGGCGCGGTAGTCGAAGCTTTCGTGAACATGGCCATGCACCCACAGATCGGGGCGGCCCACCTCGATCACGCTCGTCAGGTCCGACACGTAGGCCGCGGTCAAGAGGTCGGAACTGTAACGAGAATGGACCGAGCCGGGATGAGGGGCGTGATGAGTGACCACCACCGTGGCGCCATTGAACGGCTCTGCCAGCGTCGTCTCGATGAAGGCGCGCGACTGTTGATGCAGGCGCCAGGCTTCCTGCGGACGAAAGCGAGACCATGGCTGCTTCGACCACATGATCCGTCGATGATCGTTGAGGCCGTGGGCGGCGGCCTGCATCGCCCGCTGAGGATCGCCAAAAAGTGCGTAATCCGTCGACAGCGAGCAGCCGATGAACCTTACGCCGCCCAGCGTGACGACGTCGTTTTCCAGCAGATGGACGCCATAAAGCGGCGCGGCCTGACGCGCGGATGCCAGCTCGCCGGCCAGATGGCGGCGGTAATATTCATGGTTGCCCATCACCATAATGATCGGCACCTGCATCGGCACGATCTGGCGCAGGCGGGCGAAGCCGTTTTCGGCGCCTTCGCAGACATCGCCGGCGACGATGACCGCATCGACATCCGGGCCGACGACGATCGGCCAAGGCCGGGCTACGTCGGCATGAAGATCGGAAAGTATCTGAACCTTCATGCCGGCACCCGCCGGCAAGGCGAAGTTTTCGGTGCGTTCGCGTTCTCCGAACGGCGGTGTGATTTCGCCGTCAAGGCACGGCAAAGATTGAGCGCCAGCCAGGACACTGAAAGATCCTTCCCGAAAGGGTGATCAAGCGCTGTGCGCCGCAGGATATGTGAAAGCACCAACGCGGCGCCGGCGCTGCCTTCCAAAGCGGAGAGCGCCAAGGCCGACATGGCCAGATCGACTTCGAGAGTGACCTGGTCGATGGGCATGGCGCCGATCGCGATGGCGATGCTGGCCGCGGCGTCTCCCCGCAAAGCGGACAGCCACTGGTGATCCTTCATCACGCAGATATTTTCCATGGTAGCGCGAAGGTGATGGCGCTGCACGTCGCCGAGATGATCGGCTGGCATCGTGCGCCACCATTCCAGCGGCGTGACGTCGCCCAGATTGAACGGCCACGGCGACTGCGCCGCTCGGCCCGCCTTCGCCGGTTCGCCGGTCGGCGGGGCGCGACCCGCCGACCGGTCTTCGGCATTCGCCGCCGACTGAGTTGCATCAATGGTTTCAACTGTACGCTTACGCATTACAAAGCTCTCGACGTTGGCCCCGTTCGGGGTGACTCTTCTGACTTGAAGATTGTGGAGCAGCCCCACTTGGGGCTCTCGCCTTGCCTCGCCACGCCGGGCCATGCGCTGCCTCGCCGGGCCACGCCCCACCACGCGGTGCCGTGACTATTGGATCGGCGTCACCGAGAACTTGCCGAACTTCGGACGCCAGTCGCCCAGGCCTTCGCGGAAGCCGGCGATCTCGAAGATCTCCAGGACGTCGTTGCGATTGAGCAGGCTCGGGAGAAACTCGACCTCGGCGGTGACGTGCCAGACCGGGAAGCGCGCCCGCGTGCGCATCACCTTCGAGCTGTTGACCGAGACCGGAAACCGGAACCGGAAGTTCTTGTCGTTCCACAGCGACGCCAGGTCCGTCGGTCCTTCGTATTCCAGGACCGGCGAGACGTTGCACAAGAAGCCGGCCTTGGCCTGGCGGCCCTTGCGGCGGGTCTTGGCGGCGGCGACGAACGCCGACTCGATGGCTTCGGCGGGGATGCACGGCTTGTCGTCGCGCAGCCAGAGGCCGCCATGCCACTCGACCTTGGAGATCTGTTCATGGTCGGCGGTGGTCTTGTCCCGCTTACGGGTCAGACGGTCGAGCTCGACCGTGATCGGATCGAGCGGATCAGCGAGCCTGGCGCTGTGCATCAGGAGCGGGCGTTCGCCGCTCAGACGAACGCGGAGCGTTTGGGTAGACATTAGATTGCCTCCTTGGCGGTTGGGTCAAAAAGTGAGGATGGGTTGTCCAGCGCAGTGCGGATGTTCGCGTGAGCCGGTTGGCGCTGGCCAAAACGGACGCGGCGCAAATGGTCGGTCACAACGCGATGGCAGGTCCTGCACAGCGCGGTGAGATCGCCCACTTGTTCGTTGAAGAGGTTTGCGTAGGTGCGGTGATGGACTTCGATCGCGCTGTCCGCTCCGTCGCCGTTGCACAGCCGGCAGCGGAAGCCAGAAGCCTCAAGCTCAGCGAGCCGGGCAGAGTTCTGCCGCCAACGGTGGCTCGCGATATATTGATTGTAGCTCACGGCCGGATCCTCATTCGGTTACACCGTGTAACCAATATAGAGGCCGGAACTGTTTTTCAATGAATTCAGTTACACCGAGAGAGTGAAATGTGCCCTATAGTTAATAGATGGTTAACTCTGTCGAAATATGGCCCACGCCACATCTCATCCGAGCGGCGCGGGGATTGGTCGGGATCGATCAAAAAACCTTGGCTGAAAAGGCTGGGGTGGCTCGGAAGTCGGTCGTGACGCTTGAAGCGGACAAAAGCGAGAAAATGGATCCGCGCCGGCTGAAGGTGCTTCAAGAGCTGCAACGCGTCTTTGAAGATCTCTATGGAATAGAGTTCTTCGCCGCGTCAGAGCATTCAGGCGAGGGCGTGAGGTTTCGGAAGAAGTAATGAACGCCAGTTTCGAGTGCGTATCGTCCTCGGACGAATCTGTACCGGCAAACACCACGAAAGCGCATTGCGGCTTTTTCGGTGCCCCGCCATAAAATGCTCGCCTATGCCAAGCCGAGTTCGCCCTTAAAAAGATGTCCGCCCAGCTACAGCGCTGATCTCGGTCCCGTGCCAACTGTTGTGGCAGCACTTCATCGGCGCCGACTGAACGAAAACGACAACAGGATGATGTTCAGATAGGCGAGTTAGAGCTGAAGTTGGGTCTGCGCTTCTCACGAAGAGCCGAGATTCCCTCCCTAACATCGGGCCCCGAAAAGCCCATGAACTCCATCCCCAACGAGGCATCAAAAATCGGCCCGGCAGCTCTCAGCCAGTTGTTGAGTGCGTATTTAGTGCCGCGTACTGCACCAGGCGATAGCTTGATGAGCTTCTGGCAAATGCCCATTGCTGTCTCGACAACTTTATCGTCGTCAACGCAGACGCTCGCAAGGCCGATGCGTTCCGCTTCCTCACCAGTCACGGTCTCGCATAGCAGCAAGTAATATTTTGCTTTGGCCATGCCGCAGAGCAAGGGCCATATGATGGCGGCATGGTCGCCGGCGGCTACGCCGAGACGGGTATGACCGTCGATGATTTTGGCGGTGCGGCCGACCACGACGATGTCGGAAACCATCGCTGCCGACAGGCCGGCGCCAACCGCGGGCCCCTGGATCGCGGCGACGATGGGCTTGGAGCAGTTGATTATATTGTACACGAGGTCGCGGGCTTCGCGCCAAGCGGTCATCCGCGCTTCGAAGTCAGTACTCATCTCTTCCAGCAGGCTTATATCGCCGCCGGCGGAATAGGTGCCACCATCGCCGCGCAACAATACGCAGGAAGTTTCGGGATCGGCGTCGATGTCGCGCCAGACGTCGGCGATCTCGCGATGGCCGTCGCGGTTAAGCGAATTCAGCTTGCCAGGATTGCTGATGATGACTTCGAGAATAGACGGTGCCGGACGATTGAACTTCAGCACTTTGTAGGCGTCGTAATCCACTCGCATCGTCGGCTCCCGTTGTTCTCAGAAAAATTCTGGCAGCATAGCGCGTTGCGCTTCTAGGCGTCTTCGAGTTCGCGGCTGGCGACGGCGATGGCAATCAGCGCCCCGACTGCGCGCGCCGGCGAGT
>JAUSBQ010000450.1 GCA_030651965.1 Pseudolabrys sp. | reverse complement strand
TATTGCAAAACTATTGATCGCCATTCGTTAAGACTCTTATCGACGTCGGACGCCGGCACCCCTTTTTCAAGCAACTCTCGCTTTAGCTCTTCTTCAATCTCTCGAGATGAAAGCTTTGCCTTCGTTGCAAACTGATCATCTCTGAATTTCGGCAATTGCGCGGTGCCAAACATGGCGTTGTCTTTCACCAAGATCGGCGGATTGACTTCGGTATAGCCGCCCTTCTCGCTGGTATGCGTATCGAGAAAGAACTGACCCAATGCGCGTTCCAGCCGCGCGAGACCTTTCTGCAACACGACAAAGCGCGCGCCGGAGAGTTTGGCGGCGAGTTCGAAATCCATCATGCCGAGGTCGGCGCCGAGATCGAAATGCTCTTTCGGCTTGAAGCTGTACTCCCGCTTCTGGCCCCAGGTGCTTTTCTCGACATTGTCGTGCTCGTCCTTGCCGTCCGGCACGTCGTCGGCTGGCAGGTTCGGAATCTGCGCCAGTTCCTTGTCGAGTTCGTCGCCGAGTTTCTTCGAGTCGGCCTCGTATTCAGGCATCCTGGTTTTGAGTTCGGCGACTTCGGCCATCAAAGCTGAGGCGGTGGCCTCGTCCTTCTTGGCCTTGGCCTGGCCGATTTCCTTGGAAGCGGCGTTGCGGCGCGCCTGCGCCTGCTCGGATCTGGTCATCGCAGCGCGGCGGCGTTCGTCGAGTTCGATCAGTTTGGCCGATAGCGGCTCCAGCCCGCGCCTTTTAAGGCCGGTGTCGAAGGTGTCGGCGTTCTCTCGAATCCATTTGATGTCGTACATGGGGGCGTTCTAGTCGGATTTGCGGGGTTAGCCAACGCTTCGCCGCCCGTATTGTTTGAGGCCCCGGGCAGGCCGCCTTCTTTATCCGTACCCCCGACAAATCGAGGGTGTGGCGCGCCAGAAGGCGCTCCAGTTTTCCGTGTGTGAGCGCTCTGTTGCCAAAGCGCCCGCGCCCTTCGGCGCGCCACGGCGGCGTCTTCCGGCGTACGGGCCGCGCTTCCGGCGGCTGTTGACTTCCCGGAACGGCCGGGCCCCGGCCCTTTTGGGTACCGCGCCCCTTTTGCCCCGGCAAAGCCAATGGCTTCGCACCGTCAGCCAGTTCCTGGCGGCAGGTCCTAGTGCCTGCGAGCGGAGCCCCGTCGCCGCCCGGGCGCGAAGGCTGCGTTTGCCTCCGCCCGCGGGCGCCGCATCCTGCTCCACCATCCTGACGCCTCATGACAGCGCCCCCCGATAAGCAGGACGGAAAAGGGTATATATTCAGTAGGATTTAATGTCAAGCGGAATTTTGATTAAAATCCGCTCTTGCACCCGTAGCCCGCATGGAGCGGAGCGGAATGCGGGACAGGTCGAAAGCCCCCGGATTTCGCTTCGCTCCATCCGGGCTACAGTGCCGTCGGGCCGCCCCGGAATGACAGTCAAAAAAGAGCGCCCTACTCCGCCCCGCCGACATCGGCCGCCGCCTTGGCGTCGGCCTCGTCCTTGGCGTCGGCATCCTTCTTCGCCTTCTTCTCGACGATCTTCACCGACCAGATCGAGCATTCGTAGAGGATCATCAGCGGGATCGCCAAGGACAGCTGGCTGATGACGTCGGGCGGCGTCAGCACCGCGGCGACGACGAAAGCGCCGACGATGAAGTAGCGGCGCTTTTCCTTGAGCTGCTGCGAATTGATGATGCCGATGCGGCCGAGCAGCGTCAGGATGACCGGCAACTGAAACGCGACGCCGAAGGCGAGCACCAGGGTCATCATCAGCGACAGATATTCGCCGACCTTCGGCAGCAGCGCGATCGACGCCTCTTCCACACCGCCCGACTGCTGCATGCCGAGCGAGAAGCGGATCAGCATCGGCATCACCATGAAATAAACCACGGTGGCGCCCAGGGCGAAGAAGAACGGGGTGGCGATAAGATAAGGCAGGAATGCGCTGCGCTCGTGGCGATAAAGCCCGGGCGCGACGAACATGTAAATCTGTGCGGCGATCACCGGAAACGCCAGGAACGCCGCGCCGAACATCGCCAGCTTCAACTGCGTCATGAAATATTCGAGCAGCGCGGTGTAGATGAACTTGGTGTTTTCCGCGCCCGCGACCCAGACAAAGGGCCAGACCAGGATATTGTAGATCTGCTTGGCGAAGAAAAAGCAGAGCACGAACATCAGGCCGAAAGCAGCCAGCGCCTTGATCAGCCGCGAACGCAGCTCGATCAGGTGCTCCATCAGCGGAGCCTTGGTGGCCTCGATGTCGTCGTGGCTCACGCTTTTACCCCTTGGGCCCCGGCCTGCTTGATCGGCTCATCGGACGCCGGCGCAGCGGCAGGCGTTTCCGCCGGTTTGTCGGCGACGGCGAAATCCTTCTCGGTCAAAGGTTCAGGCGCGTCCGGCAACGGCACGTCGATCGCTGGCAGAACGCCCGCGGGCAAGGTGGCGCCATCGGTCACCTGTTCGCCCGGCGCCGGCAGCGCTTCCGTCGAACTTGTGGGCGAGCCGGACGGCTCGGCGAGCGGGTCCGGCAGCACGAAGGATTTCTCGATCTCCTTCGTGGTCTCGGTGAGCGGGTCGTATTTGGTGACGTCGCTGACGATGTCGTCGGCGTGCTTCTTCAGGTCGGCGATATCGGCTTCGCGGATGGCTTCCTGAAACTGGCCCTGGAATTCGTTGGCCATGCGGCGGACCTTGCCGAGCATCTGGCCGACGCTGCGCAGCACGGTTGGAAGCTCCTTCGGCCCGATCGCAATCAGCGCGACGATGCCGATGAGGAGTAGCTCGCCCCAACCAAAATTGAACATAGGAAACCTAACTCCAATACGCGCAGGAGCCGCGCAAGCCCGATCAGCCGACCTCGGGCCGCGCTTCCCGCGCGCCGCGCTATTTAAGAATGCGCGCGCTCGGTCTCGGACTTCTGCGCGGTGCCGGCCGGCGGATGGTCGATGGTCTTGACCGGCTCCGGCTTGGCCTCGGCGGCCTTCTCGTCTTCCGACATGCCCTTCTTGAAGGCCTTGATGCCCTGGGCGAAGTCGCCCATCAGCCCCGAAATCTTGCCGCGGCCGCCAAACAGCAGCATCACCACGACGATGACGATCAGCCAGTGCCAGATACTAAACGAACCCATAGCCTGTCCTCCGCGGCGACGGCAAAGCCCCACAAGCCGTCCCGCCTGAGGATTTGGCTTTGAAACTAGGCCGCGGAAGCGGCAAAAACAAGGACTTAACCGGGCCCGGTGAGGGGCGTGATGACGCGGTTAATTCGGGAAATTCGCACGTCTGCCGGATGATAATCCGTTCGTCCCCGCGAAAGCGGGGACGAGCGGAGTTTGGAGCACCGGTTGCGGCCTACTTCTCGCCTTCGCCCTGCTCAGGCGCGGCCTGCGGCGGCTCAAGATCGAGGTCCGCCGTCGGCGCCGGCGCCAGGCCGAAGTCGAGGTCGCCCGGGTCGAGCGGGTCCTCGTCGTCGCGCAAGGTGGCGTCATCCGACGGCAGCGGCACACCAAAGCCGGACGGCATGTTGCCTTCCAGGAGACCGGCGCCTTTAAGTTCGTCGAGACCGGGGAGATCGGCGACCTCCTCCAGGCCGAAATGCGACAGGAAGGCCTCGTTGGTGCCGTAGGTGATCGGCCGGCCGGGCGACTTGCGGCGGCCGCGCGGCCTGATCCAGCCGGTCTTGAGCAGCACGTCGAGCGTGCCGGTGGCGGTGGCGACGCCGCGGATTTCCTCGATCTCGGCGCGCGTCACCGGCTGGTGATAGGCGACGATGGCCAAAGTCTCGATCGCCGCGCGCGACAGCTTGCGCGTCTCGGTGACGTTCTTGGTCAACAGCCACGACAGGTCGTCGGCGGTGCGGAAGGTCCACTTGCGGCCGATCTTGACCAGATTGACGCCGCGCGTTGAATACTCGACCTTGAGCCTTGCGAGCGCGTCCTTGACGTCGACGCCCTCCGGCATCTGGCGCGCCAAGGTCGGCTCGTCGAGCGGCTCGCCGGCGGCAAACAGCAGAGCCTCGAGCAGGCGCAGTTCGTCGGCGCGCGCCGCCGGCTCCGTGGTGTCGCCGGAGATTTCGACGATCTCGATGGTCTCGGTGACTTCGATCACTTCGATCATCTGTTCGGGAGCTGCCGGCTCATCGTCATTGTGAACGATCTTGAGCTTCTTGGCCGCGGCTGACATGGGCTCCATCTCCTTATGCGTTTTCTTGTGCGTCATGCGATGATGCACCGCCGCTCATCGCCACACGCTTGCGCATGTAGAGCGGCGAGAACGACTCCTTTTGATGAATTTCGGCATGCCCCTCGCGCACCATTTCGAGCGCGGAGGCAAAAGACGATGCGAACACGGTCGCCGCCATTGCCGGCTCGACCACATAGGCGATGAGGAAGCTGTCGATGCGCGACCAGTCGGACGACTGGCCGATCAGGCGCTCGAGCGTCGCCCGCGCTTCGGCGAGCGACCAGACGGTGCGCTTCTTGAAGCTGACGCGCGAGAGCACCGTGCGCTGGCGCTGCGAGGCATAGGCCGACAACAGATCGTACAAAGTCGCCGAATATTCCGGCGTTTTGATTTCGGCGATCGGTTCGGGCAGGCCGCGCGCGAACACGTCGCGGCCGAGCTGCGGCCGCTCCATCATCTTCGTGGCGAATTCGCGGATCGCTTCAAGACGGCGCAGACGGCTCGCCAAAGCCAAGGCCATGTCCTCGGCGGAGGGCCCCTCGCCCGGCGCCGCTTCCGGCAGCAGCAGCCGCGACTTGAGATAAGCGAGCCAGGCCGCCATCACCAGATAATCGGCGGCGAGTTCAAGCCGCACTTTGCGCGCGGCTTCGATGAAGACGAGATACTGATCGGCCAGCGCCAGAATGGAAATCTTGTGCAGATCGACCTTCTGCTGCCGCGCCAAAGTGAGCAGAAGATCGAGCGGACCCTCGAAGCCCTCGACGTCGACGATCATCGCCGGCTCATTGTCGCCGCGGTCGGCCTCCAACGGCACGACGGTCTGCGCGGTACTGAATTCCTCAGGCGTCATGACGTCTCAACCACCATCTCGTTGAAAATCCGGCGCGCCGCCGCAACATCGAACTCCTCGCGGGCGCTGCGCGCTGCCAGCGCGGCATCGGCGCGGTGTGCCGCGGCACCTGTGAGCTCGGGCGCGGCACCGGCGACCTGCATCATCTCATCAAGGTCGCCGTTGCAATGAAGCACGACATCGCAGCCGGCGGCGAGCGCAGCGTGGCTGCGTTCGGCAATTGTCCCCGACAAAGCGCCCATCGAGACGTCGTCGCTCATCAGCAATCCCTTGAAGCCGATAAAACCGCGAATCACCTGACTGACTATTGTGACTGAAGTGGTCGCCGGTGAGGCCGCGTCGATGGCGCTAAACACAACATGTGCGGTCATGCCGAGCGGCAGGTTCCGAAGCGGAACAAAAGCGGCGAAATCGGACTGTTCCAGCGTCGCGCGCGGCGTATCGACCACCGGCAGCTTGAGATGGCTGTCGGCATTGGCGCGGCCGTGACCCGGCAGGTGCTTGAGTACCGGAAGAACACCACCGGCCAGCAATCCCGCCGCCACCGCGCCGGCGATGGCCGCGACCTTGGCGGGGTTCGTGCCATAGGCACGGTCGCCAATGATCGGGTCGTGGCCGGGCACCGGCACATCGGCGATCGGCAGGCAGTCGACGTCGATGCCGACGGCCCTCAGGTCCGACGCGATCAGATGGCCGGCGAGCCGCGCCGCGGCCAGTCCCGAGGTCGGATCGCGGTCGTAGATCTCGCCGTAGCGGTTGCCGGGCGGATAGACCGGCCAATGCGGCGGGCCGAGACGGGCGACGCGGCCACCTTCCTGATCGACCAGAACCGGCGCTTCCCAGCCGACCGTGTCGCGGAAATCGCGCGTCAGGTCAGCAAGTTGCTGCGGCGTGCTGATATTGCGCTTGAAGACGATCAGGCCCCACGGCCTGGCCTCACGCAGAAACGCGCGCTCATTGGCGGCAATCGTCAGCCCCGCCAAACCGGTGATGAATGCGCGTGGCGCCATACTTGCTCCGAATGGTGGCGCGGATTAGCCCGCGCCAGCGTTCAGAGCAAGTTAGCCTGTTAATTGCTGGATTTCGCTGCTCGAGACTTAGTTCTTCTGGACCAGACAGCTGCCGCCGGCCGACTTCAGGCTCGCGCACATCTGGTTGGCCTGGGCTGAATCGCCGAACGGTCCGACCATGGCCCGGAAGAAGATGCCCTTGTCGCCGAGATCGACCCGCTTGATGAGCGGCTGGCGATTGCCGAGTTGGCCGGGGAATTTGCCTTGCAGGCTGCGGAAGGCCGCCTGGGCCTCTTCCTCGCTGCGCTGGGCGGAAACCTGGACGGCATAACCGCCGCCCGAGCCGCTGGTGGCGGCCGGTGGTGGCGGCGCGATGGCCGCGGCGCGCTGCGGCGGCGCGGCGCGCGCCGGAGCCGCGTTCGGCGCATTCGGATTGAGCGACAGCGGCGCATTGGGCGGGGGCGCTTCCGCGCGCGCTGCAGGCTGCGCGACTGGCGGCGCGGCCCGCTCGGCCGGCTGCGGATTGGCGACGCGCATCGGCGCGGCGGGTGCCTGTTCCGGCATCGCCTGTGGTGCCGGGGTTGGCGCAGGCGTTACCGCCCGCTGCGGCGTGGTCGAAATCACCCGCGGCTGCGCCGTGGGCGCCGGAATGGAATCGGGGGGCGTCGGCATACCGTCAAGCGGCTGGTCCGGCTTGATGGCGATGGTGCGGATACGCTTGGGCTCGGAGCCGACGATACCGCTGCCGAGGGGCGCGGCCGCCTGCGGCTGGGTGGTGGTGACAACGACCGGCGTTTCCTCGCGTGACACCAGCCGTTCGCCCTGCCCGCGATCATTGGCACGGTCGGTGATCGCCTTGCTGTTTTGCGTGTTGCTGGCGGCGGCCGGCACGATCTTGCTCGGCGCCTGCTCGGCCTTGATGACCGGCGGCGGCGACGATACCGACGACGAGCCGAAGATGGCGCGATAGCCGAACGCCCCGGCGGTGCCGATCACCGCCAGCGCGAACACGCCGGCGATCGCCAGGATACCGATGCGTCGCCGGTTGGGCGGCACGTCGTCGTAATAATCGTCTTCCGGAAGGCCTTGCTGCTGCGCGCCACTCGGCGGGAACGCATCGTGCTCATAGGCAGCGCCCGCTGGCGCAACGGGAAAACCCGAGGCCTCGTAGCCGGGCGCACCGTAACCCGGCACGTCGTAATTCGGCACGCCGCCGTAGCCGGGGGCCGGCTGCTCTGGCTGCTGATAGGCCGTCGTCTGGTCATCGACGTGATAGAGATCAGCGCCGCCGGCGAGCGGCGCGCTGCCGAAAGACGCTCGCGGAAAATCGGGCGAGCCATAAAGCGGCGCCTGCTGCGGCGGCGCGGACGGCGCCGGCTGAGGCACGGCGGCGCGCTTGCTACCGTCACGGCCAAATTCGGCAAAGGGATCGTTCTGTCCGATCAGGCGGGCGAGTTCGGCGAGCGGATCGCTGGCCGAGGCAGGCGCCGCGCCCGACGCCAAGCGCTGCGAGGCATCGTTGCCACGGTAAGGCCGCTGGTTATGATCGTCCGCCATACAATCCCCGGTACTCAGTTTAGCCCTGCATCGCGGTTCTGGCGAATGCTGTAGCTGGGCTTCGCATGATGCGCGTTCCGGCGATAGGGAACTTACCGCATTTCTTCCGGCGCATCGACCCCCAAGAGCGCAAGCCCGGAAGCAAGGACTGTGACGATCCCCTGCACCAGGGCAAGCCGCGCCACCGTCGTTTCTGGATCATTCTGGATAATGAACCGTAAATGAGGCGCATCTTTGCCGCGCGACCACTGGCCATGGAACTCGCTGGCCAGTTCGTAAAGGTAGAAAGCTACCCGGTGCGGTTCGTGGGCGCTCGCGGCGGCCTCGATCAGGCGCGGGTAAGCCGCCAGCTTGCGCATGATCGTCAGTTCGCCCTCGTCGGTTAGCAGGCCGACATTGGCCGCTTTAAGCAGCGTGAGCCGTGCGGCCGGATCCGAGGGGAAAGCCGGGTTCTCGGTCTGCGCCATGCGGAAGATCGAGTGGCCGCGGGCGTGGCCGTACTGGACATAGAACACCGGGTTCTCGCGGCTCTGTTCGATCACCTTGGCGAGGTCGAAATCCAGCACCGCGTCGTTCTTGCGATAGAGCATGTCGAAACGCACCGCCGAACGCCCGACTTCGGCGACCACTTCGCGCAAGGTGACGTAGTCGCCTGCCCGCTTCGACATCTTCACCGGCTCGCCGGCGCGCAGTAGGCGCACGAGCTGCACGAGTTTGACGTCGAGATCGGCCTTGCCGCCGCTCAACGCGCTGACGGCGGCCTTCATGCGCTTGATGTAGCCGCCGTGATCGGCGCCCCACACGTCGATGAGGCTCATGAAGCCGCGATCGAGCTTGGACTTGTGGTAGGCAATGTCGGTGGCGAAATAGGTGTAGCTGCCGTCCGACTTCAGAAGCGGCCGGTCGACATCGTCGCCGAAAGCGGTCGAGCGAAACAAGGTCTGCTCGCGGTCTTCCCAGTCTTCGAGATTGCCGCTCTTCGGCGGCGGCAGACGGCCTTCATAGACATGCCCCAGCGCGCGCATCTGCGCGATCGTGGTCTCGACCACATCCTTCGGGCGGATCGGCGCTTCCTCGGTGGCAAACGGATCGGGCAATTCGCCTTCAATCAGCGAACGCTCGGAGAAAAACACGTTCGGCACAATGCGCAGCGAGGCGAGATCGTTGCGGATTTCGGCCATCATCATATCGGTGGCGCGCAGGCGCACGATGGGCAGCCATTCGTCCTCCCTCATGGCTTTAAGTTTGTCGCCGTAATCGCCGGCGAGCTCGGCGCCGCATTCCTTCAGATAGTCGCCGGGGTAAAGCCCATCCGGGATTTCGCCAATGTCCTCGCCGAGCGCCTCGCGGTAGCGCAGGAACGCCGAGCGGGCCAGCACATCGACCTGCGCGCCGGCGTCGTT
>JAUSBQ010000440.1 GCA_030651965.1 Pseudolabrys sp. | reverse complement strand
GACGACTTCGGCACCGGCTATTCCTCGCTCAACTATTTGCGCAAATTCCCGTTCCAGAAGATCAAGATCGACCAGTGCTTCATTCGCGATCGCGGCAACGAGCGCGAGGCACGGGCGATTATCGGCGCCATCGCCAGCCTTGGCGCCGGCCTCGACAAGGTCGTGGTCGCAGAAGGCATCGAGACCGAAGAGCAGCGCAAGCTGGTGACCGCGCAAGGCGTTCACGAAGGACAAGGCTATCTCTTCAGCCGGCCGGTCAACGCGGAAGCCATTCTGGCCCTGCTGGAGGCCTCCCCCGACGGCACGCAGTTGGTCGCCTAGAATAACGCCGGCGCGTCGCCGAGCGGAATCGGCCCAAGGAATGTCCGGCCATCCTCGAAGCGTAGCGGCAGCGTCACCGCGCGATGGCCTTCCAGCGTGGTCTGCTCACCAATCATATTGATGCCAGCCGACAGGTTCGCGCCGACTTGCTGGCGCGCCATGCTGCCGAGGCCCGGCGACAGCCGGTCGAGCGCGCCGGCGAGCTTGTCGACCTGCGACGAGGACTGCACCATCTGCTGGGCGCCGACCAGCTTGAGAAATGCTTCGAGCCCGGCAATCGTCACCCGCAACTGGCCTTGCAGCCTGCCGCTCGGATTGATCGATACGCTGCCGCCGCCGATCGCGACGATCTCGCCCTGCTGCACGCGCGCCTGCGTGACATCGATACGGCCGCCCGAGGCCTGGATTTGCCGGAAGCGCTCCGGCCAGGGCTTGGCCGAAAAATCATTGAGGCCGCGCAGCACCGTGTCGATATTGGCGTCGACCGGCTGCGCCATCGCCGGATGCAGCTCCGGCGCCATCGCGCCGGCAATCCGTACCGCCACCTCGATCACCGGATTGCTGAGCGCGGAGCCTTCGGCCAGGCGGCCATGGATTTCCATGTGACCGGCGCGCAGCAGCGTGCGCGTGCTGCCATTGCTGATACCCTCGATAACCGGTTTGTCCAGAGCCAGCGACACGCGCTCGGGCGCGGCCGGCGTGCCGCGCACACTCGATTGCGCCAGCTTCCAGTTGACGACGAGATGCGGCGCGGCGCCGGGCGTAGCGACCGTTAGAGGACCTTGGAATTCGCTGATCAGCAAGGTCGGCTGATAGACCTGCGCGGCGATCAGGATACCGCGCGCCTTGACCTCGACCGGCGGCTGGTTGCTCTGAAACAGCGCCGACGCGCCGGCGCAGGTCAATTCGAAGCGGAACGGATAGCCGCCATAGTCTTCCGAACCGCAGGCGTAGATCCGGCCGGCCTGGGCCTCGCGGGCGCGCCAGCCTTCGACCGTGGCCTGCGCCTTTTCGGTGGCGGCATACCAAAACCAGCTCCAGCCGCCGATCGCCGCGGCGATCAGGAGCAGCAGCGAAATATAGCGCCAGGCCGTCCGGCGTGCGGGGTAAGGGCTATCCATAGACCTGTCAGACACCTGTGGAATGCGGCGTTTCTACGCCAAATGATGAGGCTGTCCTGTCTGCGCAAGATCGCGCCCGAAAACAAGGGCCGCTGCAGGTTGCCCCGGAACGGAGGTACTGGTAGCGACACGCGCCATGAGTACGGATAAACGTCACGGCACCGGGGATTTCTGGGTGTTCGGCTACGGCTCGCTGATGTGGCGGCCGGGATTTGACGCCCTTGAGCGCCGCCAGGCGCGTCTGGTCGGCGCGCACCGCGCGCTGTGTGTGTACTCTTTTGTCCACCGTGGCACGCCGGAACGGCCCGGCCTGGTGCTCGGCCTCGACCGGGGCGGCAATTGCCGCGGCATCGCCTACCGTGTGGCGGCCGACAAGCGCGCCGAGACCATCGACTATCTGCGCGCCCGCGAGCAGGTCACCATGGTCTATCTGGAAGCCTGGCGGCAGATCTGGCTCGACGACGACCCGCGCGAAAGCGTGCCGGCGCTCTGCTACATCGTGGACCGCGGCCACGAGCAATATGCCGGCCGTCTCAGCCTGACCGAACAGTTGCATTATTGCCGCCAGGGCCACGGCCGCTCCGGCGCCTGCCGCGAGTATGTGCTGGCGACCGTGCAGGAACTCGAAACTTTGGGCGTGCGCGATGCGGGCCTGCATCAGCTCGCCGCGCAACTCAAAGGCGCGCACGAATCACATTAAGCCGAAGCGGCGATCTCGGCGCAGCCTTGTTCGATCAGCCGCGCGGTCGCGGTCTCGATGTCGCTTTGCAGGCGCTTGATGAAGACATCTTTCGCGAGACCGGGCGCGATCGGATCGAGGATCTCCACCACCACCGTGCCGGGGATGCGCAGAATCGAGCGACGCGGCCAAAACAGCCCGGAATTCAGGGCAATCGGAACGCAAGGCACTTGCATGGCGGCATAAAGGTGGGCGACGCCGTGCTTGTAACGCGGTTCGGCGCCGGCCGCGCGCCGCGTACCCTCCGGAAAAATGATAAGCTGGCGGTTATCCGCGAGTTCGATGCGCGCGCGCTCGATCATGGCGCTCAATGCTTGACCGCCGGCGCTGCGATCGACCGGCACCATGCGGCCTTTGACCATGAGCCAGCCGAAAATCGGAATCCACATCAGCTCGCGTTTGACGATGAACAGCGGGTCGTCGAATAAATGCAACAGTGCGAAGGTTTCCCAGGCCGATTGATGCTTGGCGGCCACCAGAAGCGGGCCTTTTGGAATCTTTTCGCGGCCGCGCACCTCATATTTGACGCCGCAGATGACGCGCAGCAGAAAAAGATTGAGGCGTCCCCAGGTTGTCGCCACCCAGACGATGGCGCGATACGGCAGAAAAAATGTCGGCAGCGCCATGATGAGCAGGATCAATGTGTTCAGATAGAACAACACATTGAACAGAATAGAGCGCACCAGAATCACGGCTTGATTGTCCTTCACGCGGCGCCGTCGACATCGAGGCGCATCCGGGTGAGCGCAAACAGATACTTCAGATATTCCGCCACCAGAAACCGCGCCGTGCCGACATTTTGCCACCACGGTTCGGTTTTCACCTTTTCCGATATCACAGGATAGGCGATCAGCGCGACATCCGGAAGTTGATGGGCGATTTCGGCCATGGCACGCGGCATGTGCCAGTTCGACGTCACCACGATCAGCGAGTTGAAGCTGTGCTCCCGCGTCCAACGCTTGGTTTCCAGCGCGTTGCCCAGCGTATTGAGCGCGGAACGGTCAAGGTCGATGCAGCAGATGAAATATTTGGAATAAAGCGGCGTCAGCCGGGCGATCTCGGTGGCGCGGGTGGCGCGATGCACGCCGGTGATCAGCAAGCGCTTGCCACGCTCCGCCGCCAGAAGCTCGATGGCATCCGGGATGCGCGACGCCGCGCCGGTCAGGGCGACGATGCCATCCGCCTTGCGCTCCAAGGTGACTTCCTCGCCGGAAATCTGCATCGCGAACCAGAAAAACCCGCCGGCCAGCAGCAGAGTCCCGACGGCGGCAACCGTCATCGTCAGAAAACCGATCCAGCGGGCGAGACCTGCGAACATTTTAATCGATCATCTCAAGGGTTCGGTTGACCGTATGCCGCGAGGTCAGCGCTGTCACCAGCCCGGTCAGGACGACCTGGCATAGCACGCCGACATAGCCGGCCACGCCGATCGAGAACGAGCCGAATAGCGCCGAGGTCTGGTCGCCGCCGGCGGTGCCGGCGAACCAGCCGCTGATGACCGAGGCAAGCGCGAACAGCAGAATAGCGCCGCCGCCGCCGATGGCGCCGCCCTGCAAACCGAGCAGCAAAAAGTGGCGCTGAAAATTGCCGGCGATGAAGCCGTTCTTGGCGCCGACGAAGTGCAACACCTCGATCACGGTCTTGTTGGTCGCCATCGCGCCGCGCGTGGCGAAGGTCACCGAGAGAATGGTCGCCGCGAACATCAGCAGCAGCACGCCGACGCCGACCGCGACCGCCGTGCCAGCCATGGCGCGCATGCGATCGACCCAGCCGCGATGATCGTCCAGCATTGCGCCGGGCGCCTGCGCGGCCAGCAGACGGCGCAACTGCGCAAGGTCCGGCGTCGCGCCGGCGGCGATCTTGGCCACGATCAGGCGCGGCACCGGCAAATCGGCCAGCGACAAGCCGGTGCCGAGCCACGGCTCCAGCAGTCTGGCCGATTCCTCTTTCGTGTAGACGCGCACATCGCCGATGCCGGCGAAGCCCCGCGCGGCGGACGCCGCTCTGTCGACGGTGGCATCGACGTCGCGATTCGGCGCCGGCAGCACCTGGATGGTGATTTCCCGGGCGACGTCCGACTGCCATTCGCTGGCCGCCTGATTGACCAGCATTACCGCGCCGGTCGTGAGCGACGCGAGAAATGTCATGATCGCAACGACGGCGACCAAAGCGCTGCCGGAAATGGAATTGCGCGGCACCAAAGGCGTCTCAAAGCGCGGCCGGGCGCCGCTTTGCAGTCGCGCCGGCGCGGTGAGTTCCTCTTGCGTCTCGTCCGCCATCATAAATCTCTTGAAGTCTCAATCATAAATGTGAAGCCGGCCGTCATGCAGCACCAGACGACGCGCATCGTACTGGTCCATCAGGGCGATATCGTGGGTGGCGATCACCACCGAAGTTCCCGATTTGTTGAGTTCGATGAACAGCCGCAGCAGGCGCTGCGCCAGCGGCGGATCGACATTGCCGGTCGGTTCGTCGGCGAGCAGCAGTTGCGGCCGCGCAATCACCGCGCGCGCGATCGCGGCGCGCTGCTTCTCGCCGCCGGACAGCACCGGCGGCAGCGCCCACATCCGGTCGCCGAGATCGACCCAGCGCAGCAGTTCGATGACTTCGTCGCGGTAGCTGTCCTCGTGCCGGCCCATCACGCGTAACGGCAATGCGACGTTCTCGTAGGTCGTCATGTGATCGAGCAGGCGGAAGTCCTGGAACACGATGCCGATCCGGCGGCGCAAGGTCGCCACCGCATCCTTGGAAAGGGTCGCGACGTCATGGCCGAATTGCGTGATCAGCCCGCGCGTCGGCTTCATCGACAGAAACAGCAGCTTGAGCAGCGAGGTTTTGCCGGCGCCGGACGGACCGGTGAGAAACTGAAAGGAATGCGGCTCGATGCGGAATGTGAGATCGCGCAGCACCTCCGGGCCGAGACCGTAACGAAGACCTACGTTTTCGAATCGGACCACGCCCGTCTCCGATGGTTTTCTTGAAAAGCCCCGAGGATTTCCCCGCCGCCATCTTTTGCCTGCGTCGAAGCCCCGAAGCCCGCCGGAACTGCCAGGAAGCACCGGGAAACCCCGAGATTCGCGCTTTTACAGGAATATCACACAGCGGCCATCGGCATAGGCCCCGGGTTTGGCGCCTGCCCCGGCAATTGGCCGGGCCCGGCATGGTTTCCAGTCCATTAACGGTCGGCTGGTAGGTTTGGGCAACAAAAGACGTTGATGTCCATGTTGATTGTCTGCCCCAACTGCGCGACCTCCTACATGATCGACCCGGCCTCGGTCGGACCGAGCGGCCGCGCCGTGCGTTGCGCGCGCTGCAAATCGACCTGGTTTGCCGGTGCGTCCAAATCGACGCCGAACGTTTCGGCCTTTGTCGATGGGGTCATCGCCGAGGCGCAAGCCGAATCGGCGGGCGCCTATCCGGACCCGACAGCCGCGCCGCAGGGCGACACCCCGCCGCCGCCGGCAGCCATAGACCAGGCAGCCTTGGACCAGGCCGCCCAAGCCGACGATTTCGGCGGCGATCCAGCCGACAAATTCCCGCCCGCGAGCGACACCGAATTCGCGCCGCCAGCCTTCGACGAGGCGACCCGGAATACTGATCTGGCGCCGCGTCCCGACGAACCTCATGATGAACACGCCGGCCTCGCCGTCACCAATGCCCCGTCGCTGGTGCCGCCGATTGAGCATTACGGCCCTCATCACGATCCGCATGACGGTCCGCCATTCGGCGAGCCCGACCCGGAAGAAGCCGACAGCTATGTCGCCCGCCGCGCGCGGCTGAAGGCGCGCCGCCAGCAATCCAAACGCACCTCGCGCTGGACCGCGGTCATCCTGGTGCTGTTTGCCTTCAACGTCGCGCTGATCGGCGCACGCAGCGAAGTGGTGCGCTATCTGCCGCAGACTGCCTCGCTGTTCGCCGCGGTCGGCCTGCCGGTCAATCTGCGCAATCTGAAATTCGACAAGGTCAGAATCGTCAAGGAGGCGCAGGACGGCGTCAACATCCTGATCGTCGAAGGCGTGATCGCCAACACCGCCAACAAGCCGACCGAAGTGCCGCGTCTGCGCTTCTCGGCGCGCAACGCCACCGGCCAGGAGGTCTATACCTGGACCGCGCTGCCCCGCCGCAGCCTTCTCGGGCCGAACGAGACCGTGGAATTCCAGAGCCGGCTGGCCGCGCCGCCGGCCGACGCCACCGACGTGATGGTGCGCTTCTTCAACGCGCAGGACGCCGCCTCCGGGGCGAAGTAGGCAAGTTCTGTTGGGTCCCGCGCGGGACCGAACCACCGATTCAATTTTCAAACAGCAATCTTTCTTTATCCTTCCCCATGCAGGGGAGGGATAAGAAGAAGAGTCCAGACGTGATTCATCGCCCGTATTCTTAGCGGCCCCGGGCAGGCCGTCGCGTGAAGTGCCTTTCCGTCTTCGCCCTTCGGGCTTCGACGGACGAGCCTTCCATCGCCCTCTCAAAACGAGGGCGCGCGGAACGCCGGGGTCGCAACAACCCCGCAGCTCTGTGCACGATGTGAGTTAGTAGTGCACAGACGTCGTCACCACGCAGTTGCCGGTCTCCCGGCGCTCCGCGCGCGGTGTTTGTAGGTTTGCTCCGCTTGACCCCCGGTGGACTGACCTTTTCAGGCTCCCTCTTGCTCTAGGATTGCCTATCTACCGCTGTCGGGACATCCGTGCACATGTGCCGATGTCTCTGGCTCCGGCGGGTGGTGTTCCGGCCTTTGCATTAGACATCGCGCGCCACGCGCACTTCCGCCCCTGGTGATGCGCGGCTGGCGCATCGGGACCAAGCGGCTTGGACCGCCGATGGGTTTGTTGCGCCGAATCTCCGACACCCCCACCGGCCACCGCTCCCCGCCCCAGCATCTGACGACGCTGATCAAACGCCCCCTCGTTCGTTGGGACGGGATG
>JAUSBQ010000435.1 GCA_030651965.1 Pseudolabrys sp. | reverse complement strand
ATAGTATGCGCGAGTGGTCCCAGTCCAGGCCATCGTGATCTCCCTCGAATCTTTGCAAATCCGATGGAATCACAGCCCGCTGGGATCACTCACCGCTTTTTCGGTCAGGCTCTGAGGAGCCGCGCAAGCGGCGTCTCGAAGGATGCGGGCGGCCCATGGTTCGAGACGCGCTGCTGACGCAGCGCTCCTCACCATGAGGCCGAATACCCTTCCCACATCCTCCCCACCCGCTATATTGGCCGGCGGAGTGCGTATGATGACCATACCAGTGAAGCCGCCGGTCGAGACGCCGCGCTATATCCGGCTCAACGAGGCCGATAACGTCGCGATCATCGTCAATGCCTTCGGTATGCCGGCGGGCACGCGCTTTCCCGACGGGCTGACGCTGCGCGAATTCGTGCCGCAGGGCCACAAGGTGTCGCTCGCCGACATCGCGCAAGACGCGCCGATCGTGCGCTACGGCGAAGTCATCGGCTATGCGCTGGAGGCCCTCCCGGCCGGAAGCTGGGTCGAGGAATCGCGCGTCCGCATGCCCGAGCCGCCAAACCTCAACGGTCTTGAACTGGCGACACGCACGCCGCCTGCCCTGCCGCCGCTGACGGGCTATACGTTCGAGGGCTACCGCAACAAAGACGGCTCGGTCGGCACCAAGAACATCCTCGCCATCTCGACCAGCGTGCAATGCGTCGCCGGCACGCTGGAGATTGCGCTCAAGCGCATCAAGGACGAGTTGCTGCCGAAATATCCGAACGTCGACGACGTCGTCGCGATCACGCATGTCTATGGCTGCGGTGTCGCCATCAACGCGCCGAAGTCCGAAATCCCGATCCGCACGCTGCAAAATCTCGCCCGGCATCCGAACTACGGCGGCGAGGTGATGATCGTCGGCCTCGGCTGCGAGAAGCTTCAGCCGGAACGCCTGCTGCCCGACGGCAAGGATACCGCAGCGACCGGCATCATGCGTTTGCAGGATGAGGCCCTCACCTCGTTCGGCGCCATGATCGACCTGATCATGCAGATGGCCGATGCGCGCCTCAAGGTGCTCGACGCGCGCAAGCGTGAGACCTGCCCGGCCTCCGATCTCGTCGTCGGCATGCAGTGCGGCGGCAGCGACGCCTTTTCCGGGGTCACCGCCAATCCGGCGCTCGGCTTCGCCTCGGATTTGCTGGTGCGCGCCGGCGCCACCGTGATGTTCTCCGAGGTGACGGAAGTGCGCGACGCCATCCATCTGCTGACGCCGCGCGCCGCCAACGAACAGGTCGCGCGCGATCTCATCCGCGAGATGAAGTGGTACGACGATTATCTGGCCCAGGGCGGCGTCGACCGCAGCGCCAATACGACGCCGGGCAACAAGAAGGGCGGCCTCAACAACATTGTCGAGAAAGCTTTGGGCTCGTCGGCGAAATCCGGATCGAGCGCGATCTCCGGCGTGCTGTCGCCGGGCGAGCGCGTGCGCGACAAGGGCCTGATCTTCGCGGCGACGCCGGCATCCGATTTCGTCTGCGGCACGCTGCAACTGGCCGCGGGCATGAACGTCCACATCTTCACCACCGGACGCGGCACGCCCTACGGGTTGTCGTCGGTCCCGGTCATCAAGGTGGCGACGCGCAACGAACTGGCGCAACGCTGGGCCGATCTGATCGACGTCAATGCCGGCACCATCGCCACCGGCGAGGCGACGATCGAGGATGTCGGCTGGGAAATCTTCCGGCTGATTTTGGACGTCGCCAGCGGCCGCAAGAAGACCTGCACCGACAAATGGGGTCTCTATAACGCGCTGGCTTTGTTCAACCCAGCGCCGATTACTTGATTACCAGACGAGATGCTTCATCACCGCGGTCGGCATCTCGCCGGCGGCTGTGAACACGGTTTTCATCGCCTCGGCATTGGGCTGGTCGCGGCCGCCGAATTCCTCGGCGTGAATGCCGGCCGCCATGAACAGCATGTCGATGCCATAGGCGCGCGCGCCTTTGAGATCGGTGCGCACCGAGTCGCCGATCGCCATCACGCGCCTGAGGTCCGCCTTGCGGCCGGAAATCGCCTCCGCCTTGGCGAGCGCCAGATCGTAGATCGGCCGGTACGGCTTGCCGGCGTACAGCACCTCGCCGCCCATGGTGGCGTAGAGATCGGCGATGGCGCCGGCGCAGTAGACCAGCCGGCTGCCGCGCTCGACGACGAGATCGGGATTGCCGCACAGCATGAACAGCTTGCGCTTGAGCATCGTCTCGAGACGCGGGCGGTAGGATTCCGGCGTCTCGGTCTCGTCGTCGTCGAGACCGGAGCAGACGACATAGTCCGCCGTCTCGAGCGGCGCGAATTTGACGTTGAGCCCGGTGAAGATCGAATGGTCGCGTTCCGGGCCGATATGACACAAAGTCTGGCCTTTGCGGTGGCCGATGACGTCGCGGGTCACATCGCCGGACGACACGATGGCGTCATAGGCCTCGGTCGGGACGTGAAGATGCGCGATCTGGCGGATCACCGCCTCGCCGGGACGCGGCGCGTTGGTAATGAAAACCACCACCTTGCCCATGGCACGGACCCGCATAAGCGCGTCGCAGGCGTCGGGGAACGACACTTCGCCGTTATGCACGACGCCCCAGACGTCGCACAGAAACACGTCATAGTCGGGCGCAAGCGCCGAAAAGTGCGGGATCAAATTCGGCACGGAAATTATCCGATCAGAGTGAGGGCGCGTTGGCGGCGAGGTAATCGCTCAACGAGGTGTTGGCAGCCTGCTTGTCCAGGCCGCCGGTGTTGCTGGCGGCGGCGCCGTGCAGGGCTTCGGCGCGCACCGGACGCGGCGCCGAGAACAGGAAGCCCTGGCCGAAGCGCACATCGTAGTCGAGCAGGTCGACGACCATGCTCTCGTTCTCGATGCGCTCGGCGATGAGGTCGATGCCGGAACGCGCCATCAGGTCGGCCAGATCCTCGGCGTGAATGTCGCTTTGCGCCGAGGCGGCGCGATTGAGCAGCAGCTTGGCCGGAACCTTCAGAAAACGGAACGAGCGGTCGGCCATCTCCTTGGCCTCCAACCGCAGGTCGGTAACGTGATCCATCGAGAAGCGGAAGCCGCGCTCAGCCAGCGCGGCGAGGCTCTCGTGTTCGAGCGGGCCGAAGGCGCGATAGGCTTCCTGCGTGAATTCGAAGGTCAGCGAACCCGCGAGCGCACGGTTGGCCTCCATGAAATCGAGGAACTGCCGGAAATAGATCGAGTCGGTCAAGGTCGATGCGCTGATATTGCAGAACAGACCGACGTCGCGGCTTTTCAGTTGCAGGCGGCGCACCACCTGCACGCAACGGAACACCAGCATGTTGTCGATCTTCGGCATCAGACCGACGCTTTCGGCGACGTCGATGAAATCGCCGGCCGGAACGATATCGCCCTGCTCGGTTCGCAGGCGCGACAGCGCCTCATAGAAGCGCACCTTGCGCTGCGGCAGCGTGACGATCGGCTGGAGATAAAGATCGATACGGTTGGAGTCCGCCGCCTTGGCGATCAATTCGCCGATCGCTTCGCGGCTCATGCCCTGGAAGCGGCGCGGGCCGCTCACCGCGTCGGCTTCGCTCAATGTCAGGGGAACATCCCCGGCCGGCAGCGGTTCGTCGGGTGCGACGGAGGCGACCGCGCGCGGCGGCATCGCGCCATGGTCGCGGAAAATCGTTTCATGCGCGGCCACCGTCTCGGCAATCTGGCGCACCAGCCCGCCGAGTTCGCCGATTTCGGCGGCAAGCGGGTCGTTGGCGCCGCGCTGGCGGCTGACGGTGGCTTCCAGGCGGGTCTCGACGGCGGCGATGCGGCGCGACATCTCGGCCATCTGCCGCGACAGGTCGGAGGTGCCGCGCGACAGATCGGCGATCTGGTCGCCGATGATGGCG
>JAUSBQ010000406.1 GCA_030651965.1 Pseudolabrys sp. | reverse complement strand
CTTCTGGCACCCGAAAGATCCGCTGCGCGCCAAGGGCGAATATGCCTTCACCTACCGGCTGCATTGGGGCACCGGCGAAAAATTGCCGCTGGCGGAATTCCGGACGACGCGCGCCGGCGCGGCCGGAGACGGCCGTCTCTTCGTCCTCGACATCATCGGCGACAATCTCAAGGACATCAAGCCGGACACGGTACGCGGCGCGGTCACCGCGAATTTCGGCAAGATCACGAATGTCGTGTCGCAGCCCAATCCGGAGTCCGGCGGCTGGCGGCTTAGCTTCAATCTTAATCCCGAGAGCAAGCCGGTGGTCGAATTGCGGGCTCAACTGATGCAGGGCGACGAGCCGCTCAGTGAGGTCTGGGTTTACCGATGGACGCCGTAACAAACCCCAAGGCGCGGCCGCATTCATCCGCCGCCACGGCGGTGAATTTTCTACCGGCGGAATCGCCGATCGCCATGCCGGCGCAGGATCTTCGGCGCGGAGCGAAGGCGCCGCCAGTCGCGGTAAAGCCGGCGGGACTGGCGCTGCGCCGCGCCTTCGTTTTCCTGGCAACTACCGCAATGACCGTGTTCGGCGCCGACCAGATGTATCAAGTGCTGGCGGTGACGTCGTTGACCACGCTCGAGGCCGTCGTGCTGGTGCTGTTCGTCGTTCTGTTTGCCTGGGTCGCCTTCTCCTTCGTCAGCGCGCTGATCGGCTTCGTGCTGTCGCTGCTCGGCAAGGATGGCGCGCTGGACATCGAAGCAGACGGCCCGCTGCCGGACTTGGCCGCGCGTCACGCGTTGCTGGTGCCGACCTATAACGAGACGCCGAGCCGGCTGTTCGCGCGGCTCCAGGCAACCTACGAGTCGGTCGTCGAGACCGGCCGCCTCGCGCAATTCGATTTCTTCGTTCTCAGCGACACCACCGACCCGGACATCTGGATTCACGAGGAGGCGCAGTTCCTGGCGATGCGCGAACGAACCCAATGCCGGCAGATTTTCTACCGGCATCGGCGCGAGAACACGGCGCGCAAGGCGGGCAATATCGGCGAGTGGGTCGAGCGCTTCGGCGGCCATTACGAGAGCATGGTCATTCTCGATGCCGACAGCCTGATGACCGGCGACATCATTGTTCGCATCACATCGGCGATCGAGCGCAACGCGCATGTCGGCCTGATCCAGACCCTGCCGATCATCGTCAACGCGCGAAGCCTGTTCGGACGCCTGCAGCAGTTCGCCGGGCGGCTTTATGGGCCCATGCTCGCGCGCGGTATTGCCTGGTGGTTCGGAACGGAGAGCAACTACTGGGGCCACAACGCCGCCATCCGCGTCAAGGCTTTCGCCGCGCATGCGAGCCTGCCGCTGTTGAAGGGCCGCAAGCCGTTCGGCGGCCATATTCTCAGTCACGATTTCGTCGAGGCGGCGCTGATGCGGCGCGCCGGCTGGGCCATCGTCATGGCGCCCGGCCTGCTCGGCGGCTACGAAGAGACGCCACCGTCGATGACCGAATACGCCGCGCGCGACCGTCGTTGGTGCCAGGGCAATATGCAGCACTGGAAGGTGCTGCGGGCGCGCGGGCTGCATTGGATGTCGCGCCTGCATTTTATGACCGGCATCGGCTCCTACCTGACGGCCCCTTTGTGGCTGGTCTTTCTCGTCACCGGCATCTTGATTTCATTGCAGGCGCATTTTATCCGGCCTGAGTATTTCTCGAAAGGCTATTCGCTATTCCCGCAATGGCCCGAAGAAGACCCGATCCGCGCCGCCTGGGTGTTTGGCGCCACCATGGGCATCCTGATTGCGCCGAAAATTCTCGCTTACATCGTCTTGCTGTTTAACGGCACCGAACGGCGCGGCTTCGGCGGCGCCATCGCGGCATTTTTCAGCATCGTGGTGGAAATTCTGGTGTCCGCCTTGATCGCGCCGGTGATGATGCTGTTTCAGTCGCAGGCGGTAGCGGGCGTTCTGCTCGGCAGCGACGCCGGGTGGCAGGTGCAACGGCGCGACGACGGTAGTCTGCCGTTTTCCGAATTGTTGCGCCGTTATGGCCGCATGACGCTTATCGGCGTGTTGCTCGGAGCCGCGGCCTTCGCCGTGTCGTTGTCGCTGTTCCTGTGGATGACGCCGGTCATCGTCGGCCTGGTGCTGGCCATGCCGCTCGCGGCGATCACTGCGCGCTCGGACGTGGGTCTGGCGTTGCGCGGCATGCGCCTGCTGATGGTGCCGGAAGAACGCGATCCGCCCACCATCCTGCGGCGCGCCAATGAACTGTCAGAGAGCCTGCCCTGTGACGACGCCAAGATCGGCGACCTCTTTCGCGGCAGCGACGCGCTTCGGCAAGCCCATCTCCGGGCGCTCGAACCGCTGGCGCCGCGAAAGCGCGGCGACGTCAATGCCGATCTGGTGCTCGCCAAGGCCAAGATGGCCGAGGCGGAGTCGCTCGACGAAACGCTGGCCCTACTGACCGTCAAGGAAAAGCGCGCGCTGCTGTCAGACCGTAACGGCTTCGAGCAACTCATGGAGATGAAGGCCGCTTGACGTGCTGACTAGCCCTCCGCTAGCGCATGCAGGATCCGCGCCCAGGAGCGGATGCCCTTGTGATAGCACGTCAGGTCGAATTTCTCGTTCGGCGAATGCACCCGGTCGTCGTCGAGCGCAAAGCCGACCAGCAGCGAGTCCATGCCGAGCACGTTCTTGAAATCGGCCACGATCGGGATCGAGCCGCCGGCGCCGACCGCGACCGCCTTCTTGCCCCACTCCTCGCCGAGCACGGTGCGCGCCTTGTTCAGCGCCGGATTGTCGAACGACAGTTGCAGCGCGCCGGCCAGTCCGAAATTGCCGAACTCGACCCCGCAATCCGATGGCAGTCTGTCGCGCACAAATTGACGGAAATTGTCGCGAATCTTTTCCGGGTCCTGATCGCCGACCAGGCGGAACGACACCTTGGCTGACGCCTCGCCGGGAATGACGGTCTTGGCGCCCTCGCCGGTATAGCCGCCGATGATGCCGTTGATCTCGGCGGTCGGCCGTGTGGTGACCAACTCGATCAACATGCGGTCCTTTTCGCCGGACGGGATTTTCAGGCCAATCGGCCCGAGGAATTTTTCGGCGGTCAGGTCGAGGCCCTTCAGGTCCGCCTTGATGTCGTCGGGCAGTTCGCTGACGCCGTCATAGAAGCCGGGAATGGTGACACGGCCATTGTCGTCCCACATCGCGCCGAGGATCTTGGCGAGCAAACGGATGGGGTTCTGCGCCGCACCGCCGAACACGCCGGAGTGGAGATCGCGATCGGCGCAGGTGATCTTCACGTCCTCATAGACCAGACCGCGCAGCGACGTGGTGACCGCCGGGGTTTGGGCGTCCCACATGGCTGTATCGCAGACCAAAGCGAGGTCGAGTTTGAACTCCTCGGCGTTGTCGCGGACGAAAGCGAACAGATTCTTCGAGCCGCACTCCTCCTCGCCCTCGATCATGGTTGTAATCGACAGCGGCAGCTTGCCTGTGACTGCCTTGTAGGCCCGGCAGGCCTCGATGAAGGTCATCGCTTGGCCCTTGTCGTCGCAGGCGCCGCGCGCGACGATGATCTTGCGGCCGCCGGGCAGCGTTTCGATGCGCGGCTCGAACGGCGGCGTCTTCCATAGATTGAGGGGATCGACCGGCTGCACGTCGTAATGGCCGTAAAACAGCACCCGGGGACCGGCGGCGCCGGAAGCGGTGCTGCCGTTCGATTTGCCAACCACTACCGGGTGGCCGTCGGTCGGCCGCACTTCGGTGTCGAAACCGATCGAAGTTAGATCGGCGGCGACATGCTCGGCGGCGGCGCGGCATTGGTCCTTGAAGGCCGGATCGGTCGATATCGACGCGATGCGGAGCAGCGTGAACAGCCGCTCGACGCTCTGGTCGATATCCTGGTCGATGCGGCTCAAAACCGCGTCCAGTGTGCTCATGGATTGGTTCCTTTCAAATCAAATTCCACGCTAGCAACCCGCGCGCGGCATGAAAAGCGGGAGCGCAGCCGGCCGCGAGACGAAAACCGCGGCGCCACCAATCGAAACGACGCATAAACCTGCTGGTTCAGACAGTTTTAAGCAACACCGCCCTAAGTCCCGGGCAAATCGGAATAATGCCAAACGTAGCACTACCCAATCCGACTTTTTATCTATAGGAACTGCGGCCCGGCGAAGGGCGACGAAGATGTGATGAGGATCACAGCGGGTCAGGTACTTTTGATCTAGAAATTTTCATGAGCGGTGGTACTCGACGGAAGCAATCTCGAAACGTGATCGCGCTTCATGCTTGTCATCCCCGTCAACGACGTTCAATATGTTTTGCAACCTGCCGACAGTGCGGGACGTGAGGGGCTCATGAACGAATTAATTGAACGTCTCGTTGCCAATGTTGGCATCGATCAGGCCGCCGCTGAGAAATCCGTCGGCATCATTCTCGACTTTCTCAAAAAGGAAGGTCCGCCCGACAAGGTGCAAGCCTTGATCGATAAGCTGCCCGGTGCGGAAGCCCTGCTGGCCGCGCAGGCCGCCGATAGCGGCGGCATGTTCGCCATGGGCGGACTGATGGGCGCCGGTACCAAGATGATGGGCGCCGGCCTGAGCATGGGTCAGGTTCAGGGCGTCACCAAGGAAGTCATTGCCTACGCCCGCGAAAAGGCCGGCGAAGACACGATCGGTGAGATTGTCGGCTCCATTCCGGGCCTCAGCCAATTCATTTGAGCGCCCCGCCGGGCGTCACGACGAAATCCGAAGAAATTTGAAGAAGGCAAGGAGACCCGTATGTCCTATCCCATCACCGATATCGAAGGGATCGATGGCGACGCCGCCAAGACCCTAAAGTCGGTGGGGATCCGGTCGACGGAAAAGCTGCTTGAAGCCGCGCGCACGGTGAAGGGCCGCAAGGAACTCGCCGATAAGACCAAGATCGACGAAAAGCAGTGGCTGTGCTGGGCCAACCAGGCCGACCGGATGCGCGTCAAAGGCGTCAGCAAGGAGTATTCCGAACTGCTCCACCACGCCGGCGTCGATACCGTCAAGGAGCTCAAGTACCGCAACCCGGCCAACCTCGCCAAGGCGATGGCCGAAGCTAACCGCAAGCGCAAACTGGTGCGGTTCTTGCCGTCCGAGAAAGTGGTCGAACGCTGGATCGACCACGCCAAGAAATTGCCGATCAAGATTTCTTACTAAGTACGCCCGCTCCGGCCTCCGCTTGACAGCCTGCCGCCGACCGCGCAAAGCGACCGGCCATGGCAATAACCCAGCAAGCCTCGAACCCATCGGAAATGCGCTCCTCCGCGCAGCCCTTCGCCGCGCTGCTGCGCAGCGGCCGGCCGCTGGTGATGGGCATTCTCAACGTCACGCCGGACTCCTTCTCCGACGGCGGGAAGTTTTTCGATGCCGAGCGCGCGCTTGCCCATGCGGCCGAGATGGCCGAGCAAGGGGCCGACATTCTCGATATCGGCGCGGAGTCGACGCGGCCCTATGGCGACGCCAAGCCGGTCTCCGCCGCGGATGAAATGGCGCGGCTGAAGCCGGTGCTGCCGGCGGTCGCAGCCCTGGGCCTTCCGGTGTCGATTGACACCCTCAAGGCAGACGTCGCCGCCTGGGCGCTCGACCACGGCGCTTCCATCGTCAACGACGTCTGGGGCTTGCAACAGGATCCCGACATGGCGCCGCTCGTGGCCAGACGCGGCGTACCGGTCATCGCCATGCATAACCGCGAGGCCGTCAACCCCAATATCGACATCGTCGCCGACGTCATCGCCTTCTTTGCCCGCACCCTGGAGATCGCCGCACAAGCCGGCATCGCGCGCGAGAACATCGTGCTCGACCCCGGGATAGGTTTTGGAAAAACGCCGGAACAGAGCATCGTCTGTCTGGCGCGTTTGTCCGAGTTCAAGGGCTTCGGCCTGCCGCTTCTGGTCGGCGCGTCGCGCAAACGCTTCATCAATTCAGTGACCCCCGCGCCGCCCGACCGGCGCATCGGCGGTTCCATCGCCAGCCATTTGATCGCAATCGCCGCTGGCGCTTCGATCGTGCGGGTGCATGATGTGGCCGAGACCGTGCAGGCGCTGCGGGTGACATTGGCCATCCAGGCTGCGGCCATCGACGGAACGCCATAAAGACACACCATGAACGACCGTATTTTCATCAAGGGTCTGTCGCTGCACGCCTATCACGGCGTGATGGCGCACGAGGCCAAGGTCGGGCAGACTTTCACCATCGACCTCGATCTGGATATCGACCTGACCGACGCCGCGCGCTCGGACAGGGTGAAAGACACCGTCTCCTACGACCAGGTCGCCACCTGCGCCAGCGACGCCTTCTGCGCGCAGCGCTTCCGCCTGATCGAAGCCGCCGCCGGCGGCGTTGCCAATGCGGTCCTTGCCACCTTCCCGCGCGTGCGCGCCATCGCGGTGACGATCCACAAACCGCATGCGCCGATCGCCGCCACGTTCAGCGACGTCGGCGTCACGGTGGTGCGGACCCGGCAAAAATCGAAACCATGACCGACGCCCTCCTTGCTTTGGGCGGCAATGTCGGTAACAGCCGGGCAATCCTTGACCGGGCGGTGCAACTGCTGTGCGATCGTCCTGACGTGCGGCTGACCGCGCGGTCGTCCGATTACTTCACGCCGCCCTGGGGCTTCAAGTACCAACCGCCCTTCATCAACCTGTGCATCGCAGTCGACACAACGCTGTCGCCGCGCGACCTTCTGGCGCGCGCGCAGGAGGTCGAGATGAAGCTCGGCCGCGACCGCGCGCATGAGAAGCGCTGGGGGCCACGCACCGCCGATATCGACATCATCGCCTATGACGATCTGACGCTCGACGAGCCCGGCCTGATCCTGCCGCATCCGCGGCTGTTCGAGCGGGCTTTCGTGCTGCTGCCGCTGACCGAGATCGCGGGCGACCGCGTCATCGCGGGGCAGGTGCTGCGCGATGCGCTCGCCAAGGTCGATACGACCGGAATCGAGCGGTTGCCGCCGTTGCGCGGACCGGGCATGTAATTTGCTTTATCTCAATAGCGCCACGAATAGCGATTTGGCGCCTTCTATGGCAATTTGTCCCCCATGAATGACCACCTTCGTCTCGCCGCCGAATTTCCCGCAACCGACGCCGCCGAATGGCGGAAGATGGTCGATGCGGCGCTCAAAGGCGCTGCTTTCGAAAAGCGGCTGGTCAGCCAGACCTATGACGGCCTCAAAGTCCAGCCGCTCTACCCGCGCGCAGCGGGCGTCCAACCCGTCGCCGGCCGCCCGCTCGCCACGGCGTGGAAGGTAATGCAGCGGGTCGACCATCCGGAGGCGAAAGCCGCCAATAAGCAGGCCCTGCTCGACCTGGAAAATGGCGCGACCGGACTGACATTGGTGATGGCCGGCTCGGTCAACGCCAATGGCTACGGGCTCGATGCTTCGCCCGACACGCTCGAGCGCGTGCTCGACGGTGTCGAACTCGACGCCGGCATCACCATCGACTTCGACCTCGGCCGGCAGACGCCCACCGCCGTGCAGAATTTCGCCGCGCTGGTGAAAGCGCGCGGCACCGCCCCGGGCACGGTTGATCTGCGCGCCGGCATCGATCCGATCGGCGGCTTCGCCGCGAGTGGCGCGACGCCGAAGCCGTGGACCGAACTGTCGAAGAGCTTCGCGGGCATGGTGCGCGAACTGGCCGACCAGGGCTTTGCCGGACCGTTCGCGGTGGCCAACGGCCGCATCATTCACAACGCCGGCGGCTCGGAAGCGCAGGAGCTTTCCTTCGCCATTGCCAGCGCGCTCGACTATCTGCGCGCGCTTGAAGCCTCCGGCGTTCCGCTCGATGCCGCGCTCGGCATGATCTATTTCCGGCTCGCCGCCGACGCCGACGAATTTATCAGCCTCGCCAAATTCCGCAGCTTGCGCAAACTGTGGGCGCGCGTCGAAGCGGCCTGCGGCCTTGCACCGAAACCGGCATACGTCGCCGCCGAGACGGCATGGCGCATGATGACCAAGCGCGATCCGGACGTGAACCTGCTGCGCATGACGGTCGCGGTCGCGGCGGCAGGTCTGGGCGGCGCCGACAGCATCGTCGCGCTGCCGCACACGCTCGCATTGGGATTGCCTGATGCTTTTGCCCGCCGGGTCGCACGCAACACCCAGCTCGTGCTGCTCGAGGAATCGAATCTCGCGAAGGTCAGCGATCCGGCCGCCGGCTCCGGCGCCATCGAGGCGCTGACGGGCGACATGTGCGCCGCCGCCTGGTCGCAACTGCAGGCGATCGAGAAAGCCGGCGGCGTCTTCGCCGCGCTCGAAGCCGGGTTCATCCAGAAGAACGTCGCCAGTGTGCGCGCCGCGCGCCAATTGGCCATCGCGCGCCGCAAGGATACGTTGGTCGGCACCAGCGACTATCCGAACCTCGGCGAGAAATTGCCGGCGGTGCTGGACGTCGCGCCGGTCGCGCTGGCGAAAGACGGCACGGCGAGCATCGAACCGCTGCCGCGCATGCGGCTGGCCGAACCGTTCGAGGCGCTGCGCGATAAATCCGACGCCATGCTTGCCAAGTCCGGCGCGCGCCCGAGAATCTTTCTGGCGACGCTCGGCAAGCTCGCCGACTTCACGCCGCGCGCGATGTTCGCCAGGAATTTTTACGAGGCCGGCGGCATCGAGGCGCTCGGCAATGACGGGTTCAAGGATGAGGCCGCGATGATCGCGGCCTTCAAGGCGTCGGGCGCGGCGCTCGCCTGCCTGTGTGGCTCCGACGCGGCCTATGCCGACCAGGCGGCCGCTGCAGCCAAAGCCCTGACCAGTACCGGAGCAATCGTCCACCTCGCCGGCCGGCCGGGCGAACTGGAAGCCGCGCTCACCGACGCCGGCGTCAAATCCTTCGTATTTATGGGCTGCGATGTGCTTTCGACCTTGCAGGCTACGCATGATAGTCTGGTGCGGCCATGAGCCAAATGACCAGCAAAGTTCCGAATTTCGCCACCGTCGACTTCGCCGATACGCCGGTTGCCGGCGGTGATGTTTCCGGCACGCCGTGGATGACCCCGGAAGCCATTCCGGTGAAGCCGGTCTATGGCGAAGCCGATCTCATGGGCCTCGATTTCCTCGACACTTATCCCGGCAAGGCGCCCTACCTGCGCGGGCCTTATCCCGCGATGTACGCGGCGCAGCCCTGGACCATCCGGCAATATGCCGGATTCTCCACCGCGGAAGACTCAAACGCCTTCTACCGGCGGAATCTCGCCGCCGGCCAGAAGGGACTCTCCATCGCCTTCGATCTCGCCACCCATCGCGGCTACGACTCGGATCATCCGCGCGTGTCGGGAGACGTCGGCATGGCCGGTGTGGCGATCGACTCGATCTACGACATGCGCACCTTGTTCTCCGGCATTCCGCTCGACAAGATGAGCGTGTCGATGACAATGAACGGCGCGGTGCTGCCGGTGCTGGCGCTCTATATCGTCGCCGCCGAGGAACAGGGCGTGCCGCACGACAAGCTCTCGGGCAC